>DATJPR010000141.1:0-49243 GCA_035506295.1 Bacteroidota bacterium | reverse complement strand
GATCAATCCTCCGTAGACGTACCCCGGCACGGCGATATGATACGGCTTCGGAGTGAATGACGCGACGGATTCATTTCCTTCCCAGAAACTTTTGATCTGATGTCCGTGCTCATTCAACCGGCCGCAGCCGTAGCAGTAGCTCAGATCGTCGGGGTAGTAGTCCTGGAAAGCCTTGGGAGACGGGGGCATAAACGTCCATGATTGTGGTAAGTGTGCATTCAAATTGTTCTGGTGTGTGCTCTCAAAGTACGTGATACAAGAAGGAAGGTCAACTTATGAAAGACCGTGTGCACTTCTCATTGCACTTGAAAACAGTTCTCCGTAGACTTTGGCCGTGGCCACTTGGACGCTTAGCTCAGCTGGTCCAGAGCGCCTGCCTTACAAGCAGGAGGTCGCTGGTTCGAACCCAGCAGCGTCCACTCGGGGGAACGTCAATGAGTAGAAAGTAAGCAGCAGGCAGAAAGCAAAAGCAGAAAGCTGAAGCAGAAAGACGGAGCGGTCCGCGCCCCGTCCCCCAATCTCGCAGTCTCAAAGTCTCTCTCTCCATGGTTCAGCTCCTTCCCTTCGAGCCGTCGCACATTTCATCCGTCATCGAGCTGTGGAAGCGCAGCGAGGGTGTCTCGATCGGTGTCGCCGATTCGCCGGAAGAGATCAGTCGATACCTCGATCATAATCCAGGAATGAGCTTTGTCGCAATGAGCGAAGAGCGGATTGTCGGTGCGATTCTCGGAGGGCATGACGGCAGAAGAGGGTACCTCCACCATCTGGCGGTGGACGCGGGACATCGACGCCTCGGGATCGGCCAGGCACTTGTGGACCGGAGTCTCGCGGCTCTGGAGAAGATAGGCATCGAACGCTCGCATGTCTTTGTCCAATCCGACAACGAAGCAGGTCGGGTCTTCTGGGAAAGGGCCGGGTGGCGGCAGAGAGAGGACCTCATAATGTACTCGTTTCAGCAAGATTGGGCCAAGAGTAAGAAGTAGGAAGAGGGACGTAGGAAGAAGGGGGATTTATTTTCGTTCATTTTCATTTTTCCCTTGACAAGTTCGACGCCAATTCCTATAGTGAAGTAGCGATGTTTTTCGCTGCAATCATGAGAAACGAATCCCATAGCGCCCATTCCTCTATTCCCGTGGAGAATTCCACGGTGACCGGGCGTTCCCTGCTCGCTTCTCCTGTTAGCATTTCCTCGATTATTCTCCTCCTTAGCCTCTCGATTCTTCTCGGGCTAGTACTAGTTATTAGCTGAAGAAGCGCCAGAGGCTAACCAACCCCCGAACTTCACACCAAGCAATCCCAAGGGCAACCGGTCAGTCTCTGGCAGGCGCAGGAGTGTGTGTGTTGTTGTAAGGTTTCACTCACATTACTAAGGGACAGTCCATGACGCCTGGACAGACGGAAGCAAACCGCGCGCACCGCGATGACAACCACCACGGTCGTGTGATGACGGGAGCCGAGATCTTTGTGCGAAGCCTCATCGAGGAAAATGTCGAAGTCGTCTTCGGCTATCCCGGCGGGGCGACGATCGGGATCTACGACGTTCTCCACGATATCTCCGACATCAAGCATGTTCTCACGCGTCATGAACAGGGCGCGACCCACGCGGCGGAAGGATATGCGAAAGCCACGGGAAAGCCCGGCGTTGTCCTCGCCACTTCCGGACCCGGCGGGACCAACACCGTCACCGGCATCGCGGACGCGTACATGGATTCCATACCGATTGTCGTGTTCACCGGCCAGGTTGCGCTGCGACTGATCGGGAACGACGCCTTCCAGGAAGCCGACATCGTCGGCATCACGCGACCCATCACGAAGCACTCCTATCTGGTCCGGGATGTACGCGAGCTGTCGCGGATCGTCAAGGAGGCCTTCTACATCGCGACACACGGGCGTCCGGGTCCTGTGCTCGTCGACCTCCCGAAGGATGTCATGGCACACAAGACCTCCTTCGAGTATCCCGAGTCTATCGAACTGAGGACATACAAGCCGGTGGTCGAGGGGCACGAGCAGCAAATCCAGAGGGCTGCCGAGCTGCTGTCCACTTCCAAGAGGCCGGTGCTGTATGTCGGAGGAGGCGTCATTCTCTCAGCCGCCTCGGAAGAGCTCCGTGCGCTCGCGGCAAAATTGCAGGCGCCGGTCACCACAACCCTTCACGGCCTGGGCGCATTCCCCGAGCGTGACCGCCTTTCCATGGGGATGCTCGGAATGCACGGCACGTGGTATTCGAACATGGCTGTCAACTACTGTGACGTCCTCGTGGCCGTCGGCGCCCGCTTCGACGACAGGGTGACGGGGAACGTCGATCACTTCGCCCCGGAAGCGAAGATCATCCATATCGATATCGATCCCTCCGCCATCAGCAAGAACGTCGCCGTCGACGTCCCGATCGTCGGCGATGTCAAACGCGTCCTCCCCAAACTTACCTCCCTGGTGCGCCGTCTGGATACCGCCGACTGGCTGGCGACGATCGACCAGTGGAAATCCGAACATCCGCTGCGTTATCGGTCGAGCGAGAAGATCAAGGCACAGATGGTGATCCAGAAACTCGGAGAGGTCACGGGCGGTAATGCCGTCGTGGTGACGGATGTCGGGCAGCATCAAATGTGGACGGCGCAGTTCTTCAACTTCATGCACCCGCGCACGCACATCACTTCGGGCGGACTCGGGACCATGGGCTTCTCGCTGCCGGCCGCCATGGGCGTGGCGTTCGGGAGGCGCGATCTGCCGGTTGTCTCGATCAGCGGCGACGGCGGCTTCCAGATGAACGCCCAGGAGATGACGACCATCGTCGAGCACAAATTGCCCCTGAAGATCTTTGTGATCAACAATGGGTTTCTCGGCATGGTGCGGCAATGGCAGGAGCTCTTCTGGCGCCGACGGTACTCGCACGTGGAAATTTCGAGCCCGGATTTCGTCAAGCTGGCGGAAGCGCATGGATGCCGGGCGTTCCGCGTGACCCGTAGCGGCCAGGTCAGCGAGGCAATTGCCACGGCGATGCAGCACAAGGACGGTCCGGTCTTCGTGGAATTTGTCGTTGAACAGGAAGACAACGTCTATCCGATGATTCCGGCCGGTATGACCGTCAACGAGATGATCGACAACCCGGACGTTGAATCGTCCGACAAACCGGCGCCGCGGGGGAGCGAGAGTCTTGTGACGCTCCAGAAGGGAAAAGCCCCCAACCCGGTTCCGGTACGCGGTTGACACCCACGACACGCGCTGAACGGCGAACGAAAGGAACTCTCATGAAAAACGAACGCATCGTGATTTTTGACACGACACTGCGCGACGGGGAGCAATCGCCCGGGTGCAGCATGAACGTCGACGAAAAACTCCGCATGGCGCGCCAGCTCGAACAGCTCCGGGTTGACGTGATCGAGGCAGGTTTCCCGATTACCTCGCAGGGCGATTTCGAAGCGGTGCAGAAGATTGCCACATCCGTCAAGGGGGTGACCATCGCAGCCCTCTGTCGCTGTGTGAAGGGCGACATCGATCGGGCCTGGGAGGCGATTGCCCGGGCCAAGCACCCGCGGCTCCATGCGTTCATCGCCACTTCCGCGATCCACATGAAGCACAAGCTCAACAAAACCGCCGCGCAGGTGCTGGACGACGCGGTGAAATCAGTCAGCCATGCAAAATCGCTGTGCGACGACGTCGAGTTCTCCTGTGAAGATGCGTCGCGGAGCGATCTCACCTTCCTCTGTGAAATCGTCGCCGCCGCCATCGAAGCCGGAGCGACGGTTATCAACCTGCCCGATACCGTCGGCTATGCCGTTCCTGAAGAGTACGGTGCGATGTTCCGGAAGATCCGCGAACGGGTCCCAGGAATCGGCAACGTTACACTGAGCGCACACTGCCACAATGATCTCGGCCTTGCCGTCGCGAACTCGCTGGCCGCCGTCCAGAACGGCGTGCGCCAGGTGGAGTGCACGATCAATGGGATTGGCGAGCGGGCGGGAAACGCGGCGCTCGAGGAATTCGTCGTCGCGCTCAGGACTCGAAAAGACCTTCTCGGGTTCGACACGCAGATCCAATTCGAGGAGATCTACAAGTCGAGCAAATTACTTACGACCCTCACGGGGATGATGGTCCAGCGCAACAAGGCGGTCGTCGGAGCAAATGCCTTCGCCCACGAAGCGGGCATTCACCAGGACGGCATGCTGAAGAGCGCCATGACGTACGAAATCATGACCCCGCAGTCCGTGGGCCTCAAGCAGAACACGCTCGTTCTCGGGAAGCATTCCGGCCGGCATGCCCTGAAGGAACGCTACAAGGAGCTCGGGTACATGCTCACGCCGGATGCGCTGGAACGGACCTACCGCGAGTTCTGCTCGATCGCCGACAAGAAGAAAGAAGTCTTCGACGAAGAGCTGGTTGCCATCGTGGAGGACGAGACGCGCGACACGGCTGACGATTACCATCTCGCCTCCGTCCACGTCAGCAGCGGGACGGCGATCCGGCCGACCGCGACCGTGGAGCTGCGGAGAGGCGATCTCCAGTTTATCGATTCGGCGACGGGGGACGGACCTGTGGATGCTGCGTACAAAGCGATCGAACGGGTCACCGGCCTCATCGGGACGCTCACCGAGTATTCGGTGACCTCGGTCAGTGCGGGACATGACGCCATGGGTGAGGCGTTCGTGCGGGTGGCGTTCGACGGCGTGCAATTCAACGGCCGCGCAGCGAGCACCGATGTGATCACGGGAAGCGTCAAAGCGTACCTCGAAGCGCTGAACAGAGCCGTGTCGGCAAGCAAACGCAAAAGAGAGGACAAGGAAGGACAGATGAGCAAACATGTAGCGGTGACGGTATGACACAGACGCAACCCCGTACGCTGTTCAAGAAGATCTGGGATGCCCATGTTGTGGCGCAGGAGGAAGGCGCCCCGGCAATTCTCTATATCGACCTTCACCTCCTCCATGAGGTGACGTCGCCGCAGGCATTCACCGGATTGCGGGATCGCGGCATTCGCGTCCGCCGTCCCGCCAGGACCGTTGCGACGATGGATCACAGCATCCCGACGACGCCGCTGTCCGTCCCGATGACGGATGAGCTGGCGATCAAACAGATCCACCAGATGGCGTCGAATGCGGCCTGGGCGGGGATCCGGCTCTACGACATGCGGAGCCCACAGCGCGGCATCGTGCACGTGATCGGGCCGGATCTTGGACTGACGCAGCCGGGGATGACGATCGTGTGCGGTGACAGTCATACATCGACGCACGGAGCGTTCGGGGCGCTGGCCTTCGGGATCGGCACAAGTGAAGTGGAGCACGTGCTTGCAACGCAGTGCCTGCTGCAGCGCGAGCCGAAAACGCTCGAGGTGCGCATCGACGGAACTCTCGGCCGCGGCGTGACGGCGAAGGATGTCATCCTTGCGCTGCTTGCGCGGATCGGCGTCGGCGGGGCGACCGGCCACGTCATCGAATACGCAGGCTCGGCGGTCCGCCAGATGTCGATGGAAGAGCGGATGACTGTCTGCAACATGTCCATCGAAGGAGGTGCGCGGGCTGGGATGGTGGCGCCGGATGACACCACGTTCCAGTACCTCGCCGGGCGCGAGTTCGCCCCGAAAGCCGTTGCCTGGGACGCAGCGGTGTCGGAATGGAAAAAACTCCCGAGCGACGAGGGGGCACCGTTCGACAGATCCGTGGCGCTCGATGCAAACGCTCTGACTCCCATGATCACCTTCGGCACTAATCCCGGGATGGGAATGCCGATTTCCGGACGCGTCCCCGAGCCGCAATCGCTCTCGGAGGCGTCGCAACGCTCGGCCCTGGAGAAGTCGCTCACGTACATGGGGATCCAGCCCGGTCAACCACTGCTCGGCAAGCCGGTGGACGTGGTCTTCATCGGAAGCTGTACAAATTCCCGGCTCTCGGACCTCCGCTCAGCAGCCTCGGTGTTCCGCGATCGTAAGGTCGCTCCGAAAGTCCGCGTCCTGGTCGTCCCCGGTTCGCAAGAAGTCAAGCGGCAGGCGGAGGCGGAAGGGCTCGATAAGATTTTCAGGAATGCCGGCGCGGAATGGCGCGAGGCGGGTTGCTCGATGTGCATCGCCATGAACGGCGATCAGCTGTCGCCGGGTGAGTATGCGGTCAGCACCAGCAACCGCAACTTCGAAGGACGCCAGGGCAAAGGCGGGCGCACATTCCTCGCATCCCCCCTCACGGCTGCCGCTGCCGCGGTGACCGGGAAAATTACCGACGTCCGTACGTTGCTTTCATAACCATTCCGGAAGGAAGGCACTGTCAAGCATGGCTCAATTCACAACACTCACGTCCCGCGTTCTCCTTCTGCTGGTGAATGACATCGACACGGACCAGATCATTCCCGCGCGCTTCCTCAAGGCGACGGACAAGTCCGGCATGGGTGATCATCTGTTTGCCGATTGGCGTTATGAAAGCGACGGCACACCGAAGAAGGACTTTGCGTTGAATACCCCGGCGGCGAAAGGCGCATCGATCCTGCTGGCCGGCGACAATTTCGGTTGTGGTTCCTCGCGTGAACATGCGCCGTGGGCGCTGACCGCCTTCGGATTCCGCGCCGTCATCAGCACCTCGTTTGCAGACATCTTCAAGAACAACGCGCTGAAAAACGGGCTCCTCCCGATCACGGTCGACGTTCCGATGCATCAGCGCCTGGTCGAACACTTCAAGCGATCGGCGGGCTCGACGATGACGATCGATCTCCAGGCACAGTCGTTCAACGCGGACGGGGGGCCGCACGGCACGTTCGCCATCGATCCGTTCGCGCGGACCTGCCTCTTGAACGGCGTGGATGAGCTCGGGTACATCCTGCGGTTCGAACCGCAGATCCGGGCGTTTGAGGAACACAGGGGGTATGCCGGAGGTGCGACATGAACATCGAAATCTATGACACGACGCTCCGCGACGGGACACAGCGGGAAGGGATATCGCTATCGTGCGACGACAAGGTGGCGATTGCGAAAAAACTGGACGAGTTCGGCATCGCCTACATCGAAGGCGGTTGGCCTGGCTCCAATCCCAAAGATGCGGAATTCTTTCAGCGGATCCGGACCATCCCGTTGAAGCATGCCGTCGTGACGTCCTTTGGTTCCACCTGCCGCGTCGGAGGTACGCCGGTGGACGATCCGAACATCCACGCTCTCCTCGAGTCGGAAACGCGCGTGTGCGCGATCGTGGGAAAGTCGTCGATGCTTCATGTGAAGGAAGTTCTGCGCACGACCCCGGAGGAAAACCTCAGGATCATCGAGGAAAGTGTTGCGTATCTCGTGAAGAACGGCCGCAGAGTGTTCTATGACGCTGAGCATTTCTTCGACGGGTACGTGCTTGATGCGGCATACGCGGTCGCCACGCTGAAAGCGGCGGAGCGCGGAGGAGCAGAAGTCGTCGTCCTCTGCGACACCAACGGAGGAACGATGCCGTGGGACCTTGCGCAGGTGGTCCGGGCGGTGAAGAAAGAGATTCGAACACCGCTGGGAATCCACGTGCACAATGACGGTGAATGCGCGGTGTCCAATTCGCTGACCGCCGTGCGCGAAGGATGCATCCAGGTCCAGGGGACCATCAACGGCTACGGCGAACGATGCGGCAATGCGAATCTCGTTTCCGTCATCGCGGACCTGGAATTGAAAATGGGCGTGCGCTGTCTTCCGGAGGGGAAGCTCCAGCACCTCACGGAAATTTCACACTACGTCTCTGAGATCGCGAACCTCGCAGCCGATGACCACCTGCCGTTTGTCGGGAAATCCGCATTTGCCCACAAAGGAGGGATCCACGTTGCCGCGATCCGCCGGTGCGTCGACTCCTATCAACATATCAAACCGGAGGATGTCGGCAACGAGATGCGCGTCGTCGTCTCCGAGCTCTCCGGGAAGGGTAATCTGCTCAGCAAGGCGGAACAGTACGGGATTACGGTAGCGGAAGGGGCGGATGTCGGCGATCTTCTCGGCGAAATCAAAGTCCTCGAGTCGAAGGGGTTCTCCTTCGAAGCGGCCGAGGCCTCCGTGGCCATGATGATGAAACGCCAGCAGCCGCACTATACGCCGCCGTTCTCCCTTGTCGATCTGACGGTCAGCGTCGAGCACCGGCGCGGCCTGGGTGTCTCCGCCGCCGCGACGGTGAAGGTCAAGGTTGGCGACGAGGTCATCCACACGGTCGCCGACGGGCTCGGTCCGGTGAACGCTCTCGACTCAGCACTGCGAAAAGCTCTCGTGCCTATTTATCCGTCGATCAACGCGTTTCATCTTGCGGACTACAAAGTGCGCATCCTCGATGGGAACAACGGCACCGCAGCCACGACCCGCGTGCTGATCGATACGCAGAACGGCACAAAACGTTGGAGCACCGTCGGAGCAAGCGTGAACATCATTGAAGCGAGCTGGCATGCGCTGGCCGACAGTTTCGAATACGGCCTGACGGTGGCGTCATGAACGCTTCGATGATGGTGCTTCCCGGAGACGGCATCGGGCCCGAAGTCACCGACGCCGCAGTGAACGTCCTTCAACAGGTCGCAAAACGGTTTGGCCACACCTTCCGGTTCTCGACGGAATTGATCGGAGGGATTTCGATCGACCGGCGGGGGACCGCCTTGTCGAAGGAAACGCTCGAAGCATGCCGGAACTCTGACGCTGTTCTTCTCGGCGCCGTGGGAGGGCCGAAATGGGACGACCCGAATGCAGCGGTACGCCCTGAACAGGGACTCCTGGGTCTTCGTAAGGGACTCGGGCTCTTTGCTAATCTCCGTCCGGTCCGACCGCATCCTTCACTGATCGATGCCTCGCCGCTCAAGGTCGATCGCGTGAAGGGCGTCGATCTCATTGTCGTCCGTGAGTTGACCGGGGGTTTGTATTTTGGCACTCCGCGAGGGAGGACGGTAACCGACGGAGTCAGGAAAGCGGTCGATACGCTCGAGTATGCCGATTTTGAAATCGCACGGGTGGTGGGGCTCGCATTCCAGCTGGCGCAAGGCAGGAAAAAGAAGGTAACGTCGGTCGATAAAGCCAACGTGCTCGAATCATCCCGCCTGTGGCGTCTCGTCACCGCCGAGGTAGCAAAGGCCCACACCGGCGTGCAACTCGACAACATGCTGGTCGATACCGCCTCGATGCGCCTTGTGACTTCACCGTCCCAGTTCGACGTCGTGGTCACCGAGAACATGTTCGGCGACATCCTGACCGACGAAGCCTCCGTGCTCGTCGGGTCCATGGGGATGTTGCCGTCCGCCTCGCTCGGGTCGGACGGGCCGGGAGTGTACGAGCCGATCCATGGTTCCGCACCCGACATCGCGGGGAAGGGGATTGCCAATCCGGTCGGCACGATTCTCAGTGCGGCGCTCCTGCTGCGGTACTCACTGCGGCTGGAAGAGGAAGCGCAGGCGATT
This sequence comes from Bacteroidota bacterium, assembly GCA_035506295.1. Lineage (GTDB taxonomy): Bacteria > Bacteroidota > Ignavibacteria > UBA10030 > UBA6906 > DATJPR01. The sequence continues at coordinate 39,880 of DATJPR010000141.1, read as the reverse complement.
GAACACGCCGTTGATTCCGCGGTGAGCGATGGGTGCAGAACGGTGGACCTGGGTGGCGCCCTCGGCACAAAAGCTATGACGGAGGAGATTGTCAAAAGAGTGCGGAACGATTAAGAGGGGTCAGTCATGAGCATGCAATCGCAATTTGTGTGGATGAATGGCGAGCTGGTGGATTTCGAAAAGGCCACCGTGCACTTTCTCACCCCGGCCCTGCACTATGGAGCCGGAGTCTTCGAAGGGATTCGAAGCTACGCGACTGAGGACGGTCCGGCAATTTTCCGACTGCAGGACCACATGGAGAGGCTCGTCGCCTCCGCCAGGATCTTCGGCTTCCGTGAACTTCCGTTTTCGGCCGACCAACTGTGCGATGCGGCGAAGGAAACGGTTGCGGCAAATCCGTTCGATGAATGCTACGTGCGTCCCCTGATTTATCTGAGTGGCGGAGGATGGAATCTCAACGTGGACGCGGGGAGCCCTTCGGTCGGGATAGCGGTTTGGGAATGGAAGAACTACCTCGGCGCCGAGGCCCTCGATGGGGGAATTCGCGCAAACATCTCGTCATTCACCCGTCATCATCCGAATATCATGATGACCAAGGCGAAGATCACCGGGAACTATGCGAACAGCTTCCTCGCGAAGACCGAATCCGTGCGTCTCGGCTTCGATGAGGCAATCTTGCTTGATGCGCAGGGTTATGTTGCAGAGTGCACGGGAGAAAACATCTTTCTGGTGAAGGGCGGGAAGATCGTCACGCCGCCCGTGGCGCCGGTTCTGCAAGGAATCACCCGAAGCACGGTGATCGCCCTCGCGGAAGATCTGGGCATCCGTATGCAGGAAGCCCCACTCTCGCGCGACATGCTCTATGACGCCGATGAAGTGTTTGTCTCCGGGACCGCCTCGGAATGCATCGGGCTCAGGGAAATCGATTTCCGCGTCATTGGCAAAGGACGGACGGGAGAAATCACCCGGGCAATCCAGCGTGCGTTCCATGATGTGGTGCATGGGAATCACCAGCGTTTTCCTCAATGGTTGTCGTACGTTTCAAGGAGTGCGAAGAGCGAATTGCGGAGAACGGGATCGTACTAAAGCCGCGATTCGTCATGGATCGCGGGGATTTATCGTAGGGTCCCGGTGCGAAATCACCCGGGGACAGGAACCCGGGAGTCGTTCCTGAAGGTTCTAATCAGGGGTGATGGTCACGCACTCGCAACAACCGGGACGATTTTGTCGAACATCTTGTCCAGCCCTCCTTCTCCAGTCAGACTCGCATCATCGGCCGTTTTCGGTGTGGGTGCTGCGGCCGTGGTCCTTGCTGTCGGCCTCCCCTTTCTTTTCCTGGAAGTCCGTGTTGCGGAGTTCTACAATTACGCCAACGCCGGGTTCGGGTATTGGATGGCAACCCGCGCACTCCCCGGATGGGCGGTGGTTGCAGTTATTCTGGGTGTGCTGATCGGCGTCCGATATGCAAATCGTCGGCGCAGCCTGGTTTCCGCCTTCGTCCGGGCTTTCCTCTGGTCGTTCGGCCTGGCGATCATCGCGGTGGCAGGTTCATTTTCGGCGACCTCTTCGCTGCGGGCGGCATATTTCCACCGCTATGGAATTCCCTCGCCGCCGCTTTCCCATGTCCTGCTCGTTCACCTCTTCGATTCCCGGTCAGATCAGAAAATTCAATTTGACCTCTGCCCCTTGCTTCAGAATGCATCAGCGAGCCCTTCCTTCCGATACGAATATTGCGTTCCTGAAATCGACTCGCTGCAGCGGCAGGTTCTGGGGATTGATACCACGGCCCGCATAAATGTCGGTCAGTCTGGAACGAACTGTGGTTCCGGTCGTATATTGTATATTGGAAGCACCAACCAGCCTGGTGCGGGTACGGTGCTGAGGAAGCTCTCGATGCTCCCTTATATCCAGCGGATCAAGCCATCGGTCATTCAATGAAAACGGGCGTGCGGAGTCCGTCTCATCATCTTCCGGTCTCATCCCCCACAAAAGCCGCGCTGGTGGCCCTCGGGGTGGTCGAGCTGTCGATGGGCGGATTCGCGCTGGTCATCCTCATCTTTCTTTTCATGGGTTTTGTGGCAGAACCCGTTTCGCTGGTGTGGGGGGTTCTCGCCCCGCTCACGCTCCTTGTTCTGGCTGGAACAGGAATTTTCGTGCGCAGGCCATGGACCTATCTGCTTCACTGCCTCGTCACTCCCGTGGCGCTTGTCGGAGCATCGGTGGTCCTGGCGACGGTGGTGGGGCCGACGCGGGGAACCCCCATTGTGGCGCTGACCGCGCTTGCAACCGGGATCCTGCAGTTGTTTTTCCTCACGACGGAGGTCCACCGCTGGTTCGATGATTTTTGGGGTGAATAGGAGAGGGGCGCGGGTCGTGAAGGAACGAACTGCGAAAGATTTGGGTTAAATTCAGTGAGGGGATTGGATTGAGCGATGGCAGATATTTGACCCGGAGCGTGCAATGATTTGGGAAGAAGTTGTCTCGGGATGCTTCATCATCGTCCTGGCTCTGGCATTCAGCACCGGCTTCGCCCATAAACTGTATCGAGGTTTTACCGCCCGGCGCCGACGAAACGACTCTGGTTCACGTGCTGTTTCCTTTGTGGAAATGTGGGAGTGTTCGTTTTGCCACCGCCTCAATTCGATTGGACACTCCTGCAAGCAATGCGGCAATCCCATGCCGGCTCATCCCCGTTTCCTGACAGTCTCCGAGTCTCACCTCACAAAACGCCTTCAGACATCCGACCATCCTGACCGGCATTCTCCCCCTCGCGGCGCGTGACGGACTCTTCCTCCTTCTTGATGTTCAGAGTTTCAATCAGTACCGTCGCAAAAAGTCCCTGAGTGTCGATTCGAACGCGGCAGGGTTTTGCAGGTGCACGAGATGTCCAGCATGGCGTAACGTTGTCCGTTTCGCATTCGTGATCGATGACTCGAGGACATCAAGGATCGCACCGAACATGGGCTTGCTTAGCGCACCGCCGAGGAGGAGCGTAGGAACGCGGAGGTCCCGCAATGCATCCGGCGAGATCTCCGGCATATACGTCGTGTCCCCGGTGAGGAACTCCGCGCGCAGCTCCGGCCCAAATCGCAGAAGGTCTCTTCTCAACGGAGGGAAGAGCCGATCGAACCACCCCGGCTGACCTCGTACACCTTCCACAAATGTCTTCAAGCCTTCGAGATCCATCCCCTGTCGGAACAATGAACGAGCCGGCTCGATCACCTCATGGAGGAATTGGTCATGCAAGGCCTTTCCTGTCGGATGATGAAGCAAGAGAGGGATCATCGGCGGTTCGCACAGAACGAGAGCCCGGAATCGTTCCGGAGCGCGCATCGCCGCGATCAACGCCACATAACCTCCGAACGAAGATCCGACCACAGCGACCGGGCCGTGACTCAACCTTGTCGCAATTTCGAGGAGGTCGTCGGCGTGTCGGGCAGTGTCATAGATCTCCCCGGGTTCCGGCGGCGCATTCGGAGGGTGAAATCGTCTGCTGTACGAAATGCATCGGAAGGCGCCGCTCAGTCTGTTGGAGATGCCGCTGAATGTCGAGAGATCGGCGACGCTTCCGTGTACGAAGACAACCGGCAGACCGTCACCCTCGATAACAACCTGGAAGGAATAATCGTCGAGCGAGAGTACGAGATCGGGCATGCGAAAATAGTACGGCATTCGGGCCCGAAAGACAATGCAGGAATTCCGTATCTTTTTCCATGACCAGAATGCTGCCCGTCGATGATATTCTCCCCCGGCTTTGCACTGTGCTTTCCGCGAAGCGATCAGCGGTGATTTCCGCCGCGCCCGGCGCCGGGAAGACAACACGGGTTCCGCTTGCGCTCCTTGATCAATCGTGGTTGAACGGCGGGAAGATTCTCATGTTGGAACCGCGCAGGCTCGCGACCCGGCGCGCAGCGGAGTATATGGCAGGACTCCTTCATGAACGTCCGGGACAGACCGTCGGTTATCGCATTCGAGGTGAAAGCAAGGTCGGCAAATCCACGCGGATCGAAGTTGTCACCGAAGGCGTCCTCACGAGGATGCTTCACGATCAGCCGGAGCTTCCCGGGGTCGCGCTTGTCATTTTCGATGAGTTCCACGAACGGAGCATCCACGCCGATCTTGGACTCGCGTTCGCCCTCGATGTCCAGGAACACCTCCGACCCGATCTCCGCATCCTCATCATGTCGGCCACCCTCGATCACGTTGCGGTCGCGGATCTTCTTGGAGGGGCGGAGGTTGTCCAGAGCGCAGGGACGGCCTATCCCGTCGAAACGCGGTATGAGAAGTCGTCGGCAGAGGGACCGATCGAACCGGCGATCAGTGCCGCGATCGCCAGGGCGTTGCATGAGACCTCAGGCGATCTTCTGGTCTTTCTGCCCGGTCAGCGCGAAATCAGACGCGTTGCGGAGAGACTCGCCGGAAGTGACCTCGGGCCGGGTGTTCATGTTCGTCTCCTTTTCGGTGATGCGGATCCACGACAGCAACAGGAAGCGTTGGACCCCTCCAGGGAAGGAACACGAAAGATCATCCTGTCGACAAGTATCGCCGAGACAAGTCTGACGATCGATGGTGTGCGCGTTGTGGTCGACTCCGGGTTTTCGCGTCTTCCCAGGTTTGACGCACGGCGGGGGATGGCAGGTCTGGTCACCGTTCCTGAATCGATCGCTTCGGCTGATCAACGAAGAGGACGTGCAGGCCGGCAGGCTCCCGGCGTGTGCTACCGAATGTGGAGCGAGACGCAGGAAGCGTCATTTCCCCGATATACCATGCCGGAGATTCTCTCGACCGACCTCATGCCGCTGGCGCTGGATCTTGCACTCTGGGGCGATCCCTTCGGCGAGCATCTTCGGTTCCTCGACCGTCCACCCGCAGGACACATCGCCCGGGCGAGATCGGTCCTCACGGGGCTCGGCGCACTCGACGGTCAAGGCGCGCTTACCCCGCACGGGAAATCGATCGCACGTCTCGGCGTTCATCCGCGTATCGCACACATGATCCTCAAGGGGGCGGAGCTCGGAAGTCCGCTTCAGGCATGCCGCCTCGGCGCGATACTTTCTGAAAGAGACGTATTGCGCGGACAGACCGATCGGGATGTCGATCTCACCGTCCGGTGGGAAGCGGTGAATGCCGGAAGGGAAGTAGATCGAGGGATAGCGTCGAGAATCAATGCCGAGAGTGAGCGACTTCTGCAGATGGTGGGACGCCGCGAAGAGAAAAAGGCCGCTGCCGATGTGGGAATGTTCGTCGCGCTTGCATATCCCGACAGGATTGCACGTCGAAAAGAATCAGGCGCGGGATTCCTTCTCTCGAACGGTACAGCCGCAACACTCCCGCCGCGGAGCAATCTTTCTCACGAGGAGTTCCTTGCCGTCGCCGAGGTTGACGGGATAGGAACGTCTGCCAGAATTCTTCTGGCGGCCCCGCTGGATCGGAAAAAGCTTGATGATGCTTATCAGGACCGGTATGTATGGAAGGAAGAACCGTTCTGGGATGAGGCCTCGGAGTCAGCGCTTGTCCGTCGACGGCTCATGCTTGGCGAGCTCGTCCTCGAGGAAAAACGGTCCGCGGCTTCCGGAGACGACGCCCGCGAGGCGATACTCAATGCTGTTCGCGCCCGGGGTTTGAGCGTTCTTCCCTGGTCGGGGGAAGCGCTGTCGCTTGAGAAAAGGAGCGAGTGGTTAAGAACTCACGGAATGGTTTCGGACGAGTGGCCGCGTTTGGACGAGGATTCACTGTTGGCCTCTCTTGAGCAATGGCTGGGCCCATTCCTCGGCGGTGTCTCGAAGCTCTCACACCTTCGCCGGATTGATCTCCCCAAAATCCTTCGCTCGCGGTTCTCGCATCAGCAGCTCCGCGAACTCGACCGCCTTGCTCCCGAGCGGATTGCCATTCCCACCGGCACTCTCGCGCGCATCGATTACGACACGCAGACCCAGCCCGTGCTCGCTGTCAAGCTGCAGGAGATGTTTGGCCAAACGTCGACTCCTACAGTCGGCAACCATGTCCCGTTGGTGATCCACCTTCTTTCCCCCGCGGGACGGCCGCTGGCAGTCACACAAGATCTGCAGAGCTTCTGGAAGAACGCCTATCCTGAAGTGCGGAAGCAGATGCGAGGCCGCTACCCAAAACATCCGTGGCCGGAAGATCCACTACAAGCAACACCGACGAAGAGAACGAAGAAAAGGACGGAGAAGGGGTAGGCAGCTAGTGTATCACCTTGAGTAGTTGCAGGATTTCCATGGAGATCCTTTTCCTTATCGCGAAGATCTCCTCTTCGTCACGCTGCGCATCCCTGGTAACAAGACAATTCGCGAACACGAAGCTCCCCTCTGCATGATCCACCCACCCGACATACCATCCCACCGCTTTTGTCGAGTCAAAGTCAGCCATCCCGGTCTTCCCGTGCAGGACCCAGCCGTTTCCGGAATCTTGCGGAATGATTCTCTTGACGATCTCGATCGATCGAGCCGAGAAGGGAACGGCATTCATCCGGAGACGATTGAGGAAGATGACCTGCTCGTTCGGAGAAATCAGGAGAGAGCTTCCCAGCCAGAACCTGTCGATCCCACCTGAGATGTCGCCGTTGCCGTAGCCGAGCGTATCGATCCAATGCTTCATGCGGACAGCCCCGACGCGGCGGGCAAGTTCCTGATAGTACCAAACCACCGAGTACTTGATCGCTGAAGCAAGGTCGTGGTTTCTGTTCCAGTCCCCGGACCATCGCCGAACCCCGTCCCAGGGGATGACGAAGTGCTCATCGGGGATGACGCCCGTTTCCAGGCCGATGAGAGAATTCGGGATTTTGAACGTTGAGGCAGGAGAGAGTCGTGTTGCGCACAAGGCGGGATTCGACCGGTAAGTAATTCCGGATCTGGTATCGAATCCGACAAACGCCCCCGTGAACCGACCGTACACTGTCGAGAGATCAATGACACTGTCTCGAAATCCGACCGACTGCGTCTTCGCCGTCGTTGCGAGGAAGAGAAGGAGAATCGCCGGAGCAACAGCACGTCGAAACCGATGCGTCTGCATGACTACCTTCAGTGGTGGAACCTTGCTTTCTCCATTTTTCTGCTTACCCCATACTGCTTACTGCCTACCAACTTTCTTCCTTCTCCCACCTTCCTACGTCCTACTCTCTGCCGGTTTCTATGCTTCGTCCCGATGTACCACTTCTGGATCGAACGCCGGAAGGCAGACCGCGATGTATTCCGCACCCTCTTCATACGGAGATGAGTATTGCACCCATTCTCCTTTATGGGAGACGACCGCCTGACCCGCATGCACATCAAATCTGCCCCCGTTAAAAGAGATCTGCAATGTGCCGCGGAGGACGACCGTGTACTCATCGAACTCCGGCGTCTGGCCCGGCTCCACCCAGCCGGGCGGGCTTTGCATGCGGGCGATGCTGATCGCGTCCGTCTCGGTATTTACCCGGCCGAAGAACTCTTCTATGATCTTCGGTTTGTTCCCGGCTGCCTTGATCTGCGTGGATGAGCGTACATGAGTTGGCATATGCGTCTCGATCTTATGTGAATTCGGGAAACTGTAGGTGCGGGATCCATGCGCGAAGCTGCTCAGCCACCTGCGACGGTGAAAGGAAATGCACCGTTTTCATGCCGAGAGAGGCGGCTGCATCGACATTGTCTTTCAAGTCATCGAAGTATAAGCACTGTTCCGCCTCCACGTGAAGCTTGCGGAGCATATCAAGGTACAGAGACCGATCGGGCTTCAGCGCGCCCACTTCATACGAAAGCGTGACGGCATCGAACAGCGGATAGACGTCTGTCGGCAGAATCACGTGCTCAAAGTGGAGCGGGTTCGTGTTTGAGAGCAGCCCGAGCCGGTAGAGCGGCTTGAGCTGGCGGATCAGGTCGCGCGTAAACGGAATCGGTGTGAAGAACGACGACCAATGGCGGACGAATTCCTCCTGCGGCATCCTGATACCCGCCCGCTCCAGGAATGCAGGGATGAATTCCTCCGTCGTCATTTTGCCCGATTCGTAGGCGATCATCAGCTGTTTGGTTCGTCCGATACGCTCTTCGCCCGTGATCGAACCCACGGCATACGGTCTGACCGCGGCGATGAACGCCGGCGTATCGACCCTGGAGATGACGTTGCCGTAATCGAAAATGCACGCTGAGATCATTCGAGAATCACCGGCTCCCGTTCCAGGAGGATCGAGAATTGCTTGTGCACGCCATCCCGAATTTTCTCGGCGAGTGAAAGAAGATCCCCGGTGGTGGTGCCCCGGTTGACAAGTGCGAGAGCGTGGTTGTCCGAGATCGCCGCGCCGTTCACGGCGTAGCCCTTTCGGAACCCCGCATGCTCCACAAGCCATGCCGCAGAGAGCTTCGTGTCGTTGCCCGCCGGAAAAACAGGGAGATCAGGCCACCGGCTCTTCAGCGCTGTCGCAACGTCGGCGGAAACGATCGGGTTCGTGAAGAACGATCCGACGGACCGGCTGTTGGGATCGGCAGGATCGATCACCATGGATTTCATTTTCCGGAGCGCAAGCACGGACTTCCGGACATTGCGCAACGCTTCGACGCCACGTTGAGCGGAAGCGCCTCCCGGGCTCCGCTCGAGCTCTTTCTGCAATTCCGCATAGGCGATTTTTGGCACCCCCTCCGGGGACAATCGGAACTTCACCGCGGTGATGATGAACTTTTTTGCTTGATCCTCTTTGAACCTGCTGGTCCGGTAGCCGAACCCGCACTCTGCGGCACGGAAGGTGCGTGGTTCCAACGTTGCCAGATCGATCGCCCGCACCTCGACGATGGACTCCGAAACTTCCTGACCGTAGGCGCCGACATTCTGGATCGGCGTGGCGCCAGTCGAACCGGGAATTCCTGAGAGACATTCCATCCCGCCGAGTCCGCGCTCCACTGTGTACTCGACGACCCGGTCCCAGTGCTCACCGGCGGCGACGGTCACAAGACGGTCGTCGAGGTTCCCTTCTTCGATGATACCGGTGGTGTGAACACCGAGAACGAGGCCGTCGAACCCTTCGTCGCGGACAATCAGATTGCTGCCGCCGCCGAGGATGCCGACGCGCAGTTTTCTCCCCCGGGCGAACCGGACGGCGTCCATGATTTCCCCGTCGCTCGAGCAAGAAACATAGTACCGCGCCTCTCCGCCCAGGCGAAGGGTCGTGAAGGGAGCGAGAGGAACATGCTCGAGGACCTGGATGCGCGGCTCGTTGATCACATCAGTCATGGGACGCTGCTCTCATGGATGCCCATGCGGGGGTTTGAACCCTCGATTGGTATCGAAGCGAGAATCATAGAACACGATGTTGAAGGTCTTGTCTCTCAGCGTACCGCCGGAAGGATACAGATAAAAAGGCTCGATCGTTCCGGTCACTTTGTTGACCGGCTTCCCCTTCTCGGTGTAGAACCTCAAGATGAAGTATCCGAGCTCGAAGGTTGCGGTCTCGAGTTGACGCAGGAGATGTTCGTAGGAGAAACGTAAGAGCTCGTTATCCGGCGCCGTCATGCTTCCTCAGTGCTCAGCCCGGTGCACATGATGGACCGATGCCTGTGCCGTGGGGAGGACGATCGTTTCCAGGATGTTCACATGAGGAGGGCGGGTGGCGCAGAAGACGGCGATCTCGGCGATGTCGGCCCCTTTGAGAGGCTTGATGCTTTCGTACGTCTTCGCCGCTCGCTTCTCGTCCCCGTGGAACCGGACCACGCTGAATTCGGTCTCCACCAATCCCGGGTCGATGCTCGACACCCGCACTGCCGTTCCCTGGAGGTCCATCTTGAGGCCTTCCGTCAGCGCCTTCACGGCGTGTTTGCTCGCGCAATAGACGTTGCCGCCGGGATAGACCTGATGCCCGGCAATCGAGCCGATGTTAACGATGTGCCCGCGGTTCCGTTCGACCATTCCAGGGACAACGGCGCGGGAGACATACAGGAGGCCCTTGACGTTCGTGTCGATCATCTCCTCCCAGTCGGAACGCAGCCCCTCGTGGAGCTTGTCCATGCCCCTGCTCAAACCGGCGTTGTTCACGAGGATGTCGATGGCTTTCCAATCCGGGGGAAGGTCCCGGAAGAACCGTTCGACCGCATCAGGGTCTCTCACATCGAGCCTGCCTGTCAGAATCCGCACGCCGCGGGTCTGCCGCAAAGTGTCGGCGACGCGTTCGACGCGGTCGAGGCGCCGTGCCGAGAGAATCAGTGAACAGCCGAGCTTCGCGAATTCCGTAGCGCATGCCTCGCCGATGCCCGAGGAAGCGCCCGTGATGCATACGATTTTATTGGTGAGGTCTTCCATACCTGTGGTGTCCTGCGTTCACTTCGCGAGCGGGAAGTCCGGCGCTATGTCGACCGGAATCGCCGCCAGCTTATCCAGCACCGATTGCAGCGACGGACCGACGACGGCATATTTCGCCAGGAGCTCCTTCGCCGCGTTGTAATCTCCCTGGGCCTCGACCGTCATGATGATGCCGGTAAGGTCGCGTGTTGCCGGCCCGATCTTGGTGAAGTCGATCGCGAACGTTCCGTTGCCCTGATTGTATTCGATTGCGCCGTGTTCGAGGAGATAGTTGAATTGCAGCGCCATCCCCTGCCCGTGGGCCTCGGTGATGCCGAAACGGATCGAACGAAAGATTCCGGCGAGATACGTCACATACATCTTCTGTTCCATCGCTTTGTCCACAATGCCTGCGTCGATCAGATATTGCAGTGCGAAGAGCCCGGAGATGTCCGCTTTGGCTTCCTCCCATGACGAATAGAGCTCTTTGAGTTCCTGCCGTACCGTCGTGGCATTGCCCTTCACGACGATATTGTGCGGGCCCAGACCGTGCATGAGCTCATGCGCCAGGATGTGCGTGAAAAACGGGTCGAAGGCGACAAGCGGGCGCTGCATCGAGTCCAGCGCAATCTGCGCGATCGGCTTCAGGATCTGGTTGAACTTCGCTTCCTGCACATTGCGGAGCATCACCCGTTTGCTTCCCCGCTGTTGGACGATCCGTTCATCATTCGGGAGATTGAACGCCGCGGTCTGGACGCCGCTTTTCGCTTCTCCCCCGATCGCCACTTCGTCAATGACGCGGATCGGCGCCATGGCGCCGAGGTGAGGGTTCCGGTATTTCGGATCGATCGGGAGGCTGTTTTCAATTTCCTGAAGATGCGCCGCAAACGACGACAGCTTCGCTGTTTCCGCTTCATCGCGGATCCCGATGAACGCCTCAAACGCCGCCTTGTAATTGAACAGGCCGTCCATGTAGGTTTCGTAAGGACCGATGGTTACATCGATCGGGCTGTCGAGGTCCATCCATGCGATATCAGACTCGTAGTAGTCGTCCGTGCCGAACGCCGTCGCGCGCTTCATGAGAAAATCACGCAGCGTGCCATTGTCTGTCAACGCGGCGGCCTTCCGGAGATGGTCGGCCGCGACATCCAGCAGGTCCTTGTACTCGGCGCTGTAGGGGACCATCGTGAGCGTGTGGTCCGGCTTTCGCCTGATCGTGGTGAAGAACCCCGTCGCCTTTTCCTTGTCGGCCGGAGCCAGACCCACGACCCAGGTCGTAAATTCCTCCTTGCTCATATCCTCGGGATAGTAATTTGCGCCGAGAGGGCGCGCAGGGACGCCCGGCACAAACGCGGAATCGTGGTCGAGCTTCGACCAGGGTCCCATGTTGATCTGGAAGTAGCGGAGCATCTCCTGCCCTGCCGGCGAAGTATCGGCGTTCAATTTCGCGAGCAGATTCTGGTTCCCGCTCCACACCTGCCTCAGGTAGAGCGAGTCCATGACGCCGGCGGCGGCGATCAATTCCTTCAACGCCGCACGGTTCCCCGCGGATAGGCCCGTGGTGTCGGCGGTGATGACCGTGGGGGCAAACCGTTTCGTGAGTTGGGACAATCTCGATTCCATGGGTTCCTTCCTGGAACATGAAGAGAGGAGGCAGAGACCGGCGACCAGGAGCGCAGCAGCAGACAGGGTTCTCATCATGAAGTCCTTTCGAGGGCGGACAATTCTCGTTCGAGTTGTTTCATCACTGAAAGCAGCGGCATGTTCCGTTCCGCCGCCAGGCGCCTGCATTCCTCGTACTCGGCGGCAACAACGCGCTTCCCGTCGCGGATGACCGACTTCGCCTTCACCGGGCCGAACGAGGTGTTCACTTCAAGAAGCTCCCGGACCAATTTCTTCCTGTCGACGTGGTGAATCCTGAGGCCGATCGTTGTTGTTTCCCGGTAGATGCACTCCACGATCTTGTCGAGCGCCGACGGATCGGCGAGAACGGAGAGGAGCAGGCCGGGTCTTCCTTTCTTCATGACCGCCGGTATAAGATACGCGTCGTGAGCGCCGCTTTTCAACAGTTGATCGATCAGATGAGGGTAGACCTGGGGATTCATGTCGTCGATGTTCGTTTCGACGATCACCGAGGAGTCTTCGACCGTCGGATGGTCGAGCGAACCGATGACGACCCGCAGCAAATTGGGGATCTCGGCGATCTCGCGCGTCCCGGCGCCGTAGCCCACAGACTCGATGCGGATGTTCTGCTCGGACAGTACGCCGCGTGAAAGTGCTTTCACAATCGCGGCCCCCGTGGGGGTGGTCAACTCCTGCGGAACCGAGGTGAGCCGGACGGGATAGTCCTTGAGAATCTCCAGGGTTGCCGGCGCCGGGGTCGGCATGGTGCCATGCTGGGTCGTGATGAGGCCTCCGCTCCCCAGACGGAGGGGCGACGAGTACACGGCTTCGATCCCGAGGAGGTCAAGACAGATCGCCGATCCGACTATGTCGACAATGGAATCGAGTGCCCCGACTTCGTGAAAGTGGACATGATCGACGGGCGTATTGTGGACCTTCGCTTCGGCTTCCGCGATGAGCCGGAACACTTTCTGCGCACGGTTCTTCGCGCCGTCGGTGATCGTGCTTTTGTCGATGATCGCCAGGATATCCTGCAGATGGCGATGGTACTTGGGAGGGTCGGTGATCAGCACCTCGATGTGAACCGCGTCAATGGCGCTGCGCCGCACGCTTGTCCGCTCGAGCCGGAAGCCCGGGAGCGAAAGTTTCTGCAGCTCCGCAGTCAGTGCTTCGAAAGAGACCCCCGCGCTGACGAAGGCGGCGAGCGTCATGTTGCCGGCGATCCCGCCGACGGTGTCGAGGTACGCGATTCTCATGCCTGGTGGCCGCCCGTAAGATATGGCTCGATGTGTTCCAGCACCCGTTCCGTCGCGCCGGTGTTGCGTTGCACGAATCCGGCGGCGCATTCTCCTGCCTTCCTCCGGGCGCCCTCGTCTGTGAGGAGTCTCGTCAGACTAGCCGCAAGCTGGCGCGCATCGTTGATCACGAACGCCCCGCCCGCTTCCACCAGGCCTGCCGGTTCCTGGGAATTCTTGTGGCGCGGTCCGAACAGCACCGGTATGCCGTACACCGCCGCCTCAAGCACATTGTGAACTCCCTGACGGAAGCTTCCTCCAACATAGGCAATGTGTGCGGAAGCGTAGAGAACAAGGAGAATGCCGATGCTGTCGACGATGATCACTTTCTCCCCCGCATACTCATTCAATGCCGAGAACCTCAGTGTCGCGTTCGTGCCGTTGAATCGCCGTTCGAGATCTTCGAGATGCTCAAGCGTCGGTTCGTGCGGCACCACAACAAGCAGAAGGTTCGGGAGCTGTTTCCGGATTTCCAGAAATGCCGGCACAACCACTTCTTCGTCCTCCGGCCAGCTGCTGCCGATGACGATCACTTTTTTTCCGCGGACGACACTGTCCGGCAACAAATGGCGTTTGCGGGCTTCGGTGCTTCGGGCGCACACCTGGTCGTAGCGGGTATCGCCGATCGCCTCCAATGTCGAGCCGTTGAGGCCGAACTCACGGAAGGACCTGACGTCTTCCTCGGAAACCGTGAGAATGTCGCCGATGGTTCCATACAAGTAGTGGTGAAAGTTTCTCACCACCGGAAGGAGGCGAGGGCTTGTCGCCCGCATCGTGGCGTTCGCGACCATCGTGGGGATGGAACGCGATTGCAGTTCCCAGATGATGTTCGGCCAGACGTCGTAGCGGACCATCACGGCGACCGTGGGCCGGACAAGGTCGAGGAATTTTCCGGCATTCCCCGGCGTGTCGAAAGGAAGATAGGTAATCACATCGGCCAGGTGATATTTGCGGGAATGGTCGTAGCCCGAAGGGGAGAAGAAGCTCGCGACGATCTGCATATCCGGCCGGCGCCGCTTGAGTTCGCTGATGATCGGTTTTGCCTGCTCAAATTCGCCAAGCGAAGAAGCGTGGAACCAGACGCGGGGGCCGGGCTTGAGGTTGTTCACGCCGCGTTCGAGGTCCTCGAAGAGCGTGACCCGTCCGGCGATGCCTCTGCGCACTTTTGGGAGCACGAGACCCAGGAGGTGAAGAATGATCCAGAGCAGGGGGATGACGAGAGCGGTATAGAGGATCTTCCAGAACGAGCGCATGAAGAGTCAGGAGATCGATGAGGACGCGGAGACGGGCGGTTGATCCCGGCCGACCAGTTCAAAGACGGATTCGAGAACCTGCTGTGGCGACACGTCCAGCATGCAACGGAAATGTTTGCGCGGGCATGTTGATCGTCCGATGTGCGAGCATGGCCGGCAGGACAGGTGCAGGTTCTCGACGACTCTGTGTTGGGTGCCCACCGGGAAGAACCCGAGCTGCCGCACGGTGGAGCCGAAGACTGCGACAACCGGTCGTTTCCTCGCGGCCGCGACGTGCATGAGCCCCGAGTCGTTGGTGACCACCACTCTGCAGAAGTCCATGATCGCGGCGGTCTCGAGGAGAGTGGTCGTCCCTGAAAAATCGGCGATGCGGGTCCCGGGGGATTCCTCCGCGATCTTCCTGGTGATCATGCCACAACGATCGCGATCGTCGCTTCCGCCGAACACGGCCACGGGCGCATGCCACCGCCGCGCGAGAGACACTGCGACCGAGATGAAACGGTCTTCAGGCCAGACCTTCGTGAAATGCCGCGCCGAGGGACAGATGCCGACGGTTCCTGCATCAGTACCGATTCCCGTCGCATCGAGCAGCGCACGGGCGCGCTCCTGGGCGGCCGTCGGAACGAAGAGATCGAGCGCAAGATCATCATGGACGACGCGTGGGGGTGTCATTGTCTCGAGATACCGCTCGGCGACCCCCGGCGATCCCCCGAACAGCGGATAGATGTCGCGCTTAAAATGCACAAGGACGGCACGCGCGATGATGCGCTTGTTGATCCGCCGCACCCCGCGCAAACCGAACGTCAGGAAGCGGCTCCGGAGACTTCCATGAATGTCCAGCACCGTGTCATACCGGCGTTGTCGGATTTCTTTGCGCAATCTCAGGAGCGGTTTCAACCCGCGGTCTCTTCCCGGTGTCACAATGTTCGTGAGGTGCGGGTTGTGTCGCACCAGGTCCGCGTATGCATCCTTGATCAGGAAATCCACCTGCGCTTGCGGGTCCCGTTGTCGAAGCTCACGAATCAACGGTGAAGAGAGGACAATGTCGCCGACGGAACTAAAGCGGATGACTAATGTTTTATTATAGTGTATCATGCATGCCGGCTTGTAATGGTACCAATTTCCACCTGGAATTGCAATTCAACGGCGGTGCCCGACCTGCGCCACGGGTCTTTCACGATTAAGACGATGGTGATGCAATGAGCAAACCACAGACGTTGGGTGATCTTCGAGCGGCGGGGTACAAGGTCGTCCCGGTCAAGGATGAAATGCGGAACACCCTGATCGCAAAACTCCGGAAGAACGAGAAGTTGTTCCCGGGCATCATCGGGTACGAGCAGACGGTCATCCCCGCCATCGTGAACGCGATCCTCGCCCGGCACGACATTATTCTCCTCGGCTTGCGGGGGCAGGCGAAGACCAGAATCGTCCGGCAGCTCACGTCGTTGCTGGACGAAGAAATACCGATCGTCCGCGGCAGCGAGATGAACGACAACCCCTTCTCGCCTGTCAGTAAGTTTGCGGTCGACCTCGTGCAGGAACGCGGCGATATGACGCCGATCGAATGGGTCCCCCGCAACCGGCGCTACGGCGAGAAACTCGCCACCCCCGACGTGACCATCGCCGATCTCATCGGCGATATCGATCCGATCAAGGCGGCGTCGCAACGGCTGCATTACGCACATGAGGGAGCGATCCATTTCGGCATCATCCCCCGGTGCAACAGGGGGATCTTCGCCATCAATGAGCTGCCCGATCTGCAGCCCCGGATCCAGGTCGGCCTCTTTAATATCCTTGAAGAGAAGGACATTCAGATCCGGGGATTCAACATCCGCATCCCGCTCGATGTCATGCTCGTGTTCACCGCCAACCCGGAAGACTATACCAACCGCGGCAACATCATCACGCCGCTGAAGGACCGCATCGACTCACAGATCCTCACGCACTATCCGAAGACGCTCGACGATGCCATCCAGATCACCGAGCAGGAAGCGGTGATCCGGCGCGAAGGGAAGTCGGTGATCGTGCCCTCGTTCTTCCGGGAGATCATCGAACAGATCGCCTTCGAGGCGCGGAAGAGCGAATTCGTCGACCAGAAGTCCGGCGTCAGCGCGCGGCTCACGATTTCCGCGATGGAGAACCTGATCAGCAACGCCGAGCGCAGGGCGATCATGCGGAACGAGGACCCGATCGTGCCTCGCGTGTGCGATCTTCCTCATGTCCTCCCCGGTCTCACCGGGAAGATGGAACTCGTCTTCGAAGGGGAGCAGGAAGGCGCCGTGAAGGTGAGCAAAGCGCTCGTGGGGAAAGCCGTACGGGAAACCTTCAAACATTATTTTCCCGATCCGTTGAAGAAACGAAACCGCGCCACGCACGAAGGCGGCCAACAGCGGTCGCAGGGGAACGAAGACCCCGAATACGGCCGCATCATCCAGTGGTTCGAGTCGGGGAACAAGGTTGAGGTGTCCGACGACATGCCGCGCGACGACTACTTCAAGGAATTGGACCGCGTCAAGGGGCTGAAGGAGCTTACGAAAAAGCACATGGCGGGCTCCGAGAATCAGACGGAGCTTGCGCCGATGATGGAGTTCGTGCTCGATGGGTTGCACCAGAACTCGAAGATCGCCAAGGACGAAGTCGACCACATCACCTCCTACAAGGACATGGTCGGCAGTATATTCGTCGGTCAGGGGAAGATGTACGAGGAAGACTGATCCCGATGAAATTCCAGTATTCACGGTGGACGCCGTCGTCGCAGACGGATGAGCAGCGGCTGCAGCAAATGGTGTCGCTGTTCAGCTATCTGCTGATCCAGACCAGCGGCGATGTCGAAGAGGCGATGGAATGGCTGAAACAGCTTGCCCAGGAGTACGGCCTGTTCGACGAAAACCTTTCGATGGAGGACCTTCTTCAGAAACTGAAGGAGATGGGGATCATTGAGGAGACGGAGCTGGGCGTGCAGGTCACCCAGCGGGGAGTGCAGCGAATCAGGCAGGATGCCCTGCGCGAGATCTTCACGTCGCTGAAACGCGCGCCGATCGGTTCGCACGAGACGCCGTATACCGGCAAGGGCGTGGACCGGCTGAGCGAGACGCGCAAGTTCAATTTCGGCGATCAGCCCACGGACATCGATCTGACCTCGACGATCACCAACGCGCTGAAGCGTGACGGCATCGACGAGTTCAACCTCAAGGAAGAAGACCTCGAGGTCTACGAGACCGAGTACCAGACGTCATGTGCGACGGTGCTGATGATCGACATCAGCCACAGCATGATCCTGTACGGCGAGGACCGTATCACGCCCGCCAAACAGGTCGGCCTGGCGCTCTCCGAGCTCATCATGACGCGCTTCCCCAAGGACTACCTTGCGCTGGTGACGTTCGGCGACGACGCCAAACTTGTCAGCATCAACGAGCTGCCGTTCCTGAACGTCGGCCCGTATCACACCAATACGCGGGCCGGACTTCAGCTCGCGCGCAATCTGCTCCGGAGAAGGCCCAACGCGAACAAGCAGGTGTTCATGGTGACCGATGGGAAGCCGTCGGCGATCTTCGAAGAGAACGGGCGTCTCTACAAGAACTCCTTCGGGTTGGACCCGAAGATCGTGAACAAGACGCTCGACGAAGCGGTCGCCTGCCGGCGGGAGAAAGTCACCATCACCACCTTCATGGTCGCACGAGACCCGTATCTCATCGACTTCGTCGAGGAACTGACGAAGGCAAACCGCGGCAGGGCGTATTATTCTTCCCTGAACAAGCTTGGCGAGTTTGTGTTCGTGGATTATATCAGGAACAGGAAGAAGAAGTTCTCAGGGCAGTAAGCGCGGATGAAGCTTGGCTCGATCGTGGGGTCGAACGTTTGTAGGGACGTTTCACGAAACGTCCCTACATTCGTTTTCCAGGGATGGTACGGATGGCGATTTGACTTCTCTTCAGAACGGTGACGAAATGCGGAGGTACAATCGCGCCGGCTCCGCCCGATCCGTCCTCCATGCTGCGCCGATCCTGAATTTCCCGCTTCTCGAACAGACACCGAGCCCGACATCCGACCTGAATTCTTCCCACTTCAAACCGCCGAACCCACCGAACGGCGACGTGCTGATGTCCTCTTCACGAACCACCCCTGCGTCGGTAAAAAGGAAAATGCCCACATGGCGGAAGATGAAGTCCGGCCAGAAGGCGAGATCGCGGAGCGCGCTGCCATTGACGATATATTCGGCGTTGACGAGGATCATCCTGTTTGCGTGAAGGTGGGTGCCCGCAAACTCCTCGAACGCGAATCCGGGCATGGTGCCGTAACCGCCGAGAGCGAAAGACCTCTGGAGCGGCAGTTCGCCATGGGCCGTCCCGACGCGCAGGCGGAGGCCGAACTCATCGAAATCGCCCAGGAAAATTCTACGGCGCGCATCAACGATGTACTGCTCAAAATTAAAATCGCCACCAATCCCCCGGCCGGCGAACTCCGCCGTCGTCTGAATATCCCACCCCTCGTGCACGATCGGGGCATCCACTGTCGTGCTGATGCCGCCACGAACGGTGATGCTTCTCAAAATTCCATCGTCGATCGCCGGGTTCGGCCTGAAGTATTTGTCGCCGCCGAAGAGCGACCAGGTGACCCTGCTTTCAAGCGACGACTCGCGTTCGACGCGCATCGTCACGGATCCTTCGGCGAAGAGATCGTCATCCTTCAAATAGTACGCCCCGTGAAGAGCGCCGCCGCGCCGTTCAAAGAGGTCGCGGAAGTCCTCACGCATCAGGATCGCCGCAATGGAATTCTCCACGGATCCGATACGCCACAGGTCTCTTGAATCCGGGTCGTCGTACGCCTCGAGGCCGAATTCCAACAGCTGCCCCGGCGAACCGCCGAGCGAGAACTGGCGCGCAAGTCCCACATCGCCCCACCAGCGATGGACTTTGAATGCATATCCCACCGAACCATACGGCGCCACTTCCCGGCCGCCGTCCCAGTAGTATCGCTTCTCCGAACCAAGGCCCAGGTACAGTCCTTCGACGCGGTTGTATCGGAAGATGCCGTCGGGGACTTTTGTCCGTTCGTCAATCCATGAAACGTTCCGCGGTATTCCGTACCGGGCGAATTTCGATCCGTCGTTCCGTTCATGGTCGTACCAGGACATGCGATACGACCGCCTGCCGGGAGTCAGGGGAGGACGTACAGCTTCGCGGGGCATCGTGTTGATCAGGGAGTCCGTCTGTGCGTTGAAATCCTCCGGCGATCGGAAACCATCGATTGCCCGCGTGATGAAGCGGTTGAATTCCGTTTCGAACTTTCCCCAGTATTCATCATCCGTGGAATCCCCGCCCTTCGTCTGGGCATTGATGAATACAGGCGAACAGAGGAGCACGGACAGAGAGACACAAAGCAATCGTTGGCGTGACATGGGTGTACTCCAGGGATGAACTATCATCTCTAAGTACGAAGGGAGATGGTAGAGGTTGCGCATCCGCTGTCTGAAGCATTCTCCCTGGCTGAAAAATGTGAGAATTCTCAATCTACTTAATGGCCTGCCAGAGCACGCACCCTTCTCTTCCGGTGGGGAATTCGATGCCTGTTGCGGCGGAGAGAGTGGGGGCAAGGTCTGCCGGACTGACATCGATAGTGTATTGACCGCCCCTAAATTGTGGACCCATTAAGATGAGGGGGACATGGGTATTATACTGATAGGGGTCCCCATGTGTCGTCCCGTCTCCTTCTCCTTCGATATACAATGGTTTGAGAACGTAGAACAGATCTCCGCTTCTTTCAGGATAGAATGATCTGAGGACCCGTTGATCCCAGGGGTGGTATCCCATGGTCGTCGGCGATGTGAGATTCCACACATTGGACACACCGGGGAGAGACAGGAGGCGTTCCTTGACGACCTCCGCCGCTCTGATGAGCTTGATGTCCGCACGAGAGAGGCGAGGCCGGTTAAGGTAAACGTTATGATCCGAGATTGAGAGGATCCAGGGATCGTTTGCCGGGGCGACGCCGAATGTGGCATTCATCGCAGCCTCGGATGATGCCCGGAGAGCTTCGGTCTGTACACGCCCCGCATCAGCTCCGGGGTATCGCGATTTTACAAACTCGGGAATGGGTGCTATCCCGTGGTCGCTTGAGAGGGCGATCACACATTTCCCAAGGCCCACAGTGCTGTCGACGAAGGTGAACAGATCGTTAAGCGTTCGATCGATGGCAGACGCCATCTCCAGGACTTCGTGGCTGTGCGGTCCAAATGCGTGGCCGACGTAGTCGGTCGATGAGTAGCTGACACACAGCAAATCGGTGACCCCTCTTTTCCCGAGATGTTCTTCCACGATTGCGCGTTCAACGAAGTCCGTCAGCACAAACGCGCCGAAGGGGCTGGTGACCATCGCACCATAATAGGAAGGAGTAAGCCGAGATCTGTCTCTTCCTGTCACCCGATGCGGAAAAGCCCTGCCGAGGCTGTCCTGATCCGTCTCATACGGCACGTTGTCGCGGTCGAGACAATTGAACGCGCTGTCCGGCAGCGTCTGCTCCCAGACGCCGCCGAAGCACCGATTGATTGCACGAGAAGCGTTGAAGCGCTCCACCCACTTCGGAAGAGAAGGCATATAGTAAGTAGAACTCACAAAGGAAGAATCAATCATCCAGTATGCTGCATTCGCCAATCGGCCTCCCAGAAGTATCGCAGCCCTGTCCTTATTTGAGATGGAAATTACCTTGGACACAAAACTCGTGTGCAACCTGAGCATGTCTCCGAAAGAGGGCTGCAGGAGATTCCGGGGGGAGGCACCGTATCCGGTTGCTCCGAGTATGGCAGACCGCCTGTCATCCACACAGTACTCCGCTTGTCCTCGGGTGCGATCGAGCCAGGTATTTGCCACGATGCCGTTCATATCAGCGTAGCAACCGGTGAGCAGGACGGCATGCCCTGGCCCGGTGGTGCACTGCGCGTGGTCGTAGTTGGCGTTGACGAACATCGCGCCATGATCCAGGAGATTCGCGAGGCCGCCGTGAAACCAGGGCCGAAAGCGCGTAAGATATTCCTCAGGAAACTGGTCAAGACTGATAACGATGATTAAGTTGGGACTCGAAGCAAGGCAGAACGTTGAGAGGAAAAGCATCAGTATGATGAGGGAAAGCGTGCGCATGAGGGGGCTCCGATTGATTGACGTGTGCAAAGAACGCCATTATCCCTTCCGGAATCAACGACTTAACACAAAGACAACATTGGCATGTGGTCTCTTCGCTGATACCGTCTATTCTTGCAACTCTTGCCCATTTTGCGCATTTTTCTAAGTTGCTCTACCACCCGTAAGCGATCTCATGATTCTTCTTATTCCTGCAATAGAAATCAAAGACGGCCGCTGCGTCCAGATGGTCCAGGGGGAAGAGGGATTCTATTATTCGGACGACCCGGTGCAGATGGCAAGACTCTGGCGGCAGGAAAACGCGAAGTCGCTGCACGTCACGGACATCGACGGCAAGCTCACCGGCCATCTCGTCAACGTGGACGTGATCAAGGAGATGACGAACAGCGTCGACATTCCCATCGAGTTGGGCGGCGGTCTGCGGACCTTCGAGAGTGTCAAGCTTGCGTTCGATCTCGGGATGTATCGCGTGCTCGTCGGGTCGAAGATCCTCGACACTGAGGACGAAGCGAGGAAAGTGGTTTCGACATATGGTGCCAGCAAAGTCGTGCTCGGCATCGACGCCGTGGACGGCATGGTGGTCATCTACGGGACGGGAGAGCCGACGGGGAAGAGTGCCGTGGAGATCGCGCTCAAGGGGAAGGAGCTCGGGTTCAAGAGAGTGGTGTACACCAATGTCAGAAACGATGGCACCTTCCGGGGGGTCAACATCGACGTCCTGCGGGCGCTCGCGGAGAAGGTGGGGATGCGTGTGACGGCTTCGGGAGGCCTGGGCGGACTGCACGACCTGCTGGCGATCCAGGAGCTTGAAACGGTGGGCGTCGATTCTGTGATCGTTGGACGGGCGTTATACGAAAACAAGTTTTCCTGTCAGGGATTGTGGCGGCGATGCGAGGCGGGGAAGTATCCATTCACGGCGAAGGTGTGATATGGCGAAGGTGGCAATTCTCCTGGGCAGCACTTCTGATCAACCGGCGATGCAGGGATGCATCGACTACCTGGGTCACTTTGGCATCGAGCATGAGCTTCGGGTCATCTCCGCGCACCGTCAGCCGGAAGAACTTGCCGCGTTCGTGAAGGGGGCGGAGGGAAACGGCTTCTCCCTGATCATAGCAGCCGCCGGCATGGCTGCCCACCTGCCGGGCGTGGCCGCTGCATATACGACGCTCCCCGTCATCGGCGTTCCTCTTGAAGGGTCGGCGTTGCACGGTGTGGATGCCCTGTACGCGATAGTGCAGATGCCGGCCGGTATTCCGGTCGCGACGCTGGCCATCGGCTCCGCCGGCGCAAAGAATGCGGCCGTCCTTGCGGCGGAAATTCTCGCGCTCAATGACAGTGGGCTGAGGGGAAAACTTCAAGCCTTCAGACGCAACGGGGCGAAGTTCTAACGAACTCATCCCCCGCCCCTTCTCTTAGGAAGAGAAGGGGAGTGTGCAGCGAAAGCGTCACGAATCAACCTTGGCTGGCAAACACCCCCTCCTTCTCTTGGTGAGAAAAGGAGGATGGGAAGATGAGTTCGTAAAACGAGCAGCGCCCCTATGAAATTCGTCCTCGTCGGTCACTTCTGTTTTGATGTGATCCATCCCGTGGATGGAGGGGAAAAGGAGCAGCCCGGCGGCATCTACAACGCCGCGGCCATGCTCTCCACTCTTGTGGGGAAGAACGACGTCATCCTTCCCGTGTGCGGAGTTTCCCGCGAAGACGTTGTGAACGTTACAGGACTCTTTGAGAAACTGCCCGGGGTCTCGACGGAGGGCATCTACAAAATCGATACACCGTCGAATCGCGTCCACATCCTGACGGGCGCGAAAGGGGATGCGTTCACCTGCTCGGCCGACATCGCTCCCCCGATTCCGTTCGAACGCCTCCGGAAGCACGTCGCGTGCGACGGGATGCTGGTCAACATGGTGTCGGGGTTCGATATTGCGCTCGAGACGATGGATCAAATCAGGATTCTCGCCCGTGAAGGAAAAACGGTGATCCATTTCGATTACCACAATCTGACCATGGGCCTGAATGAACGTCATGAGCGATTCAGGCGTCCGCTGGACACATGGCGGCGCTGGGCGTTCATGGTCGACACAGTGCAGCTGAACGAAGAAGAAATTGCAGGTCTTGACGGATCCACCAGCGACGAGGCGACGACGGTCGGTCATATGCTCACGCTCGGTGTCAAAGGCGTGATTGTGACGCGCGGCGCACGGGGAGTCACGGCATTTGTCGACGCGCAGAAGCACGTTACACGGGTCGACGTCGACGCGGTCTCGCACAACGGCGCCGGCTCGATCGGCAACGGCGACCGGTTCGGTGCTGCGTTTCTTCACGGCATGGTGACCACCGGCAACATCGCCGAGGCCGCACGCACGGCGGTGTCCGGACTTTCTCAGATTCTCAACCACAACTGAAGCTTGTCCTATGCATCTCGCGCTCATTGGGTACGGTCGGATGGGCCATGAGGTCGAGCTCGTGGCCAAAGAAAAGGGGATGAAGATCGCCAAGACCTTCGAGATCGGGGAAAACCGGCACGGATCGGCCCTGACCAAAAGCGCGTTGAAGGGCGTGGACGTCTGCATCGATTTCTCCTCGCCGGAGAGCGCCTTCGAAAACATCACGGCGGTCGCCGAGGCCGGCGTGAACATTGTCGTCGGGACCACAGGATGGCATGACCGGCTCGAGGAAGTCCGCGCTCTGGTGAAGAAGAAGGGGATCGGCTGTCTTTATGCATCGAATTTTTCGCTCGGCGTCAACATCTTTCTCCAGATCGTGATGGATGCATCGCACCTTCTCGACGCGTACAGCGACTATGACGTCGCCGTGAGCGAGGTCCACCACCGGGGAAAATCGGACAGCCCGAGCGGCACGGCGCTTTCCCTCGGCTCGACCATTCTCAAAGAGCTCCGTCGGAAGAACGAAATTCTCTCGGAAACCAGCCATGGTGTCATCAAGCCCAACCAGCTCCACGTCTCGTCGATGCGGCTCGGCAATACGACGGGAAAGCATTCGGTGATCTTTGATTCGGAGGCCGATACGATCGAGCTGGTGCACACGGCGAAAAACCGGCGCGGGTTTGCGCTCGGGGCGATCGTCGCCGCCGAGTGGTTGAAAGGGAAAAAAGGAATGTACACGATGCGGGATGTCCTGCATCCGTAGCCCGGCGAACGGGGATCAATAGCCAGGAGGTCGGCAATTTGCCTCTATGCAACGAACATTACTCTTTCAAGGAACAGCGACCGCTCTTGTGACACCGTTCAAGAAAGACGGGTCGGTCGACGAACAGTCACTCAGGGAGTTTGTCGACTTTCAGATCAAGGCCGGTGTCGAGGCGCTTGTGCCGGTCGGGAGCACGGGGGAAGGAGCCACGCTCTCCGAGAGCGAACAGGCGTTCGTGATCGAAACGGTCGTGGACCAGGCCAACGGGAGGGTGCCGGTCATCGGGGGGGCCAGCAGTAATTCGACAACGCGTGCCATCGCCCTCGCCAAGCAGGTGAAGGAATGCCGCGCGGACGGGATTCTCACGGTCGCCCCCTTCTATAATAAGCCGACGCAAGAGGGAATGTACCAGCATTTCGGCGCCATCGCCGAAGCGGTGGAAATGCCGGTGATCATCTACAACGTCCCCGGGCGCACGGCGTCAAATATCGAGCCGGCCACCGTGCTCCGACTGGCTGGCGAGGTTCCGTTTATTGCCGGGATCAAGGAGGCTTCGGGCAATCTCGGGCAGATCATGCAGATCATCGAAGAGAAGCCCGAGGGATTCGGCGTCTGGTCGGGAGACGATCTTTACACGCTCCCGCTTGTTGCCTCCGGGGCCGACGGCATCATCTCGGTGGCAGCGAACGAAGCGCCGGGGGAGTTTTCGGAAATGGTGCGCCAGGCGCTCAAGGGGAAATTCACCCGGGCGCGCGAGATGCACTACCGGTTGCTGCCGCTGATGAACATCAATTTCATCGAATCGAACCCGATCCCGGTGAAGGCAGCCCTCGCCATGATGGGGCTCATCGAGGATCAACTTCGGCTGCCGCTGCTCCCGCTGTCGGATGCGAACAGGCCGAAGCTGGAGAAGGTGCTTCTGAATCTCGAACTGATCGTGAAGAAGTGAATTCTCAACCACGGAGCTATGGTACTTCAACAGGAAATCGAACAGCTCTACGACGCCGACCCGTCGACGCGCGACAAAGGAAAAGCGCTAAAGGCGTTCAACGAACTCGTGTTCTTTCTCGATCATGGTGAAATCCGGGCGGCGGACCGTGTCGGCGAAGAATGGCGGGTGAATGCCTGGGTGAAGAAGGGAATTCTGCTGGGGTTCAGACTCGGCGTCCTCGAGGATATGTCGATCCACCCGCGTCTGCGCTTTTTCGACAAGGGAACGTTTCCCCTGAAGAAACTCTCCCTCCGCGATGAAGTGAGAGTCGTCCCGGGCGGATCGTCGATCCGGGAAGGCGCCTTCGTTGCGCGCGGGGTCGTCTGCATGCCCCCGATGTACATCAACATCGGCGCGTACATCGACGAAGGAACAATGATCGATTCCCACGCGTTGGTCGGATCCTGCGCGCAGGTCGGGAAACGGGTGCACGTGAGCGCGGCGACCCAGCTGGGCGGCGTGCTTGAGCCGGTGGGTGCACTACCGGTGATCGTGGAGGATGACGTGTTCATCGGCGGCGGGAGCGGCGTCTATGAAGGGACCATAGTGAAAAAAGGCGCGGTGATCGCCGCAGGTGTAACGTTGACGGGTGGGACGGCAGTGTACGATGTGGTGCGCAAGACCGTTTACCGGAAAAACGGCGGACACCCGCTGGTGATCCCGGAGAACGCCGTCGTGGTTCCCGGAAGCAGGCCGCTGGACGGTGCCTGGGCTGCCGAGCAGCATCTCTCCGTCAGCACGCCGGTCATTATCAAATACCGCGACGCCAGGACCGACGCGTCCACCGTCCTCGAAGGCGCTCTCCGATGAAGAGAATCATGATCATCGGAAGCAACGGCCTTCTTGGTCAGAAGGTCGCCGAGCTCTGTATCCGGGGCTCGAGCTATCAACTGATGTTGTGCTCCGTGGAACCCTCCTCGCTGATCACGCTGCCCGATGTGCCGTATACCATGCTGGATATGACGGTGAAGAAAGAGGTGAAGGACGCCGTGACGTCATTCGAACCCGATGTCATCGTCAATTGCGCGGCAATGACGAACGTCGATGCCTGCGAGAGGGAACGCGAGATGGCATGGAAGGTCAACGTCACGGGGCTGGAGAACATCATCGAGGCCGCGAAGCGGAAGAAGTCGCGCATCGTGCACATTTCGAGCGACTACATCTTCGACGGCAAGGGGGGCCCGTACGATGAAAACCACCGCCCGGAGCCGATCAGCTATTACGGCAAAACAAAGCTCGCCGGCGAGAACGCGCTCCGGGTCTCGGACCTGGACTATTTCATCGCGCGGACCATGGTCCTCTATGGGTATTCTCCCGGAGTGAAGCTCAATTTCGCGTTGTGGCTTGTGCAAAGTCTCGACGCGGGAACGCATGTCAAGATCGTGGATGATCAGTACGGCAACCCGACGCTGGTGGATGATCTGGCGTTCGGCCTCTTGCGGGCGATCGAGCTGGGGAAGACGGGCATTTTCAACATTGCCGGACGCGAGATCGTGACGCGCTACGTGTTCGCCGTGCGTCTTGCCGAGAAGTTCGGCCTCGATCCGGCCCTGATCACTCCCGTGAAGACCGCCGAACTGAATCAACCCGCACCGCGGCCGCTGAAGTCCGGACTGATCACGCTGAAGGCGGAGACGGAACTCGGAATACACCTGTCGAACGTCGATGAAGGATTGACCATCCTCAAAAGCCAGATCAGCAGGACGCTGAAGCGGTTGGACGATGAGAAGCCGGTGCCGGGCGTGCGGGGTGGCAAGAGGCGGGGCTGACGGTCGAGGGAAAAAGAAACCTGTCCTCTGTAGGGACGTTGTATACAACGTCCCAACAAGGGAACACACTTCAGGATACAATCAGCAAACCCATGCTCGATATCAAGCTTCTCCGTGAACAACCTGACCTCGTTAAGGACGGCATCCGCAAAAAAGGCGAGGATCCCTCTCTCGTCGACGCAGTGCTTCAGCTTGATGAGCATCGGCGCGCCCTGATCCAGAAGACCGAATCGTTGAAGGGCCGCAAGAACCAGGTCTCCACTCAGGTCGCGCGGATGAAGGCGAACAAGGAAGATGCGTCGGCGATCATTGCTGAGATGCGGCAGGTTTCCGATGAGATCAAATCAATCGACGAAGAGCTCAAGGGGATTGAAGAGAAACAGCGCGGCGTGCTGCTGACAATCCCCAATGTGCCGCATGCTTCCGTGCCTCTGGGCAAGAGCCCGGCCGACAATCAGGTGATCGCCACGTGGGGCGAGCCGCCGGTGATCGACTTCCCGCCGAAGCCGCACTGGGAGCTTATGGAGAAGCTCGGGATCATCGATTTCCCTCGCGGCACGAAGATTACGGGAGCGGGGTTCCCGGTGTTCGTGGGAAAGGGAGCGCGTCTGGAACGGGCTTTGATCAATTTCTTCCTCGACGAGGCGGCAGACAAAGGGTACACCGAACTCCTGCCGCCTCTCGTCGTCAACGCGGACAGCGCGACAGGAACCGGGCAACTTCCCGACAAGGAAGACCAGATGTACGTCGTGCAGCGGGATGATTTCTACCTGGTTCCGACGGCCGAAGTTCCCGTCTCGAACTTCCATCGCGACGAGATCTTGCCGGAATCGGCCCTTCCCGTCAGGTTTTGCGCGTTCACGCCTTGTTTTCGGCGTGAAGCGGGCTCTTATGGCAAGGACGTCCGGGGTTTGAACCGCGTCCACCAGTTCGATAAGGTCGAACTGGTGAAATTGGTGCATCCGGATCGTTCTTACGAGGAATTGGAGCTTCTCAAAGAGGATGCGGAAGCGCTTCTTCGGAAACTCGCACTACCATATCATGTGTTGTTAATGTGCTCGGCCGACCTGGGCTTTACCCAGTCGAAGAAGTATGATTTGGAGGTCTGGTCCTTGGGCCAGCAAAAGTGGCTCGAAGTTTCTTCGGTGAGCAACTTTGAATCATTCCAGGCCCGCAGGATGAATATCCGGTTCCGTCCGACTGCCGGAGGGAAGCCGGAAATCGTGCACACGCTCAACGGCTCCGCTCTCGCTCTGCCACGCATCATGGCAGCCCTCATCGAGCACTACCAGACACCGGAGGGGAAAGTTATTGTGCCGAAAGTCCTGCACGCGTACACGGGATTCGAGGTGATAGGATAAGCAGGTGAAACCGCTTTTACGACTTCTTCCGTTCCTTGCCCGCTATAAGAAGACGTTGATCTGGGGTCTTGTCACGGTGATTATGAGCAACATCTTCACCGTGGCACAGCCGCTGATCGTGGGCCGCGCCATCGATATGCTGAAGTCCGGACTCGAACTGCGGAAAATCGACGGACACGGAATTCTTCTTTATGCGGGGATCGTTATCGGGTGCTCTCTTGTCGCGGGGACATTCACGTTCCTGACGCGGCAGACGATCATCGTGACTTCGCGGCATGTCGAATTCGATCTTCGGAACGCTTTCCTCGAGCACATCCAGCGCCTGCCGTTGTCGTTCTTCCAGAGAACGCCGACGGGCGATCTGATGGCGCTGGCCACCAATGATATCAGCGCTGTGCGGAACGTCCTTGGCCCGGGCATCATGTACCCGACCGATACCCTGATGACGTTCATTATGGTGCTTTTCGTCATTACCTCGTTGGACTGGAAGCTCACGCTGCTCGCGCTGATTCCGCTTCCGTTCGTTTCCTACGCGGTCTACGCGCTCGGGAAGCTCGTGCATGTCAAGTTCGAGGAGCGCCAGAAGCAATATTCCGAGTTGACGACCCGTGCGCAGGAGAATCTTTCGGGCATCCGCGTGATCAAGGCATACGTGCGTGAGGCGTTTGAAATCAACCGGTTCCATGCCATGAGCTGGGACTACCTGAAGAAGAACCTCGTCCTCGCGCGGGTGCAGTCGATCATGTGGCCGCTCATGTTCCTGCTCGTCGGGTTCTCCATCGTGATCACGATGTATTTCGGCGGCCTGCAGGTGATCAACGGGACGTTGACGATCGGCACACTGACGGCGTTCTTCGGATATCTTGTGATGCTGATCTGGCCGATGATCGCCTTCGGATGGGTGGTGAACATCCTGCAGCAGGGCGCGGCGTCGATGGGACGTCTGGCAAGGATCTTCGATACGAAGTCCGATATCGCCGACGTCGGCCCCGTCCGGTGGGATCACCAGGAAATGAAGGGGGCCATCGAGTTTCGCGATGTCGTGTTCTCGTACCCCGAGACTTCTCAACCGGCATTGAAGGGCATCTCGTTGGCGGTTCCTGCAGGGACGACACTCGCGATCGTCGGGTACACGGGCTCCGGCAAGACGAGTCTCGTCAATCTTCTCCCCCGGCTCTACGATGTCACCAGCGGGAGCGTTCTCATCGACGGGATCGACGTGCGGCACATCCCGCTCGAAGTGCTCCGCAAGAACATCGGCTGCGTGCCGCAGGAGACGTTTCTCTTTTCCGAGTCGATCGCGGAAAATGTCCGCTACGGGTCCGCCGGTGCGACTGACGTGGAGCTCGAGCACGCAACGGACGTGGCCCAGATCGCGAAGGATGTCGACGGATTTCCGAAGGGATTCGGGACGGTCCTGGGAGAGCGGGGGATCACGCTCTCCGGCGGCCAGAAACAGCGCACAAGCATCGCCCGGGCGGTGATCCGCAACCCGAAGATTCTCATTCTCGACGATGCGCTTTCGTCGGTCGATACGTATACGGAAGAAGAAATCCTTCAACGCCTCCGGACCGTCATGCGCGGCCGGACAAGCATCATCATCAGCCATCGCGTCTCGACGGTGAAAGACGCCGACAAGATCGTGGTCCTCAACGACGGCGCAATTGCGGAAGAAGGAACGCACGACGAGCTCGTCGCACTCGGCGGGATCTACGGCGAGCTGTACCGGAAACAATTGCTGGAAGAACAACTGGAAAAGCTCTCGTAAGCATGCAGGAAGAAGACATTCTCGGAAAGGCGTACGACGGTCGCCTCATGCGGCGATTGCTGACCTACCTCCGGCCGTACCGGAAGCATGTCGCGATCGCGATTGTGCTGAGCATCATCGTCTCGGCGATGGAAGCGATCCGCCCGTATTTTGTGAAGGTCGCCGTCGACCAGGACATCGCGCACCACGACGGCCACGGCCTGCTGATGACGACGATCCTCTTCCTGAGCCTGATGGTCATGCGTGGCGTCGTGCAGTACGTGAACACCTACCTCACGCAATGGATCGGGCAAAGGACGATTTTCGACCTCCGGATGCAGGTCTTCACGCACCTGCAGAACCTGGGGCTTCGATTCTTCGACCGGAACCCGATTGGAAGGCTGATTACCCGGGTGACCAACGATATCGAAGTGTTGAACGACATGTTCACTTCCGGCATCGTCATGGTCTTCAGCGACGTCTTCACGATTGTCGGCATCCTCTGGTTCATGTTCGCGATGAACTGGCAGCTCGCGTTCCTGTCGCTCAGCGTGCTGCCGATCCTGTTCTACGGCACTTTCCTGTTCCGGAAGAAGGCCCGGGGAGCGTACCGGGAGGTCAGGATCCAGATCGCCCGCATCAATGCGTTCATGCAGGAGCACATCACGGGGATGACGGTCGATCAGCTCTTCAATCGCGAGGCGAAAGCCTACGATGATTTCGAGAAAATCAACGGCGCCCATCGCGATGCGAACATCAACTCGATTTTCTACTATGCATTGTTCTACCCGGGCGTCGATCTGATCGGCGCTGTGGCGGTGGGGATCATCATCTGGTATTCGGGCGTCGAATCGCTGGGAGGCCATGTCACGATCGGCACCGTCATGGCGTTCCTCCAGTTCAATGAAATGTTCTGGCGGCCGATCCGCGACCTTTCCGAAAAGTACAATATCATGCAGACCGCGATGGCGTCGTCGGAGAGGGTGTTCAAGTTGCTCGATGACGCAACGGTGATTCCGGACCCGGAGCATCCGATCCCGTTGACGCATGTCCGGGGAGAGATCGAGTTCCGCAACGTCTGGTTCGCCTACAATTACAGAGCCGACGACCCCGAGCATGCGGAATGGGTCCTGAAGAATGTCTCCTTCTCGATCAAGGCGGGGGAGAGCATCGCGTTCGTGGGCCACACGGGAGCCGGGAAGACATCGATCATCAGCCTTCTGAGCCGGTTCTACGACGTGCAGCGCGGGGAGATCCTGATCGACGGCGTCAACATTAAGGAGATACGACAGTCGGATCTTCGCAAGCATATTGCGGTCGTTCTTCAAGACGTCTTCCTGTTCTCCGGCAACATCACGTCCAATATCAACCTCGGTGACGACACCATTTCTCCGGATCGTGTCCGCGCCTCGGCGAAGCTCGTCGGCGCCGATAAGTTCATCGAGCAGCTCGACGGAGAATACCATGCACAGGTTCGTGAGCGCGGCGCCACGCTGTCGGTCGGTCAAAAACAGTTGATCTCCTTCGCGCGTGCGCTGGCATATCGTCCGCAGATCCTCGTCCTCGATGAGGCGACGTCGAGCGTCGACACCGAAACCGAGCAGTTGATTCAACGGGCGATCAAGACGCTGTTGAAGGGCAGGACGTCGATCGTAGTGGCACACCGGTTGTCGACCATCCAGTCGGCGAACAAGATCATCGTCATGCACAAGGGGGAAATCCGCGAGACCGGGACGCACCAGGAGCTCCTCGCTCTCGGCGGGATTTATTCCACGCTGTACCAGCTGCAATACAAAGACCAGGAACTGGAGAGCCGGAAGATCGCCAACCTTTCCGATTGACGGACAGCACCCGTCGTTCACAACCTGCACGCGCCAGGAGGATTCCCGATGCCCGCCCCGCCGCCTGATCATAAGAAGTTCATGACGCTTGAACGCCACATCATCGAGGGTGAGCATTCTCATCCTGAAGCGACCGGTGCGTTCTCGGCGATCCTCCACGCCCTCTCTTTGGCCGGGAAACTGGTCTGGCGGGAGGTGACGAAGGCCGGTCTCGTCAACATCCTGGGGACCACGGACCGGATGAACATCAGTGGCGACGTGGTCAAGAAGCTGGACGAGTTCGCCGACATCACGGTCTACAAGGCGATGGACCATGGTGGTCACCTGTGTGTGATGGCGAGCGAGGAAAACGAAGATCTTCTCCAGATTCCGGCCAACTACCCGCAGGGGAAATACGTTTTGCTCTACGACCCGCTGGATGGATCCGCGAACATCGATGCGAACGTGACGATCGGCACCATCTTCTCGATCTTGCGCCGGGTGTCGGATGAGGGCGTCGGGACCATGGAGGATGTGCTGCAGCCCGGCTACAAGCAGGTGGCGGCGGGCTACGTGCTGTACGGATCGAGCATGATGTTCGTCTATTGCACGGGCCATGGTGTCCACGGATTCACGCTCGATCCATCTGTTGGAGAATTTCTCCTGTCGCACGAGAACATCCGGATTCCCAAACGCGGAAGCATCTATAGCTGCAACGAAGGCAACTATGGTCGGTGGCCGAAGAACCTCCAGCGGTACATCGATTACCTGAAAGAGGAGGACAAAGCGACGGGGCGGCCGTACTCTCAGAGGTATGTCGGATCCCTTGTCGCGGATGTGCACCGCACGTTATTGTACGGCGGGATCTATTTCTATCCCGGCGACACGGTGCATCCAGACGGGAAGCTTCGACTGATGTACGAAAACAACCCTCTGGCGTTCATCGTTGAGAACGCGGGCGGGGCGGCCACGAATGGAACGCAGAGGACGTTGGAGATTCAGCCGACGTCGCTTCATCAGCGGTCGCAGCTCTTCATCGGCAGTGAAGAGGAAGTCCGCCTGGTCCAGGATTTCCTGAAAGGGACGCGTTAAGGGCGTTTTCCCCCTCCTGATTTGCGTCTCGTTGAGATCCCCCCTATATTTTTCTCGTACGCAGAAGCCGCCGCTAGAAAGGGCAGTGAGAGGTCCGGCTGGCCTTACGCAGCAGAAGCAGTACCTCCGGATGCTGTCAATGAGGTGCCCCATGAAGCGCGCCCGATGGTATTCCTCGTCATCGCTCCCCTTGATGTTGTCGATCGTGATCGGATGTTTCGCTCTTCGCAGTATTGCCTACACCGGCACTCCCCGCAAAACCGAAGCTCTTCCGCAATCAACGCTCGTGGATAGTTCCTATGTGCCGTTTTTGATCAACGACATTTTCGCGTATTACGGCAACAATGGAGACGGATCATACAATCCGTTTGCGACGAGCAAAGAGGGATTCGAATTTCGCCGGGGACAGGACAAACATCTCGTGTACGAGGACGGAATCGTCTGGGGTGGGTTCCGTGGCGTCAACAAAGAGCTCAAGGTCGGGGGTTCGATGTATCGACACGCAATGCAACCAGGGAGGATCATCATCACCGGCACGGCGACGACCGCTCCGGTTGCCGACTCGTCCGGAAGCAAACACAACCGCGTGTACCGTGTGCGTCCGGACGTCAGGCCTTCGACAGACACCACGGCCGCTCTGGCGTTGATTGCACAAGACGAAGTTCCGTTTATCGGTCGCTACCAGACCACAACCGCATCGGCAATTATGCATCAGTACATGACCGATTGGATCGAATGGCCCGCCTCGGAAGGGGCGCCGTTCACTGATGTCGATGGCGACGGGAGATACGATCCGACTGTCGATATCCCCGGCGAGCCGGGAGCGGACCAGACACTCTGGTACGTTGCGAACGATCTTGACTCATCCCGGACCATCTTGTTCTCAAACTCTTCGCCGATCGGCTTGGAGATGCAGAAGACGATCTGGGGTTACAAAAGGAATATGGGTGCGCTCACTTCCTCGATCTTCGCGAGAACCGTCCTTGTGAACAAAAGTGGTGGGCGAATTGACAGTATGTTCATCATGCAGTTTAGCGATCCCGATATCGGGGATGGCGGGGATGATTTCGTCGGTTGCGACACGACGCTGAATCTCAGTTTCGGCTACAACGGAAATGCCGTGGATGCTGAGTATGGGACGGAGAGTCCTGCTATTGGCTATGTGTTGCTCGAAGGCCCTCTCGTCGAGTCTCCCGGAAATGCCGGGCTCTTTGATCGGCGGCGGGTTGATGGCAAGCGCAATCTTGGCATGACATCGTTCTCCTTCTGGCAACCGCCATCCTGGGGAGAGGTGGTGGAGGAGCCGATCGGCTGGTACAACACGATGAATGGCCTCTTGACGGAGGGAGTTCCGTATATCGATCCGATCACTTCGAAACCTACGAAGTTCCCGATGTCGGGGAATCCGGTTGCAGATCCCGATAGTGCAACGACGTGGGTGGACGGGAAATATGGTCTTTTGCCAATTGACCAAAGGCTGTACATGTCGACCGGACCATTCACGATGGCAAACGGGGACACGCAGGAGGTGGTGATCGCAACTGTCGGTGCTCAGGGGTCTGACCGGCTCGCAAGTGTCGGACTGCTGAAGACTGCGGTGGCGAGTCTAATACAGGGGATCCCTGACTTGCTTGTGAGCGCACCGCAACACACCGGGACGAGTGTCCCGACGGGGTTCGTACTCTACCAGAATTATCCGAATCCGTTCAATCCGACGACAGTCATCAGCGGACAGTGGACAGTCGACAGTAGGATACAGCTTGTGGTCTACGATGTTCTTGGGCGGGAGGTGGCGGTGCTGGCCGACGGTCGCTACCCCGCGGGCAAATATGCGTTCAGCTTTGATGGGACTCATTTTTCGAGCGGGGTGTATTTCTATCGATTAACCGCAGGCAACTTCTGGGCGACGAAAGCGATGATATTGTTGAAATAGGGATATACTTTCCGGCTCTTCAATGCAGGATACTCAATCCACAATCCACCATTTGTCCTTTTTTTGCTTGACAGCGTCCTCTCATTTGATGATATTCAGAAGTCCTCATGTTAAGCGCTTGACATTGCTTCTGCCTCACCCAGACTTCCCGGTTCCTTAACAGACCAACCATGTCTACCATCTTCGATGTCGCTAAGAAGGCCGGCGTGTCCGTGATGACGGTGTCCCGTACGCTCAATAGCCCCGGCAAAGTCAGCCTCAAGACCCGCAAGAAGATTACCCGCGCGATGGAATCGCTCGGCTACGAGCCCAATCAGATCGCCCGCTCCCTCGTCAAGAGCAAAACGCACACCCTCGGCATCATCATGCCGGATATCAAGAACACGTTCTTCAACAGCTGGTTCCGCGAGGTGGAACAGGTTACCCGCTCGATGGGGTATAATCTGCTCCTCAGCAACACCGACGATAGTCCGGAACATGAGCTCCGGAGCGTCCGCCTCATGCTTGGCCAGAGGGTCGACGGCATCGTGATCATTCCTCATGCGCGGGAATCCGTGCTTCCCATCCAGCGTTCCCAGCACCCGTTCATTATCGTAGACCGGCTCCTCGATGACGTCGAAGCCGATGCGGTGTCGACCGATCACTATGCCGGCGCAGTCGAGGCCACGGAGTATCTTCTCGGTCTGGGTCACCGCTCGATCGCCGTGCTGCGCGGCCCCGGCATCCTTTTCCCGGACATCGAACGTTATCGCGGATTCGCCGATGCGATGAAGAAATGGGAGGTTCCGGTTGACCCCCTCCTGGTCTGCAATTGCGAATTCCAGGAGGCGATGGCGTACCACTCGACCAAAGATCTTCTTTCACGAACGCCGCGGCCGACGGCGGTTTTCTCTTTCAATAGTCTGATGACGATCGGCATCCTGCGAGCTCTCGGCGATCTCCGACTGCGGGTTCCTGAGGATCTCTCGGTCATCACCTATGACCAGATCCCCGGCTATTCCATCGTCATACCAACGATCACCTACGTCCAGCAGCCGATCGACATCCTCGGCAGGGAAGCGACACGTATCATCCTTCAACGGATCGAACACAAGGGAAGCGACGAGTTCGTCCGGACACTGATTCCGCCGAAGCTCGTTGTTGGAACATCCTGCAGGGGTCTTGCCGACGATCGGATGCGTGGAGCGCGCACCGCCTCCGCCAAACTGAGCATGAACTCAAAGGTACCGCATGACACATGAACATCGAATGAACCCGCCGCTCCACCGGCTCCGGACGACCCCGCCGAGAATCGGCATCCGCCCGGTGATCGACGGCCGGCGAAAAGGCGTCCGGGAATCCCTCGAACACCAGACCATGGCGATGGCGAAGGCGGCCGCGGAGCTGCTGTCCGCCAACGTCCGACACTCAAGCGGCCTCCCGGTGGAATGCGTCATAGCCGACACATGCATCGGCGGCGTCGCGGAAGCAGTGTCGGCCTCGCAGAAGTTCGCCCGCGAAGGGGTCGGCGTGTCCCTCACCGTGACGCCGTGCTGGTGCTACGGCACGGAAGTCATGGACACGGATCCACACATGCCGAAGGCGGTTTGGGGCTTCAACGGTACAGAACGGCCGGGCGCAGTCTACCTTGCTGCAGCGCTCGCAGGCTATGCGCAGAAAGGACTTCCCGCGTTCTCCATCTACGGACACGAAGTGCAGGATAAAAACGATAGCTCGATCCCCGGCGACGTTCAGCGTAAACTCCTCCTCTTTGCCCGCGCCGCGCTCGCAGCGGCGACCCTGCGCGGCAACTCGTATCTCTCGATCGGCTCCGTATCCATGGGTATTGCAGGATCGGTCGTGAACCCCGATTTCTTCCAGAACTATCTTGGGATGCGCAACGAATACGTCGACATGTCCGAGCTCACCCGCCGGATCGAAGAGGAGATCTTCGACAGGGAGGAATTCGGGCGCGCGCTGCCATGGGTGAAGGCACACTGCAAAGAAGGCGCGGACAGCAATGCGCCGGCCATTCAGCTCTCGCGATCGCGCAAGGACCACGACTGGGAGACCGTCGTGAAGATGGCGATGATTGCCCGCGATTTGATGATCGGCAATCCGAAGCTCGCCGCGATGGGGTTCGAGGAAGAAGCGATGGGACACAATGCCCTCGTGGCAGGGTTCCAGGGACAACGTCACTGGACGGATCATGCGCCGAACGGGGATTTCCTCGAGAGCAT
Source organism: Bacteroidota bacterium (assembly GCA_035506295.1). Classification (GTDB taxonomy): domain Bacteria; phylum Bacteroidota; class Ignavibacteria; order UBA10030; family UBA6906; genus DATJPR01. The sequence continues at coordinate 2,234 of DATJPR010000141.1, read as the reverse complement.
GCTGAACTCTTCCTTCGACTGGAACGGCATCCGCGAACCGTTTATCGTCGCAACGGAAAACGACAGCCTGAACGGCGTTGCGATGCTCTTCGGCCATTTGCTGACCAACAGCGCGCAGGTTTTCGCCGACGTGCGGACGTACTGGAGCCCGGCGTCGGTGAAGCGTGTGACGCGCAAGTCGCTCAAAGGCCACGCTGCCGCGGGGATCATTCATCTGATCAATTCCGGCGCTGCATCGCTCGATGCCACGGGCAAACAACGTCTCAACGGGAAGCCCGCCATGAAACCGTTCTGGGACATCACCGCCAGGGAGGTTGATGCGTGCCTTGCGGCGACGCGGTGGTGCCCTGCCGATCTCGAATACTTTCGAGGAGGTGGCTACTCGTCCACGTTTCTCACGGAAGGGGAAATGCCGGTAACCATGGTGCGGCTCAACCTCACCCGGGGACTCGGGCCCTCGCTTCAACTCGCTGAAGGGTATGCTGTCTCCCTCCCCAAAGAAGTCCATGCTGCGTTGGACCGGCGGACAAACCCAACGTGGCCCACAACATGGTTCGCTCCGATCCTCACCGGTCAGGGCGCCTTCACGGATGTGTACTCAGTCATGGCAAACTGGGGCGCCAACCACGGAGCGTTCAGCTACGGGCATATCGGCGATGCGCTGATCACTCTCGCATCGATGCTCCGCATCCCGGTCAACATGCATAACGTGTCCGCCGGGCGGATCTACCGCCCGGGCGTCTGGAGTTCCTTCGGAACGTCCGACCTCGAAGGGGCAGACTATCGGGCGTGCGCGGCACTCGGACCGCTGTACGGTGCCACCTTATGACGGCTCCAAACGGTATCTCCATCATCCTCCGGCATGCGCACCTCGGTGTCCTGAAAACCGAGCGCATCGATGTTGCCGTTCTGCCCTGGGGAGCGACGGAAGCGCACAACTTCCATCTTCCGTACGGGACGGACATCATGGAAAGCGAGCATATTGCTGCGGCTTCTGCAAACGCGGCAGCAGCCCGTGGGGCTCGGGTCATCGTGCTTCCGACGATGCCGTTCGGGGTGAATACGGGACAGCTGGATATTCCCTTCACCATCAACATGAATCCGACCACCCAGTTTCATGTTCTGAAAGATGTCGTCTCCTCCCTGGAAGGCTGCGGCGTGCCCAAACTCGTGATCTTGAACAGTCATGGGGGCAACGATTTCCGGCAAATGATCCGCGAAATCCAGCCACAGACACGGATCTTTCTCTGCACGGCGAACTGGTATCGGTGCCTTGATCTGAAGGAATACTTCGACCAGCCGGGCGACCACGCCGATGAGATGGAAACGAGCGTCATGCTGCACATCGCGCCAAAGGATGTGCTTCCCCTCGATCAGGCGGGGGAAGGGAAGGAACGAAAGCTGCGGATCGAGGCGTTCAGACAGGGTTGGGCGTGGACGCCCCGACAGTGGACGAAGGCGACGGCCGATACAGGCGTTGGAGATCCAAGAAAAGCGTCGGCGGCGAAAGGGGAGAAATATTTCAACGAGGTTACAGCTAGGGTCGGTCGATTCCTGCATGAGTTGGCGACGACGGCGGCAGAGGATATGTACGAGCTGTGAAGCGGCAAACAAAGGTTCAGGAATCAGGAATCGGGCTTCAGGGGAGTCGACAGCGGACAGTAGACAGTTGATAGCGAACAATGGCGGAGCGACGATACTGATGATCAGCATGACGGATCAAATTCGGCATGGCGTCAAGGCCACAATTGCCAGCATCTCCCTGGGGATATTCCTGCAAATGGTCTGTACCGCGGGGTTCGCTCAAGTGGCCAAACCTCTCACTGTTGACTGGATCAACGGTGAGGCGCCTGCGCGACTCTCTTCCACCCCGAGCGTCAAATGGCTCAACGGCGACCGGTGCGTGGTGTTTGACCGATCGAAGCCCGCAAGCGAACGAGTGCTCGAATTCCTGGATCCACAATCGGGCAAGCGGACGCCTGCGTTCGACATCGCAAAAGCGCAGCAATCGCTCGTCTCACTGCTCGGCGACAAAGCGCCGAAGTCGCTTCCGTATCCTGCCGAGATCGACGCATCGGGGAAGCGGTGCGTCTATCTTTTCCAGAACGACATCTTTCTCCTCGATTTTGCAGCATCGACGTTCAGTCGGCTGACACAAACACCGGAGGAAGAAAAATGCGTGAGCTTCTCTCCCGACGGAGAAGACGTCGCATTTGTCAGGGCAAACAACCTCT
>DATJPR010000140.1:0-12961 GCA_035506295.1 Bacteroidota bacterium | reverse complement strand
GGCTCTCCTTTTCCCGTCGATACGCGCAGGACGACGTGCGAGCCGCTGGAGCCGCGCGCATGAAACCAGAGATCATGAGGCTTCGCAACGTGGAGCGTCAGCTCATCGTTGTTCTCGCTGCTCTTGCCCGCGAGAACCTCGAAGCCGCCGTCGACCGTGAACCGCCGAAACGGCGATGGAGTGGTCTCTCCCTTTTCCCCGATGCCGAACTCCCGAAGTTCGTCTTTTCGTTCCGTCATGACCCGTTTCAAGTCTGTGAGCGTTGAAGCTTCGCCGAGGGCGGCCAAGAGATTCTCTCCGGCAACGATGCGTCTCTCCAGTTCGATCCTTCGCGAAGCGGATTCCTCGGCTGCGGATCGTGCGCGTTTTGCTTTCTCAAAGTATCGTTGCGCATTCTGGATCTGCGAGAGGCGGGTGTCGAGAGGGATGGCAATCGGCTCGCCGTCAGCCACGACCGTTGCGGACTGATCACCGCGTTGGGCAGCGCCGGCGTTGGCCATCAACAGGGTCCCGAACCGCGCGTAGTCATCTCCGCGTTCCGCACCCCGGCCGTCGGCAATTGCCGCATCAAGCGCACGGCGGGAGCGGTCCACCGCCTGCCGGATGTGGCTGGTGAGACTGTTCCTGCGTTGCTCGAGGGAGTGGTCGGCGCGGCGTCGGCTAACGGCGAATCGGACGGCCTCGCTTGTCGTCGGGAACCTGCGCTCTTCAAACCCGGCGAGAAAGCCGAGGCGAACCACCGAAAGGACATTCCGGTGTGACTCCTCGTCAACATAAACACGGGGTTCCGGATGCTGAAGCTCGATCAACATTTGCTGCATGGCCGCGGAGAGCGACTGGATGCCGGCATCGGTCAGATGGGAAACAAGTATGGACTCTTCAAGACCCGCGCGAAACAATGCCTCTTCCGCGAGAGGCTGGGCAAAGAGCGGGAACGCCTTTCGGACCGCTGCGAGGACCGTGATGTCCGGGTGGGCTCGGGGAAATTCGTGCAAGACTTGAAGATCGATGACACGATCGCGCGTTGATGGCGTGTACAAACTCCCGGCGAGTTCGTGGTTCTTCTGAAAAGAACTCCGGATGACATTCTCCGTTGAAAGAAGGAGGATGTTTGATGAAGGTCCGAAGAACAGAGCCGCGATCCTCGAGGAGTCGGCAAGGGTAATCGTCAAGATCCGGTCCGAAGGATCGAGCGCAATTCCCAGAATTTGGGCGCCCCAACAATCCGGGAAGATGTCAGCGGAGTTCTTCTTAGCCCGCTGGAAGCCCGGATAGATGAAAAATGTGGAACTCTCCGGCCTGCACGAGAGGACGAGGGCTGATTCAGTGTCTTTAAATGTAAGGACGACCTCCGCTTTGTCCTGGGAGAATGACTGGTGGATCTCTCTACCTTTGAGGCAAGTTTCAGCTTCGCCTGTAAGGGCTTGCAATGTAAAGTAGTTGCTGACCATTGGTTATCCACAATATACCGAAAAATGATGGAATTGCACAGATTTGTGGGGACAACTTGTGAATAAGTGGGACGGTCGACAGCAGACAGTGGACAGCGGACAGTGGACAGTTATTAGGAACGTAAGATTCTTCACTGTCTGCTGTCCGCTGTCAGCTGTCTGCTCCCATTGCCTTTTTTCCCATTTTTGGCTATTATACCTTGCTTAGACACTTTGGATTCATTCCTATGCTTTCCAGCATGACCGGTTATGGCAGGGGCGAGGAAGCCCGGGACGGTATTCTTGCCGTAGCCGAGCTTCGCAGCGTGAACAATCGCTTCCTGGAGGTTTCCGCGCGGCTCCCGAGGTCTCTCGCGGCGCGAGAGAACGAAGTCAAAGAACTTATCCGGAAAAAGATCAACCGGGGGAAGATCAACGCCACGATCTCGGTTGAAAGGAAAGACGGAAAGAGCGTTCCGCTACGCATCGATCCGCAGGCGGCCAAGGAAGTCTACAAGCTCCTGAATCAACTGCGCAAGACGGCCGGAATCACGGAGAAAGTGAAGCTCGAACATCTTCTCCAGTTCTCCGAAGTGATCGGACAGGCCGAGATTGCGGATTCCGATGAGGCGGAGTGGCGGGTCGCGCAGGCGGCGATCGACAAGGCCGTGGATGCGTTGGAAGCAATGAGACGGCAGGAGGGACGCGAGCTCGGAAAGGATTTTCAACAGCGTATCGTGATGCTCGAGGACAATGTGCGGAAGGTCGAAGAGCTTTCGAAGGCGCAGGTTCCGGTGGAGCGCGAACGGCTCCGCGAGCGGATCAAGCAGCTCCTCGGCCAGGAGCAGGTGGACGAGGGCCGACTGGAGATGGAGCTGGCGCTGATGGCCGACAGGATTGATGTTACCGAAGAGTGTGTACGGTTCAAGAGCCACTTGAAGTTCTTTCTCAAGGCGGTCGACGATCAGGATTCCGCGGGAAGAAAACTCAACTTCCTTCTGCAGGAACTCAATCGCGAGGCGAACACCATCGGCTCAAAATCAGCGTCGCCGGATATCGCCTACCTGGTCGTGCATATGAAAGAGGAGCTGGAGAAGATCCGCGAGCAGGTGCAGAATATCGAATAACGGATGATCATGCCCGCTCCATCGTCCGGCAAGCTTGTCGTCATTTCCGCACCGAGCGGCGCGGGAAAAACGACGATTGCGCAGGCGATGCTCGCCCGGTTCCCCTCGCTCTCGTTTTCCGTGTCCGCTACGACGCGGCCGAAGAGAGAGGCGGAGGTGAACGGCAAAGATTATTTCTTCCTCTCGCGGCAGGAGTTTGAGCGAAGGATTGCCGCGGGTGAATTCGCCGAGTGGGAAGAGATCTACGGAAACCTGTACGGCAGTCTCAAATCGGAAATCGACCGCGCGGGGAGCGAGGGGCGGCACCTTCTGTTCGATATCGATGTTAAAGGTGCCCTGTCGATAAAGAAGCTGTACCCGGAGGGCCTGTTGATTTTTGTCCGCCCTCCCAGCCTGGAAGTCCTGACCCAGCGGCTGCGGGACAGGAAAACGGAAGACGAAGAGACATTTGCGCGCCGGATGCAGCGGGTGGCGATGGAGATGGGCATGGCCGGATCGTTCGACCGGGTGATCGTCAACGACGATCTTCAGCACGCCATCGCGGAAACCCAAGAGTGTATTGAACAGTACCTTACGACGTAAGCCAGGAGCGAGCTATGCCGATCAAGCCGATCGACCTTGAATTCTTTAACCGTGAAGGAAAGAATGTCCACGAGGCCATTGTCGCCGCCTCGAAGCGTGCGCGTCAAATCAATGAAGAGTACAAGATCGAATTCAACCAGCGCATCGAGATGCTGAATATCAAAATCGAGGCGCCGGAGAACGCAGAGGAAACGGATGTGAACCCGGACCAGCTGCGCGTGAGCATGGAATTTGAGAAACGCGCGAAGCCGACGGACGTCGCCCTCGACGAACTGATGAAGAAGGACCTCGATTGGCGGTACAAGGAAGAGGAAGAGCTGCCGAAGATCAAGGCGGTCGAGAAGGACGTGGAGGCGGAGGAGTAGCTATCCAGCAGACAGCGGACAGCAGACAGTTCACAGTGCAGGGTCGGGATTGCACGCACTGTCTACTGTCCGCTGTCCGCTGACAACTTCCGAGGCATTCATGCTGGACGGTAAGCATATATTGCTGGGCGTCTCCGGCGGCATCGCAGCCTACAAGAGTGCGCTCATTGTCCGGGAGCTGATCAAAGCGGGCGCGGAAGTGCAGGTGATCATGACGCCGGCCGCAACTCAGTTCATCACCCCTCTCACCCTCGGCACCCTCTCCAAACGCGACGTCATTTTCGAGATGTTTCCGCAGAACCCGTCGGGGACAGCGCGCGGTTGGACTGCGCACATTGATCTGGCCCTGTGGGCGGATCTCATGGTTGTCGCCCCCGCGACTGCGGATCTTCTCGCAAAAGCCGCCCACGGGCTCGCCGACACGTTTCTTACCGCCACACTCCTTGCACTCCGTTGTCCTCTCGCCTTAGCGCCGTCCATGGATGTCGACATGTACCACCATGCCGCGACACAGGAGAATCTTCGCATCCTTCGTTCGCGCGGCGTCCATGTGCTTGAGCCCGAAAGCGGCGAACTGGCAAGCGGCCTCGTCGGCGAAGGACGTCTGCCTGAACCCGCGACGATCGTCGCATGGATCGATGCGCTGCTCACCAATGGTGGCCAACTCGCGGGAAAAACGATCATTGTTACCGCCGGTCCGACCCAGGAGCCGATCGATCCTGTCCGGTACGTCGGCAATCGTTCTTCCGGAAAGATGGGCTTTGCCATCGCGGAACTCGCGGCAAGGCGCGGTGCGAAGGTCATTCTCATCGCCGGCCCTGTTCCCCGTCCCACCCCTTCCGGCGTTGAACGCATCGATGTGAGCACCGCCGCAGAAATGGAATCGGCCGTGCTCTCCCGGTTTCCGGCTGCCGACGCGGTCATTATGAGCGCCGCCGTGGCGGACTTCCGCCCCGCCGAGCCGAAGTCGTCGAAGATCAAACGCGATGAGTCTGCGAAAGACGGCTTCACGCTGCATCTGGTGAAGAACCCGGACATCCTCAAGAAATTGGGGGAGATGAAGAAGAAGCACGTCCTCGTGGGTTTCGCCCTTGAAACTGACAATGGGACTTCGCACGCCCGGGCCAAACTCGCCTCGAAGAACCTCGATCTTATTGTCCTCAACAATCCGCTCACCGATGGCGCCGCTTTCGGTTCGGAGACCAATGTCGTGACGCTGCTGTCGCGGGATGGAAAGGTCAAAGAGTTTCCGAAACTTCTCAAAACCGAGGTTGCGGGCCTCATCCTGGACGAAACCGCGGCCTTGCTTCCCTGAAGTGAACGGGGTACATTGCTAGGGCAGATCACGCAGAGCACCGATTCATGGACATCCTTGCACGCGTTCGGCAATTCTTGTTGGATGAGAAAAACCTGTTTGGCGATACCCTGATGGCCGAGGAGCGCCCGCCCGCTGTCGAGTATGTACCATCATCCCCGCAGCCCATGACCGCTCGCAGAACGGTAAAAGAAAATGGTGGTCCGTCGCTCTTTCCCGAAGCGGTGGAACCGTGGCAGAATGCCCGATCGCTCGACGAGCTGAACGCGATGATCTGCAACTGCCAGAAATGCGAGCTGTGGGAGACAAGAAAGAACTTCGTCTTCGGTGTCGGGAATCCGCGTGCGACGTTCATGATCATCGGGGAGGCGCCCGGTGCCGATGAAGACGAGCAGGGCGAGCCCTTCGTCGGACGTGCGGGTCAACTGTTGAACAAGATCCTGGAAGCGATCGGGTTCAAGCGGGAAGACGTGTACATTGCCAACATTCTCAAGAGCCGGCCGCCCAACAACGCGACGCCGACGCTGGAGCAGTCGGAGGCGTGCAAGCCCTACCTGCTGAAACAGATCGCGCTCATTCAGCCCAGGGTGATCCTTTGTGTCGGGCGGACGGCGGCGCAAAGCCTTCTGGGAACGAATGAATCCATGGCGCAGCTTCGCGGCGGTCGGGTGTTCCCGTTCGAAGGAACGTCGCTCATGGTCACGTATCATCCGGCGGCTCTCCTTCGCAACCCGAACTGGAAGAGGCCCGCGTGGGAAGACGTTCAGGCCGCACGAAAATACCACGATGAAATTCTTCAACGTGAAGCATCCGGCGCCGGCCGGTAATCCGGGCAACGAGTCGTAGCAATGGACAACCTCATTCCGCGTCGTTCCATCGATCTCGCCCTCGACGTGCGCGCCACCGAGGGCCGCGTCCCACCCCAGGCGGTCGAGATCGAAGAGCAGATCCTCGGCGCGATGTTGCTGGAGAAAGAAGCGATCCCGAAAGTGATCGAAGTCCTCGACGAGGATGCCTTCCACGCCGAACGGAATCGACTGATCTACGGCGCTATTGTTTCCCTCTTCGAGCGCAGCGAGCCGGCGGATTGTATCACGGTGGCGGAGGAGCTTCGGAAGAAAGGGCAACTCGAAAAGGCCGGAGGAGAGTCCTATCTCGTTGATCTCACGATGCGGGTGACATCGGCGGCCAATGTCGAATACCACGCTCGCATCGTCCTCGAAAAAGCACTGCTGCGTCGGCTGATCATGACCTCAAGCGGCATCGCCGGCCGTGCGTTTTCGACGGGGGAAGATGCGTTCGATCTTCTGGACCTCGCGGAGCAGGAAATCTTCAAGATCTCCGAGTGGCGGTTGAAGAGGAACTTTGTAACGATGGACCGCGCCGTGCATGATACGCTCGAGATGCTGGAGAGCATTCACGGCAATCACGACGGCGTGACAGGTGTGCCGACGGGGTTTCGGGATCTGGATACGCTGACCGGCGGATGGCAGCACTCGGATTTGATCATCATCGCCGGGCGTCCGAGCGCAGGGAAGACCGCGTTCGCGCTCTCGCTGGCGGCCAACGCATCGATGCACAAACAGAAGCCAACGGCGGTGGGCATTTTCTCGCTCGAAATGTCGACACAGCAGCTCGTCATGCGCCTCCTGTGTGCGGATGCGAGGGTGGATGCTCATGCCCTTCGCACGGGGCGCCTGCCGGAAGAGGATTGGCGGAAAGTCGGCGTTGCCGCCGGTCGCGTTGCGAAAGCCCCGATCTTCATCGATGACACGGCGGGTTTGGGAATCCTCGAGCTGCGGGCGAAAGCGCGCCGCCTGAAGGCGGACCAGAACATCGGCCTTCTGGTGATCGACTATCTTCAATTGATGCAAGGACCGAAGGGTTCGGAGAACAGGGAAAAGGAAATCTCGGCGATCTCCCGATCGCTCAAAGGTCTGGCGAAGGAGCTCAGCATTCCCGTCATTGCGCTTTCGCAGTTGAGCAGGGCCGTGGAAGGACGGCAGGGGAAGCGGCCGATCCTTTCCGACCTGCGGGAATCCGGCGCCATCGAGCAGGACGCCGACGTCGTCATGTTCGTTCACCGTCCCGAGATGTACGCGGATCAACGGGCCGAGACGCCGGACGCGGTTGAAGGGCGCGCAGAGATCATCATCGGGAAGCAGCGGAACGGGCCGATCGATGATATCGCCCTGGCGTTCGTGAAACGCTATGCCCGGTTCGAGAATCTTGCCCTGCCGACACATGAAGTGATCGGTCCGAACGAGCCGTTCTAGGGAACACCCACATGCAACGGTCGCGACGTTCGTTCTTGAACTCCTTCGGTTCCCTGTTGGGTCTCGCGGCGGTATCGCCGTCGGAGGCGATCAAAACGCTCGGGAACACCGTGCAACCCGCCGGTGCGACGGACGAGGAGATCGTCGCGCGCACGTTTGCCCTCGCGGCGCGACGTGGGCTTGTGGGGGATGACATCGGGGAAATCGTCGATATCATTGGATCGTCCTTCATTGGCACGCCGTACGGTGCGCACACGCTGGAGGTCCCCGGGCCCGAACGACTTGTGATCAATCTCCGGGAGTTCGACTGCACGACCTTTGTCGAGAACACGCTCGCGCTTTCGCGATGTGCCCGTGCGGGAACCCCCACCTTCGACGCGTTCAAAGAGCAGCTGCAGAAAATTCGTTACCGCGGCGGCGTGATCCGGGAATATCCCAGCAGACTGCACTATTTCATCGATTGGATCGCGGACAATGTCGCGAAGGGGATCGTCAAGAATATCACGTTCGATCTCGGCGGCGTGTCGGTGACAAAGCCGATCGATTTCATGACGACACATCCCGCAAGTTACCGTCAGCTCGCGGACAAGTCCAATCTTGAAGCCATCGCGGAAGTTGAGAAGCGGCTTTCCGCTCAACCATATACCGTGTTGCCGAAACAGGCAATCGCTCCCGCCGGATCGAGGATCAAGAGCGGCGATATCGTCGCGATCGCGACATCGACGCAAGGGCTTGACGTCACTCATGTCGGGTTCGCCGTCCGTTCCGCCGGCGCGGTGAAATTCCTCCACGCGCCGCTTTCGGGAGGATCGGTCGAATTGTCGGATCATGCGCTTTCCGACTATGTTGCCGCCATCACCAAAGCCACAGGCATTATTGTAGCACGTCCACTAAACCCTTAGCGGCCATTCGCCGCCAAGGATCACATCTCCAAGAAAGGAATGGATATGAGGACCCACATACGTTTATTTGCTCTGCTCGTCGTCCTGTGTATCGGCGCCGTCGCGTTGGGCCAGGGCATTTATACGGAAACAAACACCACAGTCCAGGCGGCGGGCGGCCAGACGTACGCAGGGCAGTCGTATTTCATGCCGAAGATGATGAAGACCGTGACCGGCGATCAGGAAATCATCATTCGTCTCGACAAGCAAATGATCTATCGGGTCAACGTCGCCGAGAAGACGTATTCCGCGATGACATTCGAGGAGTGGGAAGCACAGATGAAGAAGGCATCGGCGGAGATGGACACCAAGATGGCTGATCTGCAAAAGAAGATGGAGAACATGCCTCCGGAGCAAAAAAAGATGATGGAGCAACTCCTCGGAGCGCAGATGAAGGGAAAGAACGGTCAGCAACCGAAGATGGACGTGACCAACACCGGCGAAAAGAAAACCATCGCCGGGTACACCGCCACGAAGTATGTCGTCACACAGGACGGCAAGGATTTTCTCACTGCGTGGGCCACGAACGACGTAAAGGGTTTCGCGTCCATGCGGAAAGACTTCGAGGAGATGTCTACGCGTCTCGCCTCCTCAGCCCCGGGTGCAGGTTCCTCGATGGTGGAAGCCATGAAGAAGATCCAGGGTTATCCGCTTGAAATGGAGATGGCGATGGGCGTGAAGACCGAGACCACGAAGCTTGAACTGAAGTCGATTTCCTCTTCCGAGTTCGACGTCCCCGCAGGATTCACCAAGGTGGCGATGGACCTCAACGGGAATACCGCGAAGTAATCCCAGCCAGAGGCGGGACCGGGTGTTGATAGCCCGGCGGCAGTTGCCAAAGTTGAGCCACAGGCGGTTCCGATTGGGACCGCCTGTTTGTTTTGTAGCGAGGTTGTCTGTGCGGAATTACAGGAATATCGGACAATTGGGGTAGTCAGGAACATAAGGGCGCACTAGGGGGACACAATGGTACACAAGTCAGACTTGTGAGTCTGACATGACCGTGCAACTGGGATGGGCACCTTTCGCCTGCCGTCGAGGTTATCCTTTGCGTAGGAGGGAAGCCATGGCTACCGTTCAGGTCCGATACATCGTAGACGATGTCGATACAGCAATTGAATTTTACTGCACGCTCCTCGGTTTTCAGGAAGTCATGCACCCAGCCCCCACGTTTGCGATGTTGTCCCGCGGGGATCTCCGCCTCGTTCTGAGCAAGCCGGGTGGCGGTCCAGGGGGCGGTCAGGCAATGCCGGATGGCACGCTTCCAGCTCCTGGAGGATGGAACCGGTTTGCAATCGAGGTTCCGGACATCGAGGCTGTAGCAAGCAAACTCCATCGATCAGGCGTGCATTTTCGCAACGAAATTATCACTGGCGTCGGCGGGAGGCAATGTCTTATTGACGATCCCTCTGGCAATCCGATAGAACTATTTCAGCCCACCATACCCGAGGCACGGCTCCAGGGAAGTGCCGGTTGAAAGGCCGGAGTTCTGAGCCATTTTCACAAGTCAGACTAAGATGTCAGACTCACAAGTCAGAATAAGATGTCTGACTCATAAGTCCGGCCAAGATTTCAGATTTCCCTGCAGAATCTGGTGAAGCGCTCGAAAGTGTTCAGTTGACAGTCGACAGTGAACAGGAATCGGATAATTTTGGAAGTTCGCGGGCGACTTCCCTCAGCTGTGCGCTGTTCTGTTTCGGCTACTTGACGAGCGCCATGGAGCGTACAAGCCGAGTTGCTCCCGACGTCAACTCGTAGAAGTACACTCCCGACGAAAACCGACTGCCATCGAATGCGAATGAGTGCCGCCCTGCCGAGTACCTGCCATCCGCCAGCACAGCCACTTCCCGCCCAAGCAGATCATAGACGACGAGCGTTACCCTACTGTCGGCTGTCCACTGTCCGCTGATAACTGTTGTCGGGTTGAACGGGTTCGGATAATTCTGCTCCAACCGGATCTCGCCGGGGAGCACTAACCCCGATCGTGCTGCACTCGTCAGCGAAAGTACGAGAGGCAACACCCTTGCCCGCGAGCCGCCGTACGCTCCCATGTCATTTCTCCTTCCGCCCATCGAAGGCCACAAGGCCGAGCCCGGCAAGCTGGTATCCGCACGATCCTGAAGCGCCACCGCGGTATCTCCCGCGTCGACACACGGTGACGCAACGAGGAGATGGAAGTGTGAATCTGCGAACTGAGGATCGCTCGCGATATTCCCGACCCCGCCAAACCCTCCCTGAACGTCGGAATACGTTACCGTCTGAGAACCGGCGCGCACAACGAGCTGGGCTCCTGAGCTGGAGGATGTTCCCCAGAAAATGTCGTTCCGGAATGTTGACGATCCCTGGTAGACGTAAACTGCCACGATGGCGTTGTTCGCGATCGTATTGTTCTCGATAAGCTTGGGTGCCGGCCCATTCTGGTTGATCCAGAGCGCACCTCCGCCGTAATCCTGTCCACCGGAGTTACCGGTCACAATGTTGTTCCGCACAGTCGCGCCCGTATAATTCAACACAACCCCCGCGCCATACCGGCCGGTGTTGCCGACGACGACGTTGTTGAGGATCGACGGATTGCCGTCGCCGATTCGCATGCCGCCGCCGCCGGCGCTCGTGACCTTCGAATTCTTGGACACCGTGTTTCCGATGATCAGATTGAACTGAATCGTCGGCGAACAGCCGGCAACAAGCACTCCGCCGCCCTCACGATAGACTCCGGCGCCATGTTCATCCGTCCAGTTCGTTCCGCTCCCGCCGGTGATGGTGAATCCCTGCAACACGGCGGTGGAATCCTCACCGTTCGTGATGCGGACCACGCTTCCCGTGTCGCTGCCGACGCCGTTGCTGCCGTTGAGGATCGTGGAAAGGATGAACGTTGTGTCGGAGGTTTCGCAGTATCGGCTTGTCAGGACGATCTTCTTTCCCCTGAAGCAGATGTTCTCGTAGTATGTCCCGGGATAAACCAGAACAGTATCACCGTTCGTCGCAGAGCTAATCGCTGCTTGAATCGTCGCCTTATCGCCCGGAACCCGGATTGTGGCGGCCCGGGCAATGGATGCGCTGATGAACAACGCAAACGCCACAGAGACAAAAAGGCTTCTTCGCAAAACCATGGCTTCTCCTATGAATGGTGTGTTAACCACCGGCAAGATACTATTGGAGAAGGGGCCTGTTCGACCGGATTCCGGAAGTCGTACCTAATGTGCGGAGCATTCTGGGGAATATAAGATTCTGGTGATGGGTGCCAGGTCGGTGCCAGGGCAGGGACAGGGCGGTGCCAGGGCGGGGACAGGCCCGGGCTAGGCCCGGGACAGGTCTGGGCCAGGCCACCCTGCCTGCATTTTTCAAACAGGGGCCGGCGTTCGACCGGATTCCGAAAGTCGTACCTTTTTGGGGGGAGAATTGCGAGGACCGGGAGATATTCTCGAGAGCTGGACCGGAACATCTATTTTCTGATTTCCGTCGAGACAGTTTGTATATTCTGGAGCATCCTCGTCGGTTCTTTGCCACCTCATTTGCGTATTGGCACCACAAACGCCGTGCTTCTGCGCGATCCACGCCCCCAGTTCAGGGAACACACGTGAGCTTCGACATTATTTCCAGCTTTCGGATCTTCACCGTTTTCCAAATCTCCCTGATATGCATCTTTCTTCTCTTCAACCCGCAGAGGAAATCGAAGAAGAACATTCTGCTTGCACTCTTCATCGGGTCGAAAGCGGCGTTCGTGACCGACCTGCTGCTCATCCAGTATGCTTCCTTCATTCCACAACAACTGCTCTTCCTCGTGTGCATCGGCTCTTCGTTTCAGTTCCTTCTCGGGCCGTCTATCTATTTTCTGATGGGGGTTCTGATCGGGAAGGACATCGTGTTTTCCCGCAGGCACCTCCTGCATCTCCTTCCGTTTGTGCTGCACCTTGCGTTCATGGTGGTGCTGTACCATAGTCAGGGCTCCGCAGCTCAGCGTGTTCTGCTTCAACAGGGGTTTCCCTTCAGCGCGCGCTGGAGCATCATCGTTGGGTTCGCGTTCTACGTTCACTTCACGATCTATGGCATCGCGGCACTGATGGTGCTCACGCAGCGGAACTCCACGCTCTACGCCTACACATCGCAGTCATTCGAAAGAAATATCCGCTTCCTCAAATTCCTCATCATCGACTTCATCGTCGTATGGGGAGTGAACGTCGCAACGTGGTTTGTGCCCGTCGGTGCTTCATTTTGGTACGGCTTGCAGTTTCTGACGGCCTTCAACATCTTCTTCATCGCCAACACGGTTGTTTACGAGGGACTCAAGTTTCCGGCGACATTTCATCTGCCCGCTGAGCGGAGACCGAAATACGAGAAGAACCTCCTCTCCGAGGATGACAGGCTTGAATACGCCCGGAAGCTCACGTCATTTATGGATTCCAACAAGCCTTATCTCAATCCGACACTTTCTCTCACTGATCTTGCGGAGCGCGTTGCGCTGCCAGCCTACGTCGTCTCTCAGGTTTTGAATACCGCCTTCAACCAGAACTTTTACGACTTCGTGAACTCATACAGGGTGAGCGAGAGCAAGCGCTTGATGGTGGACCCCGCCTCGGTGGAAAAGACGATCCTGGAGATTCTTTATCAGAGCGGGTTCAATTCAAAGTCTGTCTACAATGCCGCCTTTAGAAAGTCCACGGGGATGACCCCGAGCGACTACCGAAAAAAGCTGCAATCCACGCTTCACACCAACGTCGAAAGCCTCGCCTCGTAGCGTATGACGTCCGGACTTATGGGTTCGGACGACTTTCCGCCCCTCCTGCCGTATCATACACGCAGATCGCAGGGCTAAGCCGCCCATCGTCTATTCGCATACCTATCACATTTGAACGCGCAGGAGGCGTCGTGCCATGAAAGATACCGTTCGCTTTCTCGTAACCCTCCTTGCTTTGACTTTTGCCGTC
>DATJPR010000139.1:0-3448 GCA_035506295.1 Bacteroidota bacterium | reverse complement strand
ATCGACCAGAACCGCCGCAGTGTATCGGCC
The DNA here is from genome assembly GCA_035506295.1 of Bacteroidota bacterium. Classification (GTDB taxonomy): domain Bacteria; phylum Bacteroidota; class Ignavibacteria; order UBA10030; family UBA6906; genus DATJPR01. The sequence continues at coordinate 3,418 of DATJPR010000139.1, read as the reverse complement.
CGGATGTTGATGCCGAGGAGCGGGATGTCACGTTCGAGGAAAGTTTGAACGAAGCTTCGTCGCCACAGGAGGCTTTCGCCGGCGGATCGTGCCAGATAGGAGCGCGGGAAGCCACCACGCACCCAGAGACGTTCGGTGTGAGCAGGCCCAGTTTCATCCAGAGCAAATCCGGCAAGGCCATGGTAGGCGATGCGTCCAGCGAGAGTCTCCGAGCTGTGCCTCATGAGGTGAGGGGAAGCGCTTCCCAGGATCAGAAACCTGGCCTTGTGCTTCGGACGGTCTGCCAACACACGCAACACGGGAAAAAGGTCCGGCCGGCGCTGAATCTCATCGATGACGATCAATCCTTGAAGGGGAGAAAGGGCCAACATCGGTTCGGCGAGCCGGGCATCGTCAGCGGGATTCTCCAGGTCAAAGACGGCGGCGTGTACCCCGAGGCTTTCCACCAGCATGTGTGCAAGCGTCGTTTTCCCCACCTGTCGGGCGCCGAGAATGCCCACCACCGGAAATGCGCGGAGCAACGTCCTCAGTCTGCGGATTTCTCCGGGCCGATCGAGCATGGTTTTCATCACCTTGAAAATTCGGTGCCATCTACCGATATTTCAAGGCCAGTATATACACCGCAAACGACAAAAGCAAATCGCGCTTCGTTTGCCCGAGCGCTTCTCATACGGGAGTGGCCCGATACAGCACATGCGTCCTCAACCGGTGTCCGGGTTCGAGCTTGGGATGTTCGAACTCCCCGGCATATCGCATGCCGATTCGCTCCATAACGGCGATCGATTTCAGGTTGAGCTTCGATGTGAAAGAGACAATCTCCTGGAGATGAAGCGTCGAGAACCCGAAGTCCAGGCATGCCCTGGCACCTTCGGTCGCGAACCCCTGTCCCCAGAACGGCCTGGCGAGGCGCCAGCCGATTTCGACGCAGGGTGTGAAGGCTGCGGCGAATGTCGGTTCGTTGAGGCCGATGAATCCCATGAATTCATGTGAGCGCTTCAACTCGACGGCAAACAGACCGAATCCTCTTTTCTCCATGAACGCGGTGATCCTCTGGTAGAGCTGAAGCGATTCTTCGGAAGACAGCGTGCTGGGGAAGTATTCCATCACTTGAGGATCGCCGTTCATGAGGGAAAACGGCACGACGTCGGCCTCCGTCCAGGTGCGAAGGAGAAGGCGCTCAGTTTCTAGCATGGTCATTGAGCCGCTGGGATTCGAATCTCAAATGAAGGATCGGGGCTACGCGCCCGGCTCATGAAGCGAGTCCACGTAGTTCAAATAGTCGGTCGTCGGAGGCTCAACCCCCAGCCGGCGAAGTTGATCTGCCAGTTGACCGCGATGGTACGCCGAGTGCATGAGGACATGATGGACCATCTGCTCAAGTGAATACTCCCAGACTTCATTCTTGAAATTCGCGTAGCGAATGCGAACGGCCAGATTGGTGACTTCACCACTGGCACACACGCGCAATTGGATCTCTTCGGCGCCCTTCATGTAAGCCCGGATACTCTCGACGGTAGGGTACTTTTTCGGCGCGGCTCGAAACTGAGGAGACGACCCTTCCCACCGGGCAGCCCATAACCACTCCGCCCAGGCCAGATGGAGCAACGTCTCGTGAAGAGACGGGAAGCTGCCTCCCACGTTCCGCTCGAACTGCTCGCCACTCAGCTTCGAGATCGCATCAAGATATTGGTGGTTCGCCCACTGATTGTATGACACCAACTCTGACAGCTGCATGTTCTTCCCTCAGGAGCTGTAACAGGATGGCTAGCCTCCACGATCCGTTACACCAGCTAGTGACGAATCACGTAGAGATATGCGCCGATCACGGGTCCTCGCGGCCTTCTCCCTGTAGGTGATGGCGCTGGTTCGGATGGCGCCGGACCGTAGACCGGCTGGAAGAGGTACGCTATGTGGCGCACTGTATCGACGGAGATGGTTTTCGCACCGGCCGCTGTGGTCACCGTTGCGACCACCGTGTACTTGTTGGGACCGTCCTCATGGACGATTGTCACATTGCTGTCGCGCCCCGCGGGAATGTAGATGAGTCTCTCGACCGGATCCCAACCGAGGGCATCAACGCCTTCTCCATTGGGAATCGTCGCAACGATCTTCCCGGTGGTCGCGTCAAGCACGGCCGATGTCTTGCTGCATCCCGAGAAAATCCGGTGCGTCTCACGATCGAAGGCGATCCCGGTCGGACCTTCGCAGGGAGCAAGCGGCCATGACGCAATGACCTCCATCTTCTTCGCGTCAAGAACCTGGATAGTCCCTTTCCGCTCGTTGTTCACGTAGAGCTTGCCGTTGCCGTCGCTCGCGGCGCCTTCAGGGGAGTTATCTTCCAGGGTCGCTTGTCCCGTAATCTCGCCCGTCGCAGGATCGAGCGCCACGGCAGTCCCGGGATTGCTGTGGTTCGTCAGAATGATCCGATCGGTGAAGTCATCATACATGATCCCATCGAGCCCGCCAGTCGGCACTTTGATCTTCTTTATTACCACGAGGCTGGAAAGATCGAACATGGTGACGGTTGAATCACCCCGATTGGTCGTAAACCCATGATGGGATTTCGGCACGAGTGCGATCCCGTGTGTGTTTGGTGTTCCGATGATGTCTCCGAGAATAGTCCCCTTGTTACCATTGAGCACCATGACGTGCGAGCCTCTCGACACAAAGATGCGACCCGTCCCTTGCTCGGCGGTCAGATAGTCCGTGCCACCGTCCCCGCCGATATTGAACTTTTGCACTGTGAATGTCTGTGCTTGCACTCCGCCTACGATGAGGAGGAGTGCGGCCGCAATTGTGGTGGTTGTTTTCATGCAAAGCTCCTTTCTCTGATCCCAAGTCTGAGGGATAAATATGTGGAATTGACACCGGAGATTCAAAGGGCACGGCTCAACGGGATCAGCCGGCTACGCTGCCATTGTATTCAAAGTCCCTAAGGTGCCACCTGTTTCATGGGTGGCGTTTTCATGTCTATTTCGGTTTTTCTTCTCTATATTAATAGAAGTCGAAGATCATGTGTCTCAACGAGTGCGAAATTATCTCCAGAACGATCACATCTCGGCAGGGACGTAGCTTGCTACGTCCCTACAGGGCCTCCCGTTCTTCTGATCCAGAAAGGTGATCAACACAAAAGGGGCAGGCTCTCTATATACAATTTATTGTTGACCTGGATGGAATCATCGGGCGTACGCCTTCATTTCAATGTTCGCATCTAGATCAAGGAAAAGTCGACTCACCATTTGAAGGATCAGCAATGCGTTCTTATTGTGATTTCTCCTTGTTTCGTCTCAGGTCGATCATCTGCATCTCACTTTTGAGTGTGATCCTCCTCTCGGTATGTTCCGCGGCTCCGAAAAGCGATTCCACTTCCGCAACGAAATGGGTCGGTACCTGGACCACATCTCCGCAACTCGTTGAA
>DATJPR010000138.1:0-30286 GCA_035506295.1 Bacteroidota bacterium | reverse complement strand
TCCCGATCGGGATGGGAAATTTCGGGGAGGACAACATTCCCCCTTGTCCTTCAACGACAAGCCTGTCACCGGCGCGTCTGGCCAGCACGCCGAGCAGGTTCAATCCGTTGCTCAGGAGCGTTGTGTCGTCACTCTCGGATGCGTTGACTAGTTCCGACGTCCCCTGCGCCATCGCCGCGCACACCAGCGCACGATTGGTGATGCTCTTGGACCCGGGGACGCGCATGCGTCCATGGATCGGACCGGAGACAGGATAGACTCTCGCCTGCATTGCTCAATACTCGTAGTCGACGACGGTACGCGCTGACCGGACGCCGCGAAGGAATCCAGCGACGCGCTGATGATCGGGGTGGTCCTGATACACTTTGAGCTCTTCCAGCGATGCGAATGTGGCATTAAGGACGAGCTCGTAGGCATCCGGATCCGGTCCCACGTTCGTCGCCACCTCGAAGGATCGGATGGCCGGAATCAAAGACGGCAACTCCCTGAGCATCAGTTCGGCACGGCGGACATTTTCCAGGCGCACTCTGCCCTGCGCGGTATCAAGAAATTTCCACATGACGATGTGACGAATCATCGACCTCTCCCGGGATAGTCACACCCGCGATACTCGGTTCAGAAAACCATCACGCGATGCAACAAGCTCCTCATTCGACGGAGATCGGGCTGAATGCCCGTGTAGAGTCGGGACTGAGCCGCGGCCTGATGAAGATACATCTCGATCCCTGAAACCGTCACCGCCCCCTGTTCCTTCGCATCCCGGAGGAACTGCGTTTCCGCCGGTTGATACACGGCGTCGAAAGCAAGGCGCATCTGCACGGAGTGCGCCGGGATCGGTGAACAGTCGGTCGCCGGCATCATGCCGACCGACGTCGCGTTGACGACGATGTCACACGAAGGGATATCGGTCAGTCCGACGACCATCGCGCCGGATGCCCGGGCGAGCCCTTCCGCTGGACCCCGGCTCCTGTTGATGATGAACACCGTGGCTCCGCGGCGGATGGCTTCAAAGACAATTGCTCGCGCAGCTCCACCCGCTCCTATCACGAGGACGGTTTTCCCCCGCACCTTCATTCTGTGTTCAATCGCATCAAGAGCTCCGGCGCCGTCGGTGTTCGATCCTTCGAGACGACGTCCCCGGCGGATAACCGTATTCACCGCTCCGATCGCCCGCGCCGCACCATCGATGCGGTCGAGATGCTTGATGATCGACAGCTTGTGCGGCAGCGTGACGCTTATTCCCTGAAGCCTCGGCGCGATCCGCTTCATGAACGTGTCAAGAGCGTGCACCTCGAATCTGCAGTATACCGCATTCTTCCCCACGTGATGGAAGAGCGGATTGTGAAGATGAATCCCCTTGCTGTAGCGCACCGGATCACCGATGACGCCGAAGACCTTCGTCGACGCCGTGAGACGATCCGCACGGAACAGCTCGTGCAGAAGATCCGCCGAGATTTGCCCGTCCGCCGCCCCGGGTCCGCCAACGGGCGCGGCGTATGTCGCCCACCCGCCAAACTTGCGATAGAGAATTCGTGTCGCTTCGCCGGCTTCGCCCATCGCGATCGCCACCGCCGGCTGTTTGTCCCGCTTTGCACGCTCCAGGAAAGTGAATGCCGCACCGATATCAGCGGCATCGGACGCGCGATAGGCAAACTTCAGCGCGTACGCGCCGGTGGCACGAAGATCACGATACGCGCGTAACGGGTCCTTGACCCCTTCGCCAAACTCATGCTGCGACACGATGACCTTGATCGACGGATGATCCTTGATAAAGCGCCGTACGATCCGGGTGCCGAGTCGACATTCCAGGTCGACGTAGCTGGCACCCAGCAGTGATGCACGCGCGAGAAGCTCAAGCCGCTCCGCGTCGCCTCCCGGGAATGCGCCGCCTTCCCATGTGGGCCGACAGGTCAGGAGGACCGGCCTTCCTGCAAGCCTCACAAGCTTCTGCACATCCTCGACGCCCATCAGATCGAGCCGGAATTCGAAGATCGAGGCAAATCGTCTCGAACGCCGGACCTGCGCAATCGATTCCGCGGATTTGGGCCCGGTAATGGAAACGATGATCATGCGCGTCCTGCGATCACTCTGTCGACAAGCTCGTCCGGCACCTCGACTCCGATCGCACACGAACCGATCGAGGAGGGAAGGACGAACTGTACCGTTCCCTGGACCGCTTTCTTGTCTGCATGCAGAGAGGCAAAGAACTGGCGGCGATTCCTGATCGACGGAGGACGCGTCTGAAGTCGCAGTGCCTTCATTACTCGGATCAGCGTTTCTTGTTCACGCCTCCGCAGAAGCCCGAGGCGGACCGCAATTTCGGATTCCAGCACTATTCCCATTCCCACGGCCTCGCCGTGGAGAACGCGAAACCCGGACGCCGCTTCGAGCGCATGGCCTATCGTGTGTCCGAGGTTCAACGCCTTCCGCACGCCGGATTCAAATTCATCCTTCATCACCACCGCCGCCTTCAGACCGACCGAGCGGGAGACGATCTCTTCGAGAACGCGGACGTTCCCGCGACGGATGATCGAGGCCTTCCCGGCGAGAAAGGCAAAAGAGGTTTTGTCGAGCGCTGCTGCAATCTTGAAGGCTTCGGCAAGGCCGCTCCTGAATTCGCGCTCGGGCAGCGTGCGCAGCAGGGACACATCGATGAACACTGCCTGCGGCTGATGAAAGGCACCGATCAGGTTCTTTCCGACCGGGTGGTCGATCCCGACTTTCCCTCCCACGCTGCTGTCCACCTGTGCGAGGAGCGTTGTCGGAACCTGGACAAACCGTATCCCCCGCAGCACCGTGGCCGCAACAAAGCCCGCGAGGTCGCCGACAACCCCGCCGCCAAACGCCACGATCAGGCTGTCCCGATGAACGCCGCGACCAAGGAGTTCCGACTGGAGATGATACACAAGATCCGCATTTTTCGATCCCTCGCCCGCGGGCACTTCGAGCACGGTAACATCCTCGCCTGCCTCCTCGAAGGAGGACAGGAGCGATTTCCCGTACAATCGCCGGACGTGCGCGTCGGTGATGACGAATTTCCGGACGCCCGGGAACGCCTGCGCGAGGCGAGCCGGCAGTGTTCGCACGATTCCCCGTTCGAACGTTATGCTATACGATCGATCCCGGCCGCCGGGGAGAAGGACCCGAATATCCTGCATGTGCGCCTGCTCCGGAAAACAAAAAAACCCTCACAGGAATCGGTGGGGGCACGAAGCGAAACCTCATCACCAAATGATAATTTATGAAGCGTTGAAATGCAAATTGAATCTCACGGCGGATTTCGATATCATATGCGCTCACGAAGCACGCTCGCCTTGGAAAAACGATACGTCCAATCACTCTTCGACGCCATTGCCTACCGGTACGACCTCCTGAATCACCTGTTGAGCGGCGGTGTCGATGTTTATTGGAGGCGGCGCGCGGCAGAACGATTGCGCGGCGGCGCAATGAACGATGTCCTTGATGTCGCCACCGGCACAGGAGACTTCGGGCTCGCGGCCATCAGGATCGGCGCCCGTAAGGTGGTCGGCGTCGACATCGCTGAGGCGATGCTGGAACGGGGGCGGGAAAAAATCGAGCGCCGCGGTCTCGCCGACCGGTTCAAGCTCGCCACCGGCGAGGCCGAGAAGCTGGCTTTTCCCGATGCGTCTTTCGACGCCGCTATCGTCGCGTTTGGGGCGAGGAATTTCGAGCATCTGGACCAGGGGATCGCTGAAATGCACCGGGTCCTTCGCGACGCGGGCAGAATCGTCGTGCTGGAATTCTCAAAACCCCGCCTCTTCCCGTTCAAACACGTCTATCTGTTCTACTTTCGCCACGTGTTGCCGCTCATCGGTCGGTATGTCTCCGGACACGACCAGGCGTATTCCTATCTGCCCGAGACCGTCATGCAATTCCCCGAGGGGGAGAATTTTCTTCAGATCCTTCGCGACGCAGGCTTCAAGGAGGTCGCGGAAGAACGGCTCACCTTCGGCATCGCCACTATCTATACAGGTACGAAACAGCCATGACTGAAAGAATTGTTCGCGTGGGCCATAGTCCCGATCCCGACGACGCCTTCATGTTTTATGGACTCTCGAGCGGCAAGGTCCGCCTTGAAGGGATCACCATCAAGCATATCCTCGAAGATATTCAATCGCTGAACGAACGCGCCCTCCGCGGCGAGCTGGAAGTCACGGCGGTTTCCGCGCATGCGTATCCATCGATCGCCGACTCCTACTGGATCATGCGCACCGGCGCGAGCATGGGCGAAGGATACGGACCGGTGATCATTTCGAGGAAGTATCGTTCGCTCGAGGAGCTGAAGGGGAAGGTGGTGGGGACACCGGGACCGCTGACAACCGCAACGCTCCTCTTTCGGATTTTCACGGACGGGATCCGACACGTCGACATGCCGTTCGACAAGATCATGCAGGCGGTCGATGAAGGCACGGTCGACGCAGGGTTGCTGATCCACGAAGGACAGATCACCTATCAGGCGCTCGGGTACCACAAGGTCCTGGATTTCGGGGAGCTGTGGCAATCGGAAACCGGCGGTCTCCCCCTTCCTCTCGGCCTCGATCTCGTCCGCAAGGATCTCGGCATGGAGATGGCCACACGGTTGTCCCGGGGATTGAAGGAAAGCATCGACTACGGATATCAGCACCAGGAGGAGTCGATCCCGTATGCGCTCCAGTGGGGACGTGGGATCGAACGAAAGCTCGGGGAGAAGTTCGTGAAGATGTACGTGAGCCAGCTCACGATCGACATGGGGGACAACGGAGAGAAAGCCCTGCAGTTTCTGTTCGACCGCGGTCACCAGATGGGCATCGTGCGAAAGGTCGGCGACCTTCAACTCGTATAGGGCGGGAGGATCGCCGCAGGGTCGCCCGGAACCCTACGCCGCAGCAGCGGGGAGCGGGAAGACTTTCAGGATATCATAGAGCGTTGTCCGCTGCGTGGCCGCGAAACCCGAGTCGTGAATCAACTGGATGCACTCCTCCGTATTCGTCTTGTTGACGAAGTTCGCCGCGGCATGGACATTCTCCTCCTGCAGCGTCCCGCCGAAATCATCCGCTCCGAAGTGCAGCGCAATCTGCCCCGTCTTCTTTCCTTCCGAAAACCATGACGCCTGGATGTGCGGCACGTTGTCAAGATAGAGGCGGGAGAGTGCAATGATCTGGAGGTACCTGATCGGGCTCGCGTAGCGCGGGATGATTTTTTCCAGTGGCGTATTCCCCGGTTTGAAACTCCAGGGGACAAACGCCGTGAAGCCGTGTAGTTCGTCCTGCAGAGAGCGCACCGCATCAAGGTGCTCGATGATGTCTTCGTCTTTCTCCAGATGACCGTACATCATCGTCGCCGTGCTCTTGTACCCGATCTTGTGCGCCTCGCGCATGACGTTTAGCCAATCGGCCGAGGTCCCCTTGAGGTGGCTGATTTTCTGTTTTACCCGGTCGGAAAGGATTTCCGCTCCTCCACCGGGGATCGACCGAAGCCCCGCATCCCACAATCTCCGCAGCACCTCGGGAATGGAAAGCCCGGCAATGTTTGCCATGCCGATGATTTCGGACGTCGAGAAGAAGTGCGGATACACTTCCGGCACCTCGCGGATCGTACGCTCCACCAGCTCGAGGTAGTACTCAAAGGGCAATGACGGATGCACGCCGCCCTGAAGCAGGACCGTCGTCACTCCCTTCACAGCGGCATCTTTGAACTTCTTGATCAGATCATCCACGGAATGCGTGTATGCACCTTCTTCCCCCGGATGCCGGTAGAACGCGCAGAAGATGCAGTCGATGGTGCAGAGGTTCGAGTAATTCGGATTCGTGTCGACGAGGAAGGTCACTTCCCTCTTCGGATGCAGGCGAAAGCGGACGGCGTTGGCCGCGTCGGCGAGATCGAGCAACTCGCCGCGTTCAAGCAGCATCAGTCCCTCCTGCCTGCTGATCCGGCCGCCCGCGATGGCACGGTCGAGCACGTCGGCAATGCTGATCATATCACAGTCTCCTCTGACACGGTTTCGCGCAGCGGCTCAAGCTCATCGACAAGCTGCTTGAATCGCTCCATCGCCTCCTTCTCCCGGGAGCCGATCCTGAAGGTAAACCCCGCCAGATAGTCGGCGACCTCGGCGAGGCTCAGGCCGATCCGGCGGCCGTGCACCGCGCCCACTGCGCCGAAATCCTTCGACGATTCCTCGAGCGACCTCCCGATCATGGCATCGAGCTCCGCTTTCGCTTCTTCGGTCATCGCCCTCTGCCGCGCCCACACGGCGAAGACGAAGGGAAGGTCCTGCCATTGCTGCCATTCCCTCGCGAGATCGAAAACGTACGGGAACCCTTCCACGCCGTATTTGCGTCCCCGCAATGCCTCATCGCCGATCAAGAGGATCCCGTCGAACGTCGACCAATCGTTGACGCCGGAGTGGAGCCGGCGGAACGCCGTCTTCACGTGGTATTTCTTCTCAAGGAGAATCTTCAAAAGATAAATCGAGGTCGCGGTGCCGTCGCTGATCCCGATTGTCGCACCGCCGAGATCCTCCCATTTCACGCGCGAGAAGAGAAGGACGCTCAGGACCTCCCGATGGTTGGCGATGCACCAGTCCATCAGGTCGAGATGGTCCTGGTGGCTGAAGTAATCCATGAGCGAGAACGGGCCTGCGTCGACCTCGCCCTTCCGGCAGAGGATGCCCATCCTCCGCGGGACGACGGGGAGGACCTTGAAACGGTCTCTGGAAAAGTGTTCGTAGAATGGGACAGAATTCAGATACGGGATCTTGCCGATGACGTTCTTCGCATGCAGCTGGAGCGGATTGTAGTACGCGTCGCGCTCCACCGGGATCTTCCCGGCGTCAGTGATGATCCTGATCAAACGGTCCTTCGCGAGCGTGAGCGGACTGATGGCGCCGGCATCATGCGCAATCTTCTCGCCGCCGACGCGGCCGTCGATATCGTCCGCGCCGAAATTGAGGGCGACGGACGCCACTTCTTCCGTCAACATCACCCAGTAGGCCTTGATGTGCGGAATGTTATCCAGCATCAACCGGGAAACGGCGATCGTTTTCAGATCGTCGACTGCGGAGGTAAACTGGTTCCGCGGTTTGATCCCGGTCGTTCCCGGTTGGAACGCAAGCGGCACGAACGTGAGAAATCCGCCGGTCTCATCCTGCGCCTCGCGCAGCTTGATCATGTGGACCAGACGTTCTTCCAGTGTCTCGATATGGCCGTACAGCATCGTGCTGTTGGTCGGGATGCCGAGCCGGTGGGCAGTCTTGTGGACTTCGAACCATCCCCTGGCGCCGATCTTCTGCGGAAAAAGATGGCGTCGGACGCGTTCGCTGAAGATCTCCGCGCCTCCGCCCGGCATGGTCCGCAGGCCGGCGGCCTGGAGCTGGCGCAGCACTTCTTCGACCGACATCCGGAATTTCTTGTGGAAGAAATCGATCTCCACCGCGGTGAACGCCTTGATGTCCGCATCGGGCAGAGCGCGGTGAATCGAACGGACGATATCGAGATACCGTTCCCACGGCCAGTCCGGCGGCATCCCGCCGGTCACGTGGACTTCCCTGATCTCCGGAGAAAGCTTCGAGAGAATTTCTTCCGTCGACATTTCGTACGCGCGAGGGCTATGCTTCTTCGTCGCGAAGTCGCAGAACTTGCAGCTGAGGACGCAGATGTTGGTCGGTTCGATCTTCTGGTTCAACACGAAGTAGACGGCGTCCCCGCTGCGGGCTTGCTGCGCATAGTGCGCCAGCTTCCCGAGCCCGATGATGTCCTGCGTGTGGTACAACTGTAGTCCGTCCAGAAGGCTCAACCGCTCTCCGCGACGGACCTTCTGCCAGATGGCATTCAGTGCGCTGTCATGTACCTGGTTCATGCGTGTGCTCGTCTCATCGCCACCGAGAGTCTCCGGCGGCTTGTTGTTGCTGCGTTCACTTCCAGTACTGGTCCCATCGTCCGTCGACTTTCCGCACCACTGCGTCGGTCATCGTCAACGGTTCAGGATATCCTTTTTTCCAGGTTGCATCGATCCCCATTGGTCCGCCGTAGATCGGGCTGATACCGATCAGGCGTTGCTCGCGGAACAGGATGTCCCGCTCGCAATCGAACCGGGTAAACACTCCCCAGATACGGTTCTCCCGGTCGTCAATATCAACATCCTCGCTGACGCAGGCGATAATGCGTATGTCTGAAACATCAGGATGGGATAGAAGAGTTTCCATCACCTGTCGCCCTTCGGACGAAACTTTGACCGTCAGCATACAGTCCGCGGAGACATGGACGTCGACGATCGACCCATGCACCGACTTCAGCTTCAGGAATCTCTCACGGGAAAGAGGAAGAGAGGGCCGGGGGCGCGGGGATCGGGTTGCCTTTCGTGTCGCGTCGATCACCATGCGGCTCCCCATGTTCATGGTGAAACTCGTGAAATCGAGCGTGTCGAGGGGCGCCCGCGGGACAAGAAGAAAATCAAAATGCGGATCGAAATGGTCACGCACCTCGCTGAGAACCGCCTTGAAGTCACGAACATTTGTCCCTTCAGAGACCAGGATCATGCACTTGGTCAGCGAGAGTTGCGACAACCCCATGAGGCCGAGCGCGGTTTTTATCGACTCCTTGGCATAGCGCTGATCAACCGCGACCACGAGAAGATTGTGGAACCCCGCTTCATAGTACGCCCAGAGCGACTGGACTTCTGGATGGACGAGCTTTGCCAGAGGACCGAGAATCTGCTGGGTGGCATCGCCCATGAACTTGTCTTCCATCGGCGGGATGCCGACAACCGTCGCGGGATACACGGCATCCTTTCGCCGCGTCACCTTCCTGACATGAAACACGGGGAAGTCGGCGGCATGGGAGTAATGCCCGAAGTGATCGCCGAACGGCCCTTCCATGCGCCGCTCATGCAGAGGGACGACGCCTTCGAGGATAAACTCGGCTTCCGCCGGCACATCGACCGCGATCGATGTGCCTTTGACGAACCGAGTCCGCTCGCCCCGGAGGAATCCGGCGAACACGGCTTCATCGATGTTCTCGGGAAGAGCGGCAATGGTTGCCATGAGCAGCGCGGGGTCGGTGCCGAGGGCGACCGCCATTTCGAATTCTCGTCCGTGCTTCTCCGCTTGATAGTAGTGAAAGCCGCCTCCCTTCTGGATCTGCCAGTGCATGCCGGTGGTGCGCTCGTCGAACACCTGCATCCGGTACATCCCCATGTTTCGTTTCCCATTCCGGGGATCGTACGTGATGACCTGCGGCAGTGTCAGAAACCGTCCGCCGTCTTGAGGCCAACAGGTGAGGATCGGCAATGCGCCGAGGTCGGGTTCCTCGCAGACTTCCTGGCTGATCGCCCGCGACGTGCGCCGCGGAGGTGCATGAAGAAATCGACGGGCGAATGTTCTGCGGGCCCAGAGTTGCGACGGCTTCGGCGGAAACAGATCGCCAAAGAACCGGACGATCTCTTCACCGAGCGCCTCAGGATGCGTTCCGAGCGCCAGCTCGCAGCGCCGGTCGCTTGCGAGCAGGTTGATCACCAGGGGATACCGCGATCCCCGGACGTTCTCGAACCAGAGTGCAGGCTTGCGCTCCCGGATGGCACGACTTGCAATCTCCGTGATCTCAAGATATGGATCGACCTCGATGCCTACGCGGACGAGCTCCCCCTCACGCTCAAGATAGCGGGCGAAGTCCCCGATCGTCCGGAAGTGCGGGCGGCGGGATCGACTTTGCTCAGAGGAACTCCTCACGTCGCCACCCTTTCCCGTGCTCCCCCTCGAGTTGGGAGAGGACTTTGTCGGTGAATGATGAAACGTACTCGTCGACGGTTTTCGGTATGTGGTACATCGGCGGGGAGATCGGCATGATCGTCGCCCCGTAGCCGGAGAGGCGCGCACATTGTTCGAGCGTGAGCGTCGACAGAGGCGTTTCGCGGACACAGAGGATGAGTCTGTATCGCTCCTTCAGGCACACCTGGGCGGCACGCGTAATCAGCGTGTCTCCGATGCCCGACGCTATCTTCCCGATCGTTGACGTCGAGGCGGGAAGCACCACGAGCGCGTCGAATTTGTTGGAGCCCGATGCCGGCGGCGCGGTCAGATCGTCGTCGGAGAATTGTTTCGCCACGTGCTGCTTCAGGTCCTTCTCGCCGATGCCGAGTTCATCCCTCAACAGCACTTTTCCCCAATCGCTGACGATGAGGAATTTCTGGTGGGGACACCTTTGGAGAAAGTCGAGCGCAAATGCGGCGCCGGATGAGCCGGTGATCCCGACGACGATCTTCACGTGATCTCCCCGACCAACACCATCAGGAAGACGGAGAAGCCCGCGACGGCGTTGATTCTGAAGAAAGCGAGTTCCACATCCGACGCCTTCCGCTGTTCGAGGTAAAGGAGAATCCCCGTGAGCAAGAGCAGGGGGAGCGCCAGAAGCGAAAGAATGGAATAGAAGAAAAGGACCACCAGGAGAACGAAAGCCACCGCGTGAAAAAGGGCAGAATATTGCAGCGCCTTCTCCCTGCCGAATCGTGCCGGGAAGGAGTAAAGATTCTCTTTCCTGTCAAACTCTTCGTCGAGGGTGGAATAGATGATGTCGAAACCCGCGACCCAGAACAACGTGAAAACGCTCAAGAGAATCGGGATGGTCAGGTTATGGAGCGACGGAGAAACCGCGAACCATCCGCCCAGCGGACCCATTGCCAGCCCCAGGCCAACGCCGAAGTGCGCGAGCCGGGTGTAACGTTTCATCGTCGGGTAGATGATAAAGACAGCGAGCGGGATGGGGGAAAGCACAAAACAGAATTCGGAAAGCATCCAGGCGGAACCGAAGTAGAGGAGTCCTCCCGCGATCAGCACCCAGATGGCCTCGCTGACCGACATCCGGCCGGACGGCAGGTCCCGCATGGAGGTCCGGGGATTGCGTGCATCGATGTGACGATCGATCACCCTGTTCAGCGCAAAGGCGATCGTCCGCGCGCCGGTGGCCGCCGCAAGAACGAGCAGCAGGATTTGCACCGTCGGAATCGCTCCCCGGGTTCCCAGCAACACGCCGCTATAAATGAGCGGAAGGGAAAAGAGCGTGTGTTCGATCTTGACGAACGATAGGTATTTTCTCAAATCTCACAGTCCCAAAGTCTCAAAGTCTCTCCAGTGACCAGTGCCCGGTGGTCAGTGACCAGTGTCCAATATCGTTAGAGACTCGCCGTTCTCCATTTCTCCCACTCCCGCGCTCTCCCACTCTCCCCATCCCCCTATTTCCCCCTCCCACTCCTGCCGCTCCCCGGCTACTCCCACTCGATGGTCGCTGGCGGCTTCGAGCTGATATCGTACACCACGCGGTTGATGCCGCGAACCTCGTTGGTGATGCGCGTCGAAATCCTCGCGAGGACGTCATGCGGAATGTGGAACCAGTCCGCGGTCATCCCGTCGACGCTCGCGACAGCCCTGACAGCGGCCGTAAACTCGTATGTTCGGCCGTCCCCCATCACGCCGACCGATTGGACAGGAAGAAGCACGGTGAAACACTGCCAGATGTCCCTGTACAGACCTGCGGCTTGAATCTCCTCGATCAGGATCGCATCCGCGTCCCGCAACAACGCCAGACGATCGCGCGTGACCGGACCGAGCACCCGGACCGCGAGGCCAGGCCCCGGAAACGGATGACGCCAGATCAAACTGTCCGGCACGCCGAGCGTCGCGCCGACGGCGCGGACTTCGTCCTTAAAGAGCTCGCGAAACGGCTCAACCAATTTCAGGTGCATGCGCTCCGGAAGTCCGCCGACGTTGTGATGCGATTTAATCGTCACGGAAGGACCGCGGAAGGACGTCGACTCGATGACGTCCGGATAAAGCGTCCCTTGCGCCAGGAAATCGACCTTGCCGATCTTCTCCGCTTCGCGTTCGAACACCTCGATGAACAGCCGTCCGATGATTTTTCGCTTCTGCTCGGGGTCAGCGACTCCCGTGAGCCCCTCAAGGAAAAGATCCGTCGCATCGACGTAGGCGAGATTAATGTGGAAGGTGGAACGGAAGGTCTCCACGACCTGCTCCGATTCGCCCTTCCTCATCAGTCCATTGTTGATGTGGATGCAGAAGAGCTTGTCCCCGATGGCCTTGTGAAGCAGGACGGCTGCCACCGCGGAATCGACGCCCCCGCTGAGCGCGCACAGGACCCTCCCGTCGCCGACCGTCCGGGAGATCCGCTCGATGGCTTCCTGGACAAACGATGCAGCGCTCCATCCCCCTTTGCATCCGCATATGCCGTAGAGAAAATTCCGGAGGACTTCTCGTCCCCGAGGTGTGTGCACGACCTCGGGATGAAATTGAACTCCGTACAGCCGCTTCACCTTGTTCCTGATCGCGCAGATGGGGGCATTCGAAGTACGGGCGATCGGTTCGAAGCCCTTGGGGATAGCGGTGAGATGATCGCCATGACTCATCCAGACAGTCAGGGTTTCGCCGTGATCTCCATCGAAGCCGGCGAAGAGATCCGAGGTGTCCTCGATTGCAAGCTGCGCGCTTCCGTACTCACGGCGGGCGGCCTTGTCCACTTCGCCCTCGAGCTGAAGCGCCATGAGTTGAAGCCCGTAGCAAATCCCGAGAACCGGGATGCCCAGGTCGAAGAGCGCCGGGGATGAAATGGGCGCATCGGGTTCGTAGGAGCTGTAGGGACTGCCGGACAGGATGATGCCCCTGGGGGCGATTTCGCGGATGCGGTCCGGGGACAGATTGAATGGATGGAGTTCGGAATACACTCCCAGCTCTCGAACGCGGCGAGCGATCAACTGGGAATACTGAGAACCATAATCTAGAACGAGAACGGTTTCAGGATGAGCCATAGTGAGAAGAATCTCAGAGATTTTAAATATACCGATTCCGCCCCTCAGACTCAATCACATGCCGATCCCGTCGCAGACTACCGCCGTTTCCTCCGTCCACCGGCAACGTGCTTCCTGACGAATTCGTCCAGGACGTCCGCCAGATCGGGTTTGGTCTGCTCGACCAGCGAATACTGGACCCTCGTGGAGGGTTTCGTCATTCTAACGATGCGGCGCAGATCGATCGGCGTTCCGATAATGACGGCGTCGCAGGGCACCCCGTTGATGGTCTCTTCGAGATCTTTGAGCTGTTCTCCTCCATACCCCATCGCCGGCAGAAGGGCGCCGGTTCGAGGGTACTTTTCGAACGTTTCGGCGATGGTCCTGACAGCATAGGGACGGGGATCGACGATGTCCGCTGCTCCAAACTGGCGGGCGGCAAGCACGCCGGCGCCGAACTGCATCTCCCCGTGCGTCAGTGTCGGCCCGTCTTCGATCACGAGCACGCGCTTCCCCCTGATGATGACAGGATCGTCGACCGTGATCGGAGACGTTGCTAGAATCACCTGCGCCTTCGGATTCATCCGCGCGACATTCGACACGACGATGTCGACGTTGGCGGCGGTTGCGCTGTCGACTTTGTTGACGACCACCACGTCGGCCAGACGGATGTTTGTCGCGCCGGGATAATACTGCATTTCGTGCCCCGGACGGTGCGGGTCCGCGACGGTAATTGTAAGGTCGGGGGCGTAGAACGGCGTATCGTTGTTTCCGCCGTCCCAGACGATAATGTCCGCTTCCTTCTGCGCAAGGCGGAGAATCGCATCATAGTCGACCCCCGCATAGATGACGCCGCCCTCGACAATGTGAGGTTCGTACTCTTC
Organism: Bacteroidota bacterium; assembly: GCA_035506295.1. Classification (GTDB taxonomy): domain Bacteria; phylum Bacteroidota; class Ignavibacteria; order UBA10030; family UBA6906; genus DATJPR01. The sequence goes on along the minus strand of DATJPR010000138.1, from coordinate 16,616 downwards.
CATTTCTTCGACAGTGCAATGATGCTTCTGGAGGTCGTCGAGCGTCGCATAACGCTGCACGCGCTGCTTGACGAGATCGCCGTAGGGCATCGGATGGCGGACAGCGACGACCCGAAGCCCTTTGTTCCGCAAGTGGGAGCACACGCGGCGGGACGTCTGGCTCTTGCCGGCGCCTGTGCGGACCGCGACGACGGCGACGACAGGGACGGAAGACCGGAGCATCGTCTGCCGCGCCCCCAGAAACGTAAACGCTGCGCCATTCGCGTTGACCACGGATGCCCGCTCCATGACGTATTGGTTCGAGACATCCGAGTAGGAGAAGACCACTTCTTCCGCACGAACCTTCTTGATCAATTCAGGAAGATCCGCCTCAGGGAAGATCGGGATGCCTTTGGGATAGAGCGCGCCTGCAAGTTTCGCCGGATACCGCCGTCCGGCGATATTGGGAATCTGCGTGGCCGTGAAGGCGACGACTTCGTAACGTTTGTTGCCGCGGAAGACCGTGTTGAAATTGTGGAAGTCTCTTCCTGCGGCACCCATGATGATAACTCTGATACGAGCCATTCGAGTTTGGAATTTGGATTTTGGAGTTGGGAGTGATTGTGGGCAAAGTGTACGACAATCACGGATCTGCTTCAATTCGGGTTCCTGCCTTCCCCGCGACTGCTTCCACGAGATGCTGATGATCAGTGATGACGGCGACCCTGCCGCCTCGTTCAAGATACTTCATGGCCGCAGTGATCTTCGGCCCCATGCTCCCCGCCGGGAACTGGCCTTCGGCAAGGTACCGGCGACATTCACTGGTCGTGAGATGGTCCAACGGACGCTGTGTCACCTTCCCGTAGTCGATCGCCACACGGTCGACATCGGTACACATGACGAAGACATTCGCATCAAGCTGCCGGGCCAGAATCGCCGACGTGTGGTCTTTGTCGATCACCGCCTCCACGCCCTTCGAGAGGTCATGGTCGTTGAACACGGGAATTCCTCCGCCCCCGGCCGCGATGACAACAAGGCCGCGGTCGACACAGGCCCTGATCGCGTCGATCTCTACAATGGCGACGGGCTCCGGCGACGGGACAACCCTCCGAAAGCCGCGCGAGGGGTCTTCTGCAATCTCCCATCCGAAAAGATCCCTGTACCGTTCCGCCACTTCGCGCGTGTAAAACGGCCCGATGGGTTTCGTCGGCTGTTGAAACGCTGGATCGTTGGCGTGCACCAGCACCTGCGTGATCAGCGAGACCACGGGCGTCTGGAGCCCTTCGACCTGCATCATCTGCCACATGGCATATTGCAGCACGTACCCGATTTCCCCCTGCGTATGAGCCACGCAGCAATCCAAAGGCAAACGATAGGCATGAGCGGCAGCGAGCTCGGACCGGGTCAGCTGCGCCCCAACCTGCGGCCCATTCCCATGCGAGAGCACGACCCGATAGCCCGCGCGAAGAAGTCGGACCACGGCGGCGGCTGTCTCAACCGCATTCTCAAACTGTTCCTGCGCACTCCCCTTTTGGCCCGAGCGGATCAACGCGTTCCCGCCGACCGCCACGAGGACCAGGTCCGACGTCTGCATCAAGCCCTCAGCAACTCATACATTACTGCTTTTTGTGCATGGAGCCGATTCTCCGCCTCCTGGAACACGACGGAATTCTTGCTGTCGATGATCTCGTCGGTGACTTCCTCGTTCCGGTGCGCGGGGAGACAGTGCATGAAGATCGCATTCGGTTTTGCCAACGAAAACAGCTCACGGTTCACCTGATACGGAGCAAAGATCTTCCTGCGCACTTCGGCTTCCGCCTCCTGCCCCATACTGGTCCACGTATCGGTGTAGACGACATCTGCGTCCCTGATCGCCTCGGCAGGATCCGCTGTCCATACGATCGAGCCGCCACCTGTCCGGGCAAGCTCCTGGGCCCGATCCATCACCGCCGCCGACGGCCGGTACGCCTCGGGCGTGCCGATCGCCATCGGCGTACCGAGTTTGGCTGCAACGAGCATCAGCGAGTGGGTCACGTTATTGCCGTCTCCCACATAACAGAGTTTCACCTTCTTCACGTTCTTCTTGTGTTCGAGAATGGTGAAGAAGTCTGCGAGCGCCTGGCAGGGGTGTTCATAATCCGTAAGACCATTGATCACCGGAACGGATGCATAGTCGGCAAGCGATGTGCATATGTCGTGGCCGAAAGTCCTGATCATGATGCCCTGCACCATCCGTTCCAGATTCTTTGCGACATCGTACACCGACTCTCTTTTCCCGAGATTAATGTCGGCGGGGGTCAGCGTAATCGAGTCTCCGCCAAGCTGCGATATGCCCACGGTGAATGTCGTCCGCGTACGCAGCGAGGGCTTCTCAAAGATCAACGCCATGAATTTGCCGCTCAACGACAAGCGGTATTTCTTGGGATGCGCCTTGATGTCGGCGGTCCGTTTAAGCAACAACAAGATCTCGTTGGCTGAAAGGTCGTCTATGGAGAGAACATCGCGCCCCTTGAGCGAGGCTGACTTGCGAGGTGTTTTCTTCACGTGAAATCTCCTTGAGGAAGAATCGATGGGATACAAGGTCAATTTGCATGCCGTGGACAGATAGAGTTTAAGTGATTTAAACCTTGATATCGAGTTGTTTTTGAGGATTATTTCTTAAGTTTAGGAAATACGGAGTTTAAAAACTTTAAACGCAAACCAGTGTTGGGAAAGTCTTCTATGAAAGCCGCCTTTCAAGGAGTTCATGGAGCAAACAGTGAAGTTGCCGCGACGATGATGTTCGGCAAATCGGTCTCGACCGTTCCTTGTCCCCGATTCGAAGATGTGTTCGGTGCCGTTGCCAGAGGGAAAGTGGACTATGGGATTATTCCGATCGAGAATTCCCTCGCCGGCAGTATTCATGAGAACTACGATCTTCTTCTTGCGCATCCATTGCACATCGTCCGGGAAGCGCACCTCCGCATCGTACACGCGCTCATGGGTACCCCGGGGACAACACTGCAGAAGCTCCACCGCGTGCGTTCGCATCCGCAGGCGCTTGCCCAGTGTAGTACGTTCTTTCGCCTACACCCACGTATAGAGCCCGAAGCATTCTTCGACACTGCGGGTGCGGCCGAATCGATCGCACGCGACCGATCTCTCAATGTCGGTGCGCTTGCTGCACCCCAGGCCGCGAAGCTCTACGGGCTGCAGGTCCTGCGCCCTCATGTGGAAAACACGTCGGACAATTATACGCGGTTCCTTGCGCTCGCAAGAAATCCGGTCCCGATTCCCCGTGGCGTGGCGGCGAAATGCAGCCTCGCTTTCCGGCCGGCCAGGAATATTCCCGGGATCCTCTTTCGCATTCTCGGTGTTTTCTCTCTGCGAGACATCGATCTCCTGAAGATCGAATCGAGGCCGGACCCGCGATCACCGTTCGAGTATCTCTTCTACGTCGATCTCGCCGGCAACCCGGCGGAGCCGCGAGTTGCAAACGCCCTCGCTCATCTTCAGGAGGTGGTCTCGGAATACCGGTTGCTCGGTGCCTACCCGATGGGCGCCGGGAGTGTTTATGGTTCGAGCAGGGGAAGTCATGGAAAAAGGTCGCGGCGCCGCAGGTAATCCGCCGAACAGATTCGAGCAGCTTCACGCGGAGCCGTTCGAAGTGGATGTCCCCTACGACGATGACCGGCCGCCCGTCAAGACCGTTTTCCTTGACGATCGATCAAAGAGCATTCTTGCAAAGAACGACAGCCCCGACATTCCCTTCACGTACAGTCTCAACCCTTATCGGGGGTGCGAGCACGGGTGCATCTATTGCTACGCCCGACCGTCGCATGAGTACCTCGGCTTTTCCGCGGGGCTGGATTTCGAATCGCGGATCATGGTGAAGCGCAGCGCCCCGCTTCTCCTCCGCCAGGAACTGCTTTCGCCCCGATGGATCCCCCAGGTTGTTGAGATGTGCGGCAACACCGATTGTTATCAGCCCGTCGAACGAGTCCTCCGACTCACGCGGGGTTGCCTGGAGGTCTTCCTCGAACTCCGCAACCCTGTGGCGATGATCACGAAGAACGCGCTGGTGACACGGGACATCGATCTCCTCGCATCTCTCGCGCGCGATCGGCTGGTGCACGTCGCCTTGTCCATCACCACGCTCGACGAGAAGCTGGCGAGAATCATGGAACCGCGCACGTCTTCTCCGCGGCGGCGCCTGGAGGCCGTGCGGATGTTGTCCGCAGCGGGCGTGCCGACGAGCGTCGCGGTCGCGCCCGTCATCCCCGGCCTGACGGACGAGGAGATCCCGTCGATCCTCCGGGAAGCCGCCGGCCATGGGGCCTCGAGCGCAACGTACTCGGTCCTCCGGCTCCCCGGGGCAGTTGAAGGACTCTTCTCTTCATGGATCACCCGGGCGCTTCCCGACCGCGCAAACAAAGTCCTCGAGCGTGTGCGCGCAGTGCATTCCGGATCGTTGTCCGATAGTCGATTCGGGAAAAGGATGCGCGGAGAAGGAAGCGTTGCATCAGTTATTGAAGATCTCTTCTCGCTCACCGCGAAGAAACTCGGTCTTGCCTCGCCCCGCGGGGAGCTCGATGCCAGCAAGTTCATCAAGAGCAGCTCGCCGCAATTGGATTTTTTCGGCGATCGCCGGTCATAACCACGTACAATCCTCTACTGCATCCCACCGGATATTTGCATATATTTTAATTCTGAATGTATTTCGAATGCATGATCTCGGGAGTTCACTGACATGGCCATTGATCTCAACGCCACTTCCCCGTTCAGCTTGCGCCATTGCGGTCCGCGGCCGCAGGACAAGGAAGAGATGCTGCGGGTTCTGGGCGAAAAGGATGAACGATCATTTATCGGCGGAGTTGTTCCAGCTTCCATTCGTGGTTCGGGCCTCAAAGGGCTGGAAGACCCGATGGACGAGCACGCGGTCTTGACGCGCCTCGGCGAGATCGCCACAAAAAATGAAGTATGGCGATCGTACATCGGCATGGGCTACTACGATACGATCACGCCACCCGTGATCCTGCGGAATATCCTCGAGAATCCCGGCTGGTACACGGCGTATACGCCTTATCAGGCGGAGATCGCGCAGGGGCGTCTCGAGGCTCTCCTGAATTTTCAGACCATGGTGTGCGACCTGACGGGAATGCAGATTGCGAATGCGTCGCTCCTTGACGAAGGAACGGCGGCGGCCGAAGCCATGGGGATGTTCCTATCCATCAAGAACCATCCGCAGAATTCCGTCTTCTATGTTGCGGACGATTGCCATCCTCAAACGATCGCCGTCCTCCGCACCCGGGCACGCTACCTCGGCGTGCGTGTGGTCGTCGGACCATGGAACGCGGCGACCGTCTCCGAAGATCTTCTCGGCGTCCTCGTCCAGTATCCCGCGACGGACGGCGCCGTCAACGGATTCGCGGATCTGTTCAGCCGGGTTCACGCGGTGGGGGCATTCGCCGCCTGCGCTGCAGACCCGCTGGCCCTCGCCTTGTTGACACCTCCGGGAGAATTCGGAGCGGATGTCGTCGTCGGCAGCTCGCAGCGGTTCGGCGTCCCCATGGGATTCGGCGGGCCGCATGCGGCGTTCTTCGCGACGTTGGACCAGCACAAACGGTTCGTCCCCGGAAGGATCATCGGAGTCTCCGTGGACGCGAATGGCCGCCGTGCACTCCGGATGGCCCTGCAGACGCGCGAACAGCACATTCGGCGGGAAAAGGCAACATCAAACATCTGCACCGCACAAGTGTTGCTCGCGGTGATGGCGGGAATGTATGCGGTATGGCATGGTCCTGACGGCCTGCGCAGCATCGCGGTGCGCATTCACGATCTCGCCAAGGTCCTGGCTGCGGGCCTCGAGGAATTCGGGCACACAGTGGTGCACAAGACCTTTTTCGACACGCTCCGCGTGAAGCCGAAATCCGGCATGCGGGATTCGATCCTCCGCCGGGCCGGCGAAGCGCACATCAACCTTCGCCTGTTTGCCGACGGCGACATCGGCATCTCCCTTGACGAGACGAGCACACAGGCAGATATTGAAGAGCTGTTTGATGTTTTCATCGCGCGCAATTCGCAGACGATCGACATCACGAGACTCTCAAAGGACCTGCCGGAGGGGTTCAACGGTCCCCTGGCACGGAGCACGCCCTATCTGCAGCATCCGGTCTTCCATCGCTACCGGTCGGAAACAGAGATGCTGCGCTACATTCATTCCCTGGAGACGAAAGACCTCTCGCTCACCACGAGCATGATCCCGCTCGGCTCGTGCACGATGAAGTTGAACGCCACCGCCGAGATGATCCCCATCACCTGGACAAAGTTCGCCAGGATCCATCCCTTTGCACCACCCGATCAGGTGCGGGGATACCGGGAAATCGTCGACCAGCTTAGTCAATGGCTCGGCGTGATCACGGGGTTCCCCGCGGTGTCGATGCAGCCGAATGCGGGAGCGCAGGGAGAGTACACCGGGCTTCTTGTCATCCGCGCCTTTCACGAATCCCGTGGCGAAAACCACCGCAATATCTGTCTCATTCCGCAATCCGCGCACGGGACCAACCCTGCAAGCGCCGTCATGGCGGGCTTGACCATCGTCATCGTCAAGTGCGATGCACAGGGAAACATCGACCTCGACGATCTGCGCGCGAAGGCGGTCGAACACCGGAAGTCGCTCGCCGCCCTCATGGTCACTTATCCCTCGACGCATGGTGTGTTCGAGGAGGAGATTAAGCATATCTGTGCAATCATTCATGAGAACGGCGGCCAGGTATACATGGACGGCGCGAACATGAATGCGCAGCTCGGCCTCTGCCGCCCCGCCGATATCGGCGCTGATGTTTGTCACATCAATCTTCACAAGACCTTTTGCATTCCTCACGGTGGCGGAGGTCCGGGCATGGGACCCATCGCGGTCGCCGCTCACCTCGCGGAATACCTTCCCTCGCACCCTGTCGTTGCCGTCGGGGGGACGCATTCCATCGGTTCGGTGAGTTCCGCGCCGTTCGGCAGCGCCAACATCGTCATCATCTCGTGGGCATACATCGCGCTCATGGGCGCTGCCGGTCTGACCGATGCAACGATCACGGCGGTTCTCAATGCAAACTACATGGCGAAACGACTCGAGCCCTATTACCCGGTTTTGTACCGGGGGGCGCAAGGACGCGTGGCACATGAGTTCATCATCGATCTGCGCGAATTCAAATCCGCCGGGATCGAAGCCGAGGATGTCGCCAAGCGGCTGATGGACTACGGCTTCCACGCACCGACGGTCTCCTTCCCTGTCGCGGGGACGCTCATGATCGAACCGACGGAAAGCGAATCGAAGGAAGAGCTCGATCGATTCTCCGACGCTCTCATTGCGATCCGAGCCGAGATCCAGGAGGTGATTGATGGAAAGGCCGACAGCCAGAACAATGTGCTGAAAAACGCCCCGCATACCGCGGAGGTCGTCGCCAGCGACGCATGGAAGTTTCCCTACCCCCGGGAAAAGGCAGCCTATCCTCTCCCCTCGGTCCGGTCGAGAAAATTCTGGCCCTCCGTGGGTCGGATTAACAATGCCTTCGGCGATCGCAATCTGGTTTGCACATGCCCGCCGATGGAAGAGTATGAGTCCGCCGTGCACTCTGACGGGCGCCAATGAATAAGCGCTCTCGTTCACTATGCACGTTGCTGCTGGCAGCGCTCGGCCTCACCACCGCAACAGCGCAGTGGAAGTCCATCGGCCCTGTCGATCGCATCGTCGCTCTCGAGAGCAACAGCCTCACGCTTAAAGCAGGCGCGGCCATCGTCCAGGTGGCGTTGATCTCCCCTTCCGTCGTGAGAGTACGGATGAATCCCTCCGGGGTGTTTGCCTCGGATCATTCATGGGCCGTCCTTCAACCGCCTTCTTCCACTCCGCATGTCCAATTCCTGGAATCGACGGCCTCTTACGATCTCTCCACGCCAAATCTCCGGGTGACAATCACCAGAAATCCGCTCCGCATCCGGATCACCGATTCCTCCGGGACCATCGTCGCCGAGGACGATCCGGCGAACGGGATGGCCTGGTCCGGCAGTGAAGTGCGGGTCTGGAAGACGATGCCCATCGACGAGCACTACTACGGGCTCGGGGAGAAGGCGGGCCTGCTTGATCGACGGCAGACGGCGTGCACCATGTGGAATTCGGATATCCCCGCTTACACCGCCGACACCGATCCGTTGTATCAGTCCATTCCCTTCTTTCTTGCCATCCGTCAAGGACGAGCGTATGGTGTGTTCATGGACAACTCCTTCCGATCATCGTTCGACTTCGGAAAGGAATCCCGCAACACCTATGCGTTCGGCGCCGAGGCAGGCGATCTCAATTATTATGTGTTTACGGGCGGGAATCCTGAAGAGATCCTGACGAACTACACCGCGCTCCTCGGGCGAATGCCTCTCCCGCCTCTCTGGTCGCTCGGCTATCAGCAATGTCGCTGGAGCTACCCCACCGAGAAACGCGTGAGGGAGATTGCGGAAGGATTCCGCTCACGCGCGATTCCGTGCGACGTGATCTATCTCGACATTGACTACATGGACGGCTATCGGATCTTCACTTTCAACAAGAAGAATTTTCCCGATCCGACGGGGATGGTGCGGGATCTCGGCGCGCAGGGGTTCAAAATTGCAGTGATTGTGGATCCGGGCATCAAGACTGACTCCAGCTACAGTGCGTTCAAAACAGGGCTCGCCGACAATGTGTTCGTCCACAAACCGGATGGCACGTTGTACACGGGCAAGGTCTGGCCCGGCGTCTGCGCTTTTCCTGATTTCACGATGGAGAAAGCCCGGACGTGGTGGGGAGAGAATTTCAAAGTCCTCGTCGACGCCGGCATCCGTGGTTGGTGGAACGACATGAACGAGCCGTCGGTGTTCGACGTTCCGACGAAGACGATCGATCTCGATGTCATTCATGACAGCGACCATGGAAAGACCACACACGCCGAGATGCACAACATTTACGGCATGGAGATGACCCGTGGTACCTACGATGGTGTGCGAAGGCTCCTTCCGGGAGAACGCCCGTTCGTCCTGACGCGGGCATCGTACGCGGGCGGCTGGCGATACTCCGCGGCCTGGACCGGCGACAATGTCTCCTCGTGGGAGCACCTGAACCTCGCCGTCTCGATGTGCTTGAACCTCAGCATCTCCGGCCAACCCTTCGTCGGCAGCGACATCGGCGGGTTCATCGGGCATCCTTCGGGAGAGTTGTTTGCCCGCTGGCTCGAACTCGGCGTTTTCACGCCGCTCATGCGTGCGCATTCCGTCATCAATGAAGTCAACAAGGAGCCGTGGGAGTACGGCGACTCGATCACCAGCGTGAATCGCCGGACCATCGAACTGCGGTACAGGTTCCTCCCCTTTATCTACTCGGAAATGGAGCGCGCTTCCCGCACCGGCGTTCCGCCCATGCGTCCGATGATCTTCGCGTACCCGGGCATGGACTCGTTCCACGGTGTTACCAGTCAGTTCATGTTCGGCGACAATTTGCTGGTCGCGCCGGTCCTCGACGAATTCGAACGTACGAAGGAAGTGTTGCTTCCCCCCGGCACGTGGTACGACTACTGGACCGACGAGGCGACAAATGGCCCCGCGAGAATCCGGGTCGATGCCCCTCTCGACCGTCTCCCACTCTTCGTGCGTGCGGGAACAGCACTCCCCACCCGTCAGGTCGTTCAATCGACCGCGCAGGCGCCTATCGACCCGCTGACGATCACTGTCTACCCTGACATCAAGAACGGGCGGGGCCGGACTGACTACTACGAAGACGATGGCCATTCCTTCGCGTACGAAAAGGGATCGTATCTTCGAAGAGAAATTGAACAATATGCCGACTCTTCGCAGCTCCGGGTGGTCTTCTCCAGGACTGAAGGCTCCTATGCCCCCGCATCCCGCCGCCTTGCGGTGGTCTTGAAGAACATCCCCGAACGTCCGACGAGTGTCAAGATCAATGGCGTGGGCATTTTCCCGGGACGCATTCCCCATGAAGAACTCCAGGCGTGGTCGTACGAATCCGGCAGCGTAATGCTCTGGATGAACGACACGCGGGACCGGATCGAGATCACGGTGTCCCTGGCACGGCGATAGCGAGACGACGGACCGAGGGCGGGATGAAGCCTGATCGACGGGCCTCGGTCTTGCAATTCCCTGCGGGCTGCAATATATTGAGCACTTCAATGCGCTCACGTCAATCGAACGCAAACCATGGATAGTCCGGACAAGAATCGACTGCGCGAGGTGTTGGATTCTGCCTGTGATTGCGCCGAGGAGGGAAGGTGCGATGAGGCGCTGAGGACGATCAGGACGGAGCTCGAGCGTAACAAGCGGAGTGTCTATCTGCTCGCCCTGGAACACCAGGTAGAGCAGCTGAAGGAATTCTCGCGCAATGAACCTGAGACCGAGATGCAGCGGCTGGATATTCTCGACTCCCTCCCGGGGCTGATCGAAAAAGCCGCCGAGCACCCGGAACTCACCGTCGATCACCACACGTCGCCGCCGGCAGGCCATCCGGACGAGCAGGAAGCGGCACGGCGGTGGCTGACAAGCCAGTATCTCCAGCACGCTTACCGGTACCTGCTTCAACAACACTACACACGGGCATTGACCGAGTTGCGCCGGGTCTACATCGTTGATCCGACCAACACTCTCGCCAAGACCCTGGAAGAGCGGATCGACGGCCTGCTCGGCAAGCAGGGGGAAGAGCAATCAGACTAGCTCTTCACCTTCGACCCCACAATTCCGGTTCCCCCTCATCGCAGATCTAGCATCACCCCCTGGACTCCCCAGCGGGCCCGCACTTTCACGGTGTCCGGCGATACACCGAACGGTGCAGCCGGCTTGAAGGGAAACGGTTGTCCATAGTCATACGCAGCTGTTCCCTTCACATCCACAAAGCCGCTGACCGTCCACCGTCCTTCCGGCAGTCGATCCATGCTGAACGGACCGGGCCGATTCACCCGGACTGTTCTTCGGAGTTCCGGAGTCACCTCGATGGTTGATGCCGTGACATAGATCGGTGACCGGACCGTGGTATCCGACTTCACGATTCCTTCAAGCGACCCCGTCGAACGATAGTCGTTCGTCCTGAAACGCCGCACGAGCGTCGAGTCCTTGTAGCCGTTCCCCGCGAGATCGCGGACAGAGTCAAGCACCACCGAAAGTGAGTACCACGCGGCGGGAGAAAGATCGTGTGACGGGAGCAACGCCAGCGAGAGGCCTCCCCTCCAGATCAATTTGAATGGCACGCGGGCGTCGGAGGAATCGAAGAATTGGACTGCACTCGCCAGCGGTGACACCTCCGGTCTCTTTGAGAAGTTGAGCACGATCGCCGAGTCGACGGGGATCGTCCGTGCACTGTCCGCGATGCTTACCCTCAACATCGGGTGCACGGTGTCCGGCTCTGCAGTGCCGACAAAATCCACCGATCCGCGGGCGGAGTCGATCAGGTTCTGTGCGAGGTCCCGAAGACCGACGGCGAACAAACGATAGGCTCGACCACTGTCGATCGGGGCGCTCGTGGTGATGCCGATATTGGCGGACTGGTCGGCATCGATATACCAGGAGTCGAGGCTGACCGGTTTTCGCGTCAGCGTGTCCACGAGGCGAAACCGTACCTCGGAGAAGGAGGCGGTGTCAGCCGGTTCGCTGACATGGACAAGGATGGTCCGGCGCCCGACGTTCCGGGCCGACGTCAGGAAAGGCCTGGTGGTATCTTCTTTCGTGAGCCGGTAGCGCAGGTCCGTAGTCGACGGATGCAGCCCAGAAAGCGTGAGGTCGGTGCGCCACACGCCGAACTCGTCCACCTGCCGATCATACACGAGGTTGCGGTACTCATCCCGGACGGCGAGGACACGATAGGTGCCGAAGGAAAGATGCGACAGCTCGAACGTCCCATCTTTCCCCGTCTGTTGAATGTAGTCCGGTTTCGTGTGCGTGGGATCCAGCGTGTCGGGGTTCATCCCGTCAAGCCGGTAGGCAAACAGCATGACCCCCTCGGCCCGGTCGTCGATGACCCGTCCGCTGATCGACCCTTTGTCGATCGAGTCGCCTGTCGAGAACGCCAGGGTGAACCCGTGGGCCATCCTGTTCCCTGCATGCAGGTCCTTGACGTCGGTGCCGACATTCACGACATAGGTGGTATTCTTGCGCAAAGAATCCGAGAAGGTGATGCGAACCGACTTCCCGCTCCAGTCATATTCCAACTGGCCGGGGTACGGTGAGACGAAGATGGATTGCTGAACGGAAAGCCTGTCGACGTACTTGCTGAACTCGAGCTCGACCGATGGAGCTGTCACCCTGGTCGCAGCGCTGTCGGGGTCTGTCCTGAGGACCTGTGGCGGGACGGTATCGACGGGGCCGCCGCCGGGTTCGATCTGCCCGGCGCAATCAAGGAGAAGCATCGAAAGGACGATTGATGAAAGGACAGAGGTGCCTTGAAGAAGGAATCCGAGGGCTGGGCGATTCACGATTGAGGATCCGGAGTTGGAAGATGCATCATCCCTATTATTGATGGAGGCCTGAACCTCCGGCAGACCGGTCGCGGGTCCGCGCCGCGAGCGCCCGCAGTCGTCGCGCCATCCGGACATTCCGCATGTGTTCGTCATACGTCCGGCTGAACCAATGTCCTCCCTTGCCGTTGGCTACGAAGTAGAGATACTGATGGTGCGCCGGATACAGGGCGGCAAGGATGGACGCACGACCGGGGCTGTTGATCGGCCCCGGGGGCAGACCGGCATGCTGATACGTATTGTACGGATTGTCGACTTTCAAATCGTCATACGACAACCGGCGCGGACCGTTGTCCAGAAGATACTGGATGGTGGGATCGGCCTCGAGGCGCATGCCAATCCTGAGACGGTTGTAGTAGACGCCGGCGATCACAGGCCGCTCATCGCTGATATGGGTTTCGCCCTCGACGATCGAGGCCATCGTCACGGCCTGGCGCATACTCATGTGAAGATCGTTGAGGCGCTCACTCAGGGAATCCGCGAAGAAGTGTTTGAAGGCGTCCGTGAGCTCGCGGAGGATATCACGCTCGTCCGTTTGCCAGTTGAAGCGGTACGTATCGGGGAGCAGGTACCCCTCAAGGGATGGATCGGGAAATCCCAGGTGGTGCACGAACGCCGTATCATCGGCAAGCTGGACGTACTTCGATGAATCGATCCCGAGATGCCGCGCGAAGATTCTCGCCTGTCGCCTGATGGTGAGCCCTTCGGGGATCGTCACCGAAATTGGAACGATGCCGCGGCCGTAATACAGGAAATGATACAGTTCTTCGTTCGAGATGCCGCTTTTGAGAAGATACTTGCCGACATGAATGCGCGAGCGCCCTCCCAACACGTCCGCGGTCAAGAGAAACAGCATGCGACTGCGGACGATCCCACCGGCTTCCAGCGTATCCACCACCTCGGCGAACGTCTCCCCCTTCGAGACGAAGAGCGCCTTCTCCTCACCTTCCGGAAAAGTGTTCGGCCAGTAGAGCACGTACCCCAGCAAGCTTACGGCGAGAACGACAAGGACAGAGATCGCAAACACGGCAATCCGCAGAGCCCTGCGTGCGCTTCCCCGAATTCTCTCCTCAACCATGTGCCCTCATGTCAATTCGAGATTCGGATCCGCATTGAGGCGATAGTTCGAGGAGTGCCCCCTCGACGCCTTCAGCCAGCCGACATAGGCGATCATCGCGCCGTTGTCCATGCAATATTCCAGCGCCGGTTGAAAGCACGGTATCCCACGCGCTTCCGCCTCTTTGCTCAACTGCGCACGGAGTCCCGCATTGGCAGAAACGCCTCCCGCCACAGTGACGGCCTTCACGCCGAATTTCTCCGCCGCACGCATGGTCTTCGTCACAAGAACGTCGAGCACGGACTGCTGAAAACTCGCGCAGATATCGTTCACTGCTTCCTGTCCAAGGCGATCGACGGCCTTCCCCCCCGCATCCATGCCCCGGTCGCGGAGGTAGTATAGCACTGCGGTCTTCACACCGCTGAAACTGAAATCGAACGAACCCGGCTCGAGGAACGACCTGGGGAACGAGATGGCGGCGGGATTTCCTTGCACGGCAAGTCGGTCGATGATTGGCCCTCCCGGGTACCCGAGGCCCAGCATCTTCGCAACCTTGTCGAACGCTTCTCCGGCGGCATCGTCGCGCGTCTGTCCGAGGAGCACGTGATCGAACGGCGCACGGACGGCGACCAGCATCGTGTGGCCGCCCGAGACAATCAGGGAGAGAAACGGATACTCCGGCTTGCGAGACCCCAGGAAATTCGAATAGAGGTGACCCTCCATGTGGTTCACCCCCAGAAAAGGGGTCCCAATGTTGACGGAGAGTCCTTTTGCGAAGCTCAGTCCGACAAGCAATGCCCCCGCCAGGCCGGGACCATACGTTGCTGCGACGGCATCGATCTCATCCCTTCTGGTGCCTGCCCGTTCCAGGGCCTCGTCCACGACCTGGACGATGAGACGCTGGTGCGCGCGCGATGCAAGCTCGGGGACCACCCCCCCGTATTTCGCATGAACAAGCTGGGAGGAGATGACGTTGGAACGAACGATCCCATCATCCACCACGGCTGCTGAAGTTTCATCACATGATGTCTCGATGCCAAGCACGCGCATACGGTAAATCCTAAAGAAAGTGTGAAAGAATTGCAAGCAAAGGCCCCTGCCGGTTGCGGTTGTCGTGAGAAATTGCTATCTTGGTTGCCTAGGTCCAATCAGGAAGGTCGTATCATGGCAAAAGTCTGTGACATCTGCGGGAAGGCTCCGGTCAGCGGCAACAACATCAGCCACGCGCACAACCTGACGCGCCGGCGATGGCTCCCGAACCTGCAGGTCGTGCGGGCAAAAGTGAACGGGCGGACGAAGCGGCTGACGGTTTGCACGAACTGCATCAAATCGAACAAAGTAGCCAAGGTGGCGTGACGGCGCCCGACGGTCGATACTGGATGTGACTCACCGGAAGCCATCATCGCCTGATGGCTTTTTTGTTCCATGCCCAAACTCGAACTTCAGCTGACCATCCCGAACCAGCTCACCCTGCTCAGGATTGTGCTGACCCCCGTCTTTGTCGTCTTCGTCCTTTCCTCGTCCTCCGTCCTGCGCCAGATTTCGTTGATCGTGTTCATCGTGGCCGCGCTGACCGACTGGTATGACGGATGGATCGCCCGGAAAATGGGGTACGTTTCCCAATGGGGAAAATTCCTCGATCCCCTTGCTGACAAGATCCTCTCCTCGGCGGCGTTCCTCTGCTTCGTCGCCCTCGGCCTCATCGATGCCTGGATGGTATGGATCATCATCATCCGCGATTTCCTGATCACCGGACTTCGCGCGTACGCTGAATATCGTGAGCGACCCGTTGTCACCTCGCGCAGCGCACAGACCAAGACCTTCAGCCAGTTCGTGGTGATGTATTACCTCCTCATCCTGTATGTCTGCCGGACCATCCCCAGCGTGTACGAAGAATTCGGTCGGTGGATTGACTCATTGATGCAGCACGATGTGCTCTTCGGCATGATGCTGCTGGTGACCATCATGACGGTCTGGACCGCCATCGCGTACTTGATCGACAACAGGAAGACCCTCCACGACCTCTATGAGCGAGTACTCCTCCCACGGTGAAGAGCATCCTCCGCCGTTGGTCGCACGACTCATCGGCACGGGATGCTTTGTCGGCTACATCCCCTGGGCCTCGGGCACCTTCGGAACTCTCCTGGGATGCCTCATCCTGTTGATCCCCGGCGTGTGGCAGCCCCGCGTCCTCTCGCCGCTCACAGCGGTGGTGTTTGCATTGGGAGTGTGGAGCGCGGCCTCGATTGCCCGGTTCGAAGGAAACCGGCTTTCGGCAACCGCCGCGCGCGCGAAGGAACGGTTCCAGCACGGACGTCACCCCGCGCCGGACCCGTCCATCGTTGTCGTCGATGAGATCGCCGGCATGTGGATTTCGGTGCTGTTCCTCCCGCCGTCCATGCCCGCACTTGCAGTTGCGTTTGTGCTGTTTCGCATCTTCGATATCCTGAAACCTCCCCCGGCAGCGTGGTTGGAGCGCATCCCGCAGGGCTGGGGGATCATGCTCGACGATCTCGTCGCGGGACTCTATGCGAACGTCTGCACGCGTCTTGTCCTTCTCCTCGCATCCATCCTTCACGTGCTATGAACGGATCCATTATTACGATCGGCGACGAGCTCCTGATCGGGCAGGTCGTCAACACGAATCAAGCATACATCGCCGAACGATTGAACGACGCCGGCGTGGCGGTCGTGCGCATGACCACGGTGGGCGACTCGATGTCGTCCATCATCGAAGCTTTCCGAGAATCGTGGGAGGCATTCGATATCGTGGTGGTGACGGGCGGACTCGGCCCCACGCACGACGACATTACGAAAAAGGCAGTCTGCACATTCTTCGACAGCCCGCTGGAGAAAAACGAACAGCTGCTTGCGCATATCAAGGCACGGGTGGAACAGCGGAAGATCCCCTGGCTTCCGACGCATGAAGAGCAAGCGTTGTTCCCTTCCAAAGGAGTCGTGGTCCCGAACCCGCGAGGCACAGCTGCCGGCATACAGTTCGACCGAGGGAACCGGCACTTTTTCGTCCTGCCGGGAGTCCCGTACGAAATGAAGACCATGATCGATCAGAG
>DATJPR010000137.1:0-15936 GCA_035506295.1 Bacteroidota bacterium | reverse complement strand
ATTTACTTCCGGATAAACGATGATGACCGACGTACTCGCAACTCTGGAATTGTGCGGGATAATTCCCGTGGTGGTTATCGATGATGACGCGCGCGCCGTGCCGCTGGCCAACGCTCTGGTTGCCGGCGGTCTGTCGACGATGGAGGTCACCTTCCGGACGCAGGCGGCCGAGCATGCCATCGACAGAATCACGAAAGCCGTGCCCTCGATGGTGATCGGGGCGGGTACGGTGCTCAGTGTCGAGCAGGCCAAATCGGCGATCGGCGCGGGAGCCCGATATATCGTCTCGCCGGGGTTGAATCGAAAAGTGGTGGAGTATTGCCGATCTGTGAAGATGACGGTCATCCCCGGGGTCGCGACGCCGTCGGATGTTGAAGCTGCACTGGATCTTGGACTCACGGTGGTCAAATTCTTCCCTGCCGAGGCGAACGGCGGTCTCGAGTATCTCCAGGCCATGAGCGCGCCGTTCAGGCAGCTCAGGTTCATCCCGACGGGCGGTATCGACGAGTCGAACCTTCTCTCCTACCTGAAGTTCCCTCCGGTCGTTGCTTGCGGAGGGAGCTGGATGGTCAAGGCGGATCTTATCGGGGCAGGGGCCTTCGACCAGATCACGCACATCTCCGCCCGCGCGGTTTCGACGATGCTCGGATTCCGACTCGCGCAGGTCGGAATCCACAGCGGTTCCCCTCAGGAGGCGGCAGAGGACGCCGGTCTTCTCTCCCGCGTGTTCCGGATGGATCTGTCCGAGACGGCCCAGTCCGTCTCCGTTGAATCACAATTCGAGTTCATGAAACAGAAATCCCCGGGCACGCGCGGCCACATTGCGATCGGAACACACTTCCTCCAGCGTGCCGTGGCGTACTGTTCCGCGCAGGGCATCGGCATCCTGGAAAATACCCGCACGGAAAAGCGAGGCAAGCTCCACTCGGTGTTCCTCGACAAGGAGGTGGGCGGATTCGCCATTCTCCTGATCCAGGTGTAGCTGGTCATTCCCCGGAACGATGGCTCTCCCATCTCTCAAGGTCACATCTATGCTCACGATCGGTGGTCGTCTCCTCATCGTCCTTCTCCTGTGCTTCTTCGCCTCGTCGACACTTGCCGGCGGTAAGGACGGCGTTCTGCACGTAACGGCGGAAAATCCGTCCGGATTTTCCCGACCGAATGAAATTGTCGAAGTGCCGCGCTCGCACCTTGCTGCCGTCATCGGAACCGCGGTCTCGCCGAGTCTCGAGGTCATCGATGCGCTGGGAGGGGGGCCGCTCATCGCTCAGTTGACAGAGCGCGGCTTGCTTTTCCAGGCAAGCTTCGCTCCGCATGAAAGAAAGACGTTTGTTGTCACCCTCAGCACGGGCCCCGCGCCTGCCGTGGCATCATTGGTCGACGGGCGGTTCGTTCCTCCCCGTGAAGACTACGCGTGGGAGAACGATCGGATTGCGTTCCGGACGTACGGACCCGCTCTCGCCGCCGAAGTCAACAACGGCATCGATGTCTGGACGAAACGTGTCCGCTCCCTGATCGTCAGGAAATGGTATAAGGAGAGCGAGGCAGCGCCGCCGGGAAAGGACACATACCATCAGGACCGCGGTGAAGGGGCGGACTTCTTTGAAACCGGTCGGTCGCTCGGCGCAGGCGGTTCTGGCTTGTGGATCGACGGGGCCCTTCGCCAGCCCGGAGTATTCGTTGCCCAGCGGACCCTGATGAACGGGCCTCTGCGCGTAAGTTTTGAACTGATGTATCGCTGGGTGCTCGGATCACAGGACACCGTGAGAGAATACAAGATCATCACGCTCGATGCCGGTCAAAATCTGAATAAGATCGACGTTCGTTTTGAAGGCGGACAATTGCGCGACTCCCTCACTCTCGCATGCGGGCTTGTCAAACGTGAGAAGACGAAACTCACGCAGGACCCGGCACGCCGCTGGATCGCCCTATGGGGATTGACCAATGCCGACACCGCCAATGGTTACCTTGGGACCGGCATTGTGTTCTCGGACGGCACTTTTGACGAGTTCACCCAGGATGCGGCGCAATACCTCGTGCTGCGCAGGGTACCGTTCCACGGATCGTTCACCTACTACGCCGGCGCCGGCTGGACACGAAGCGGCGACTTCTCCTCCGAGGCGGACTGGGTCACTTGTCTGGACACCGCGGCGAAACGGTTGCGTGAACCTCTTTCACTACGCTACACAGATCACTGACTAATCTGGACTTGCCATGCAACGGCCCACGTACGTCGTCCTTGTCGCGCTGTTCTTCGTCGCTGTCGTGGGAACGAGGAGCAGCGCGGGTCCCCGTATCGATCGCTTGATCGATGAAGGGTGGACCTTCATGAGATCGAACCCTGTGGGCGCGTTTGCGGCACAGTTCGATGATTCGAAATGGGAGCGCGTTTCCGTGCCGCACACCTGGAACGCGTTGGATGGCCAGGACGGAGGGAATGACTACTATCGCGGTGTCGGGTGGTACCGGAAGGCGCTGATGGTCGAAGATTCCTTGCGCGAGAAGGAACTCTATCTCAGGTTCGATGCGGTTTCGCTCGTTGCCACGGTCTTCGTCAACGGCCAGGAAGTCGGAATGCACCGGGGCGGCTTCGCTGCCTTCTGTTTCGACATCACTCCGTTTGTGCGCTTCGGGGAGCAGAATGTGATTGCTGTCGAAGTCAGCAATGCGCGCGACCCGGAGGTAACGCCTTTGAGTGGGGATTTTACCGTCTTCGGTGGGATCTACCGCGATGTGCACTTCCTCGCCACAAACCGCCTCTCGATTTCTCCCGTCGAGTGGGCTTCCCCGGGCGTCCAACTCCGGCAGCGGGAGGTTTCACGCGAGCGGGCAATGATCGACCTTGGCGCTTTTGTCATCAATAAGAGAGATCGCCTGTCACAGGCTGCTGTCCGTTGGACTGTGTTCGATCGTGAAGGGAAGAAGGTCGCAGAATCCACAAGCAAGGGGCTTGCCCTTCCAGCGCAATCGAATGCCGTTGTGGCCCGGAGTTCATGCGAACTGAAATCGCCGCACTTGTGGCAGGGCAGAACGGACCCCTATCTGTATACCGTGGCAACCGAGGTTCTCGAGGACGGTCGTGTTGTGGACAGGATCGATCAGCCTCTCGGCCTAAGATCGTTCCGGGTTGACCCCGAGAAGGGATTCTTCCTGAATGGGGTGAGCTATCCGCTTCACGGAGTCAACCGGCACCAGGACCGCCTCAACATGGGCTGGGCAATTACCGCGAAGGAACAGCGCGAGGATTACGGTCTCATCGAAGAGCTGGGATGCACGGTTGTCCGTCTCCCGCACTATCAACATGCGCAAAGCTTCTACAATCTCTGCGACACGGGAGGCATTGTGGTGTGGGCCGAGCTCGCCATGGTCGATCATGTGACGGAGTCGGAGCGATTCGAGGACAACTGCAAGCAACAACTGACGGAACTGATCCTGCAAAACTACAATCACCCGTCGATCTGCTTCTGGAGCATGGAGAACGAGCTTATCCCGGATCCGAACCCCGCGTTCTACGGCAAAGTCGTGAAAGACCTCCATGAGCTCGCGAAGAGCCTGGATCCGGATCGCCTGACAACTGTTGCGAGCCGCAGCAACTACGACGGGAAGGATCTCATCAACGCCGCCACCGACGTCATCGGGTACAATGTCTACAAGGGATGGTACGAGGGGATGCCGGAAGAATTCGCCGCGTATGCAGACACCCTGCACCGACGCTTTCCCAACAGACCGATGGCGATCAGCGAATATGGCGCGGGCGCGGGAACGACGCAGCATGAACTGCCTCCTGCCAAACCCTCGCCGCAGGGAAGATGGCATCCCGAAGAATGGCAGGCGGTCGTCCACGAGACTATCTGGAAGGCGATGGCGCAGCGTCCCTATCTGTGGGGGACGTTCGTGTGGAACATGTTTGATTTCGCGTCGGATGGAAGATCGGAAGGAGAACAGCCCGGCCGCAATGACAAAGGACTCGTAACGTACGACCGGAAGATCAAAAAGGATGCGTTCTACTGGTACAAGTCCAACTGGAATCTTCAGCCCATGGTGCATCTTACGAGCAAGCGGTTTGAACCGCGGCCGGCTGGGCGGACATATTTCAAAGTCTACTCGAACTGCGCATCGGTCGAGCTATCGCTGGACGGGAAACTCCTCGGAAGGAAATCGAACGAAGGCAACATCTTTCTTTGGGAAGAGACAGTCTCGCCCGGGAGCCACCTCGTCCTCGCCCGTGGAGTGGGACGGGGCGAAGCGGTCGTCGACACGTGCACCTGGATGTTTGAGAACGGGCAGAAATGACGGCCCTTCATGTGCCTCCGTTGCGGGGGCACGGTGTCTTTACGTGACAGCTATCACGGGAAATCCCTCCGGACTTCCTTCCTTCTTGCGCTCACGATGAGCGTGATGTATATTCACAATACCCACACTGGATGTGCGACCTGACCTCCCTCGCACAGACGCCCAAGATTTCGACCTCTGGAGACCCGTGTATGCACCTCCCAATGGGACGTTTGTACAATTTATTTCTGATCGCCTGCTTTCTGGTGTTTGTTCCTTTCTCCTCTGCCCGCGGGGGAGAAAATCACCAGGCGGCTTCAACATCCGCGACCGCCGGATACGGCGGCAGGTAGCGCACATCAGGAAGGCGGGCCCGGCAGGAGCTCGCTCTTCCGCTTCAACACGCCCTGCGCCTTCCAGTCGTTGACGACGAACCACTGCGGCGTCGACGAACACTGCACGGAGTAGTTTCCGGTCTCCTTGTAGAACCGGAGATCGATCCCGTTGACGGTGATCGTCGCAGCCGGTGTCTTCGGCGGAGTGAACGTCGTATCAATGAATCCGTCCGCAGCAAAGCCGCCGAGAGCGGCCATGACACGGTCGATCTGGGAGCCTGAGACTTTCGCTCCATCCACCGTCCAGCCGCTATCCGCACGCGTCACCGTGAAGACCGTGTCGCCGAACGCAAACCGGACGCTTTGAATCTCGTCCTGTTTGACGGTCAGGATCGTCTTGTCCCTCCACTCATTCGCGCCGCGCGAGAACGTGTACGCGAACATCCCATCTGCAAGGACGACGTCCGAGGACCCGTCCTTCCGCACGTAGGTTTCAGTGAACGAGCTGCTGGGTTTCCCGACGATGAAGGATGCCAGCGTGGCAGTCCCCGAGCTCAAGCGCACGCTCGTTCCGGTCGAATCCACCTTGAACAGGGGAAATTTCTCGGCGTTGGATGACACCACGTTTTTCACGGCGATCGAATGTGCCTTGCTGATCAACGCCATGACCGCCGACTGATCCGCACGGTAGTGCAGGGGTGCCTCGAGCACCCAGGAGCCGTTTTCCTTCCGAAGGGCGACTGTGCCATCGGTCGAGTGAAGGTCGATCCGGTCCACGGCCGCCGAATCGAAGGTTGCAAGCATCGCTCCCGAGGTGTCACTCGATGTTCGTTCGCCGGGCCGCTGCAAAACGATCACGGCGATGCCGATGAGGAGAACCAGGATTGCCAGAAGAGTCCAAGTTGATCGGGACATAAGATTGCGTCCTGCAATGGGACTGAATCGTGACCACGCGAATCGGATCGCGCCTACTGCAATTTCTTCATGAACTGTCTCTTCCGCCAGCGCATGAGTCCGTATCCCAGCACGAGAAGGGGCGGCAGAATCATGTTCGTGTATTTGATCGCCTGCTTGGAGCCGTCTGACACCGGCTCCAGCGGTGGCTCGGCAACATCCTTGGATCGAATCGCGATCAGGCCTGCATCATCGGCCAGGTAATCCGTGAGATTGGCAAAGAATGTAATGTTGTCCCTGCTCGTGGTTCTGTCCTTCATGAAATCCCCGTCGCCGACAACCACAATCCTCGTCTGCTGGCTTGTTGCAGGCGGGTTTGACGCGGGCGGGATGGCCCCCGCGGCGGTGTCGACCGGGGCCGGCTTGCCGGCATAGAGGCTGTGAAACACTCCCTCAATGACGACGCCGAGAGGGATACCGTTCTCCGGGAATTGATCGCGCGACCATCGCGCAAGGGGATCGAACACGAACATGCCGGTCTGGCGTCCGCTTTGCTTCGATGAACGAAAGAGGACCTCGCCTTGCAGACCCTTCGACGCGAGGCCGACGGTGTCCACCGAACTTGCAAACATAAGGATGACACCCTGCAAATCCTTCACCATGGCGTTCCCCTTGTCGAACGCACTTACGATGGGGATATAGGGGAACGGTACCTGTGATTGGATCGAATACCCCGCCTGTTGTTGCATGATGGTGACATTCGCGCACTGGACGTCCCGGACCAGGTCCGGATTGATGCGCGCGCCATAGCACTCCAACATGTCGTCGAGACCGGTGTCAAGGGGCCGGCCGTATTGCTGCTGGAGTGACGCGTCGATCCTGTTGATCAGGAACGCGATGCGTCCTCCACGCATGAGGTACTGGTCAATCTGGAACTTCTCGGGCTCGGCGATGCGCGACGTAGGGGCGATCACCATCAGGACAGCGACATCCTGCGGCACCGCTTTTCCCTTCGTGACGTCGACCGGTTCGACCATGTACTGACTCCGCAGAATCTGCTGGGCCTGGCCGAGGTCGTTCAGCGCCGGTTCTCCGTTCCCGGTGAGGAAGCCGATCTTCTTCTGCGACTTGGCGGTCAAACGCTTGATCGTGCTGCTGATGTCATATTCCAGCGTGCCCGGGTTTTGCACGACGGGGATCGTCTCCTTCTTGTCCTCGTACAGGAACACGAGCCCCATATACGCCTTCTTCACTTCAAGTTTGTCCTGGTTGATGACCTGGACCTGGACGGGAGCGATGCCCTGTTGCTGCGCGTCCTGTTCCGCCTTCTCCGAGGAAGGATCGACGAATTCGAATTCGAGGTTTCCACCGCCGTAGGCCTTGTACTCGTTGAGCTCATCGAGGAGGAGCCGCCGGTTTGCGCTATACGGCGCCGGGAGGTCTTCCGTGAAGTATGCGCGGATCGTCACCTTGTCGTCGAGCCCCTTCACAAGGTTCTTGCTTGCCTGCGAAAGGGAGTAGACGTGGTTGCGGGTCAGGTCGATGCGGCTGAAGAGCCTGACGGAGACGAAGTTCAGGACGATAAGAATGAGTGCAATGAGACCGACGCGCACCAGCGTTTGGGATTTCATCTGTCGTGTGTTCATCATGCCCTCACCATTTCCGCCGTTCGAGGGAAACCGTGGCAAGCATCAGCGAGAAGCCGAGGAGCGAGGCGAAGTAGATGACGTCGCGGCTGTCGATCACACCGCGCGCGATGTTCGAGAAGTGCGTGTCGATCGCCAGGAACTCGAATGTCGAAGCGAAGGCGGAAGGGATATAGATCAGAACCTTGTCGAGCATATAGAGAACGAAGATGATCAGGAAGCCGACGATGAAGGCGACGATCTGGTTCTCGGTGAGGCTCGAGGAAAGAAGGCCGATCGCCACATAGACGCCTCCCATCAGGAGCAGTCCGGCGTACCCTGCCAGCACGGGGCCAACGTCCGGCGAGCCGAGGATCATCAGGGTGATCAGGAAGACGAGGGTGGGCACGAGTGTCGCCGCGACAAGGGCCCACCCGGCGAGGAACTTCCCGAGGATGATTTCCACATCCGCGACGGGTTTCGTGGTGAGCAGTTCGAGGGTGCCGGATTTTTTCTCTTCGGCCAGCAGCCGCATCGTCACCGCCGGGATGAAAAAGAGAAACACGAGGGGGACAAGTTCGAACACTACCCGCATCGTCGCCATGTTCTGCAGAAACAGATTGCTGGAAAAGAACCAGCCGATGATGGCGAGGAAGACGATCATCACGACATAGGCGACGGGGGAATTGAAGTAGGAGCGGATTTCCCGCCGGAAGACCGGCAGCACGTTCTGAAGGTTCATGGTCAGGTCGTCAATTTGTGGAACACTTCCTCAAGGCTCGTGGTCTGTCGGCTCATGCCGAGGAGGACCCAGTTTTCCGCGACGGCAAGTCGAAAGACCGATTCGCGGAGATCGGTCCCGTGTCCCGTCTGGAGGTCGAAGGTGAGGACGCCGCCGGCATGCGACTGCAGCGTCGCCCCCTGGAAATCCGGAAGGTCGCGCAGTCGCACCATGACGCCGTCGAACGTGATCGGCGGCGGCACGCGGAGCTCGACCGTCAGGCGTTCATCGCCCTGGAAGCGGTGTTGCAGTTCATCGGGTGTGCCGTCCGCGACGATCACTCCTTCGTTGATGATCAGGACGCGATCGCATGTCGCCTGGACTTCCGAAAGGATATGCGTGGAGAGGATGACGGTCTTCGCGGTCCCCAATTCCCGGATGAGAGAGCGGATTTCCACGATCTGGTTGGGATCGAGTCCGCTCGTCGGCTCATCGAGGATGAGGACGTCCGGATCGTGAAGCATGGCCTGTGCAAGGCCGACGCGCTGGCGGAAGCCTTTCGACAGCTCGCCGATGTCCCGGCGGCGGACGGTCGCGAGCCCGCAGACCTCGACCATGTGGGCGATCCGCTGCTGCGCAGCCTGCCCCGCAAGGCGATGAAGGGAAGCGGAGTATTCGAGGTACTCCAGTACGGGCATGTCGAGGTAGAGAGGGTTCATCTCCGGGAGATACCCGATCTTCCGCCGTACTTCGAGAGAATGGTCGACGGTGTCCATCTCCTCGACCTTGACCTCGCCTGAGGTCGGGGGCATGAAACACGTGATGATTTTCATGGTCGTGGTTTTCCCGGCGCCATTGGGACCGAGAAATCCGACGATTTCTCCACGCTTTACGGCAAACGAGATCCCTCGAATCGCTTCGAGCTGGCCGTAATTCTTCCTGAGATCAGTGACGGTAATGGACATACGAGACGGGGCCTTGATGGTAGACGAAGACAAAGAGGCGATGACATCGAACGAAGGAATGTTCCGGGGACAAACTGAACATCGGGAGAACTGCTGTCATTGTATGCAAAACGTCGCGGTACTCGTGAACACTTCAAAGACAGCGTAAGATACAGAGTTCGGTATTTTCGCGCAATGGGTGACCAGGAAAAACCGGGATGTGGGAAGTGACCCAAAGCGACGCCAGCTGTCCAGGTTCAGAGACACTGTCGGTGTAACAGATTGTCAAAATGAAGCCCCTGGGGCAACTTTCCTGGCACGAAAACCGTAACTCAATATAGAAGGCTGCAATCCCCGACCAGAAAGGAGCAGGCCATGAGACCACGCCGTCGATTTGCCCGTCTTTCGAACAGCGAAATGGAATTCCTGGAAATGGTGCTGCTCGAGGAAATGGAGCGGCAGGTATGGTTCGCCGTCTCCTTTGGTGAGATGTTTGGTGTCGAGTTCTTTCTTCCTCTACAATAATGGGGGATCCCTTCTCCCCGCCTTGATTTTCGCGACAGTCTGATGTATCTTCCCGCCGACTCATCACGTCCGGCTCAAAGGGCGTGCAGTTGACGGAGCTTGGGATAAGCCTCCTTTGTCGGACGGATGAAGGAGGCATTGCTTTTTTTCTTGGGAGATCCCAATGCTCGTCATTATCAAGGATAACTACGAGGAAATGGGGAAAGAAGCAGCCCAAATCGTCGTCGATCGGCTGCGCAAGAAACCCAACCTCGTCCTCGGCCTGGCGACCGGCAACACGCCCCTCAGCCTGTACAAGGAGTTGATTCGACTGCATTCTGAGGAAGGCCTCGATTTTTCCAAGTTGGTCACGTTCAACCTCGATGAGTATGTCGGGCTCCTGCCGTGCCAGGAGCAGAGTTATCACTATTTTATGAGGAAGAACCTCTTCGATCAGCTGAACATTCCGGACACGCACATCCACGTGCCGGACGGCATGGCGCACGACATCGATTCCTTTTGCGATTGGTACGAGCATCGGATTCAGTCGTTCGGCGGAATTGACCTGCAGATCCTCGGGATCGGCGCGAATGGCCATATTGCTTTCAACGAGCCGGGATCATCACTGGGCTCGCGCACGCGGGTCAAGACACTCACGGAAAAGACGAGGAGAGACAATGCCCGGTATTTCAAGACGCTCGACGACGTCCCGAAATATGCCATCACGATGGGGATAGGGACGATCATGGATGCGAAGGAGCTCGTCCTCGTCGCGAACGGCGGCGCCAAGGCCGACGCCATCCAGGCGGCGGTCGAAGGTCCGCTCACCGGTCAGTGCCCCGCATCGGTGATCCAACTTCACCGGAGAACGTATGTCATCGTCGATGCTGACGCCGCGAGCAAGCTCCGCGGCACGTATCCCGGAACCTGGAAGTCTTCATTCACGCTGGAACGATAAGGCACAACCCCATGGCCGATTCTCTCTGCATTTTCGAAGACGACCACTATGCGAATCTTCTTCCCCTCACATACTGCCGGCCTGTGTACGATCTCCGGTGCGGGATGACCACACTGCGCGAGAAAATCGTCCGGCTCTTTCCCGGCATCCCCGTGCATCTTCACTGTCGGCCGTACCTCGCCGATCTCGTCCGCGAACAGAATCCCCGGACACCTGTGAATGCGGGTGGGCCGCGGCGCACGCTTCTCATCAATGGCAGGGTCATCGCGCACGAAGCGCTGGCGAAGAAACTGCGCCTGAAGGGGAACGATGTCGTCCTCCTTTCCGGTGACACGGTCGTCGCCGCGCGTGTGAGCGATGCGAATCTCGGCGCCCTTGCGTCCGCGATGGAGTCCGGACCGCTCTCGGTGGAATCCTTCGGCGGCCTTCCCCGCGACGTGATGGAGGAACAGCTTGTGGGATATCCGTGGGATCTCATCGGCATGAACGGGCAGGCACTGGTAAGCGATTTCTCCGCGCTCGTCGGGAAGAAAAAAAGACTGCGAGGGAAGATCTACCCGGGAGCCGATCTGCTTGCCAGGAAGGACATCTTCATCGACGCCGGCTCGCGGATTAAGCCCGGGAGCGTCCTTGATGCCGAGAACGGGCCGATCTACGTCGGGAAGAATGTGACGGTGTTTCCTCATGCGATGATCGAAGGACCGGCCTTTGTGGGAGAGGGGAGTGCCATCAAAGCCGGCGCGAAGATCTATGAGAACACAAGCATCGGGGAAGTGTGCAAGGTGGGCGGGGAGGTGGAAGCGTCGATCATCCATGCCTATGCGAACAAACAGCATGATGGATTTCTTGGTCATTCCTATCTTGGAATGTGGGTGAACCTCGGCGCCGATACGAACAACAGCGATCTCAAGAACAACTATGGGAACGTCAAGGTCTTCATCAACGGTGCACCTGTCGATAGCGGCTCGAAATTCGTCGGGTTGACGATGGGCGACCATTCCAAGAGCGGGATCAACACGATGTTCAATACCGGCACGGTCGTGGGAGTTTCGTGCAACGTTTTCGGCGCGGACTTTCCTCCCAAGTACATCCCGTCGTTTTGCTGGGGTGGGGCGAAATCCCTTGAGGTATACGATCTTGAGAAGGCCCTTGAGGTGGCGCGGCGGGTGATGGCAAGGCGGAAACATTCGATGAGCGATAGCGAAGAGGCCGTTTTTCATGCCGTCTTCGGTCTTACGAAAGGGGAACGCGAAAGCATCGGCGCGAAACGGATGACGCGACCACAGGATTGACATCTCGTCGCTTCGGGTGCCGGTGGCCGTGGAAGCGCTTCCGTAATCTCAAGAAATTCTTCTCGAAGTATTTTGTTTGAAAGGAAAATCTTCTCACATTCAGGGAAGACTGATCTGAGGGGATCGGTCTTTTTTCAGGGGTAATTAGTTGTGCGAGCGAACAAATGAGTAAGTGTCCGAGAGAGTTGGTATCTTTCGCTCCTCTCAACCCCTCGAAAGGAATCCTCCTGTGCAACTCCAGGTCATCGACTGGGTCATCATCGCAGCGACGCTGATCGTCTGTTTCTTCCCCGCGCTCTTTTTCGGCAAACGGGCAGGGAAGAACACCTCCGAGTTCTTCGTCTCCGGACGCTCCGTGCCGTGGTGGCTCGCCGGGCTTTCCATGGTGGCGACAACGTTCAGCAGCGACACCCCGAACCTCGTCACCGACATCGTGAGGCGGCAGGGAGTCTCGGGGAACTGGGTCTGGTGGGCGTTTGTCCTCACCGGCGTTGCGACCGTGTTCTTCTACGCGAGATTGTGGCGGCGGTCGGGGGTGATGACGGACCTGGAGTTCTACGAACTGCGGTACTCCGGCAAGGCCGCCCCCGTGGTCCGCGGATTCCGGTCGGTGTACCTCGGCCTGTTTTTCAATTGCATGATCATGGCGACGGTGAACCTCGCGGCGTGCAAGATCGCGGCGGTGCTGTTCGGCCTGGACCGGTGGCAGACACTCCTTGCTGTCGGACTCCTCAACGTGGTCTTCGCAACGCATTCCGGTCTGTGGGGCGTGCTCGTCATCGACATGGTACAGTTCTTTATCAAGATGACGGCGGTCATCGCCGCGGCATACTTCGCCGTTCAGCTTCCTCAGGTGGGGGGGCTCTCCGGAATGGTCGAAAAGCTATCGGCGATTCGGGGGCCGTCCGGCATCAATTATCTCAATATCCTTCCGGACTTCACCAATACCTGGGACATCGCCATCGCGGTCTTCATCATGCCGATCGCCGTTCAATGGTGGGCGGTCTGGTATCCCGGCGCTGAACCCGGCGGAGGCAGCTATATCGCACAGCGCATGCTTGCGTCAAAAACCGAGAAGGATTCGCTGGGTGCCGTCCTGTTCTTCAACGTCGCCCACTATGTTCTTCGGCCCTGGCCGTGGATCCTCGTGGGACTCTGTTCCATTATCGTCTATCCGCAACTTTCGGATATCCAGCACGCTCTTCCGCACCTGAATCCCGCTCTTCTCGGCAATGATATCGCCTTCCCTGCGATGCTGCGCTTTCTCCCGGTGGGATTCATCGGCCTGATGGTCGGCGGTCTCATCGCCGCGAACTCCTCCACGATTCTGACGCATCTGAATTGGGGTGCGTCATACCTTGTTCACGATTTCTACCGGCGCTTTCTCAAACACGACGCGACGGAAAAACACTATGTCATGGCCGGACGCATCGCGACAATCATCCTGTTCGTTCTTTCGTCAACCCTTGTCTTCTTCCTGGACACGGCGAAGGATGCGTTCGACATCATCCTCCAGGTCGGGGCGGGTACAGGACTGCTCTATCTCGTCCGATGGTACTGGTGGCGCGTCAATGCCTGGAGCGAGATCGTCGCAATGATCAGCTCGTTTGTCGTCTCGGCGGGCTTTCTGATTCTGGGCAAGAACGGCGTGCATGTGAGCACCCATATCACGCTGTTGATCACCATCGCCATAACCACGCTGTGCTGGGTGACCACCGCACTGCTGGGCCCGCAGACGGACATGGAGACGCTCATCGCCTTCTATCGCAAAGTCCGCCCCTTCGGACCCGGCTGGAAGAAGGTGCGCATCGCGGCGGGGTTCAAGGAGGACGAATATCAATCGGGCGACAACATCCCGCTCGCGCTCCTGGGATGGGCGACGGGCTGCATCATGATCTGGTCGGCGCTGTTCACCGTCGGCAACGTGCTCTATGGCCGGACGGAGTATGCAGTGGCGCTGTTTGTCACCTTTCTCGTCAGCGGCACCATACTTCTTTTCGTCGTCCGCAAACTCTGGGACAAACCGCTCGCTCCCTGACGCTCCGCTCGGCGCGGTCGCCGTCCGGAGCACCTGACGGTGCATGTGGGCAATGTATTCTATGTCTGACAACTGCAAGGGTCCAATGGAACTCCGCGTGTACGATGGGACG
Organism: Bacteroidota bacterium; assembly: GCA_035506295.1. GTDB lineage: Bacteria > Bacteroidota > Ignavibacteria > UBA10030 > UBA6906 > DATJPR01. The sequence goes on along the minus strand of DATJPR010000137.1, from coordinate 2,241 downwards.
TCCAAGGTTGAAGAGGGCGAGCTGAAGCGCAGCGGGCGAAAAGCGCTGTACTCTCCCACAGAGCATATCAAGGTCATCGAAGTCGCCAACTTCCCGATGCTCGGGAAACTCACGGCTCTCAGGTTCATCGAATGGGTCCTGAAAAACCCCGGCGGCGTCGTGTCCCTGCCGACCGGCAAGACGCCGGAACATTTCATCCGCTGGGTGCAGCGCATGTTGGAGCAATGGAATTCCAAGGAGATCCAGCGGCTGCTCGGGGACAACGGGATCGACGGGAGCAAGAAGCCCGACATGAAGAGCCTGAGCTTCGTGCAGATCGATGAGTTCTACCCGATCGACGCCGGCCACCACAACAGTTTCCACTACTACGTCAACGAATTCTATCTCAAGGGGTTCGGGCTGACACCGTCCCACGCCCTGCTGATCAATACGACGTCGCTCGGCCTCCCTCCCGACAAAGCGATGGCCGACGTGTTCCCGAACGGTGTCGTTGATCTCACGCTCCGTGTCCGACAGATGCGATCGGACCTCGAACGCCTTCAACGGGACGTCATCAATCGCGTCGATGAGTTCTGTGCGGAATATGAGACACGCATCCGTGAGATGGGGGGGATCGGCTTTTTCCTGGGAGGGATCGGTCCCGACGGGCACATCGCCTTCAACGTCCGCGGCTCGAGCCACTACTCGGTGACCCGTCTGACGGGCACCAACTATGAGACGCAGGCCGCCGCCGCAACCGATCTCGGCGGGATCGAAATTTCCCGGACCCGTCTGGTCATCACGATCGGTCTTGCCACCGTCACCTTCAATCCGTCGGTCACCGCGCTCATCATCGCCGCCGGAGAGTCGAAGGCCGGCGTTGTCGCGCAGGCGATCCAGAGCCCGAAGAGCCAGCAGTATCCAGCATCCTGTCTGCAGGGACTCGAGCACGCGCGATTTTACCTCACCAAAGGCGCCGCGAAGGGTCTCGTCGAGCGCCAGCTCGAGGATTTCGCCCTGAAGGAATCGGTCTCCGCCAGAGACGCGGAAGACGTCGTCGTTTCTGTTGCTCTCAAGCTTCAGAAGCCGCTGCTTGAGTTGACGGCCGGCGACGTGCAGACGGACCGCTTTGGAGAGATCCTGCTCCGGAAATCGGGGAAGCCGTCCCACCTGCACGCCCGCGACGCTCACGAATCGATCGTCGAGAAGATCCGACGTGGCATTGCTCCCATTTCGAACACGACGTTTCTGCACACGGAGCCGCATCACGATGACATCATGCTGGGCTATCTTGCCTACATCTATCATCTGGTGCGCGATCCCACCAACCAACACTACTTCGCGAACCTCACGTCGGGGTTCACCTCCGTCTCGAATTCCTTCTTCCGGTCCATCCTCAAGAAGGTGGAAACGTTTCTTGTCTCCGGCCAATTTTCTGCATTGGTGAAACAGGGCTACTTCGACCCGCAGGACCGGCACAAGCAGATGCAGGACGTCTATCTCTATCTCGACGGTCATGCTTCGCGAACTGCCGAATGGATGGATGAAGCGGACGGCAGGAGAATGTTGAGGAACCTCATCGGCTACTTCCATACCACGGACCTTGGGATGCTGAAGGAGCGTGTCGCCGAGCTCGTGCGCTACGTGGATGATCAATATCCCGGTGCAAAAGATCCGCCCCAGGTGCAGTTCCTGAAGGGGACGATCCGGGAATTTGAGGTGGAACGGCTCTGGGCGTATTTCGGCCTCGAGAACGACAGAGTTTTTCCCTTGCGGCTGGGCTTCTACACGGGCGACATCTTCACCCCCGAGCCCGAAGTCAACCGGGATGCGCTGCCGATCCTTGACGTTCTGCGGCGCGTCAAGCCGAACGTCGTGTCGGTCGCCTTCGATCCCGAAGGGAGCGGGCCCGACACGCACTACAAAGCATTGCAGGCGGTCAGCGAAGCGCTCCGGCTCTATGAAAAGGAAAGCGGTGACTCCAGCGTCAGAGTGTGGGGATACCGAAATGTCTGGTACCGCTACCGTATCGCCGAAGCCGAGGTCATGCCGCCGGTCTCGTTGAACACGCTCTCCATGCTGCATACCGCGTTCATGACCTGCTTCAGTTCGCAGAGTGCCGCGTCGTTCCCGAGCTACGAACATGACGGACCTTTCTCCGAACTCGCCCAATCGATACAGGTCCAGCAATACGGCATGCTGAAGACCTGTCTTGGATCGGAGTTCTTCCTCAAGAACGATCATCCTCGTCTGCGCGCCGCC
>DATJPR010000136.1:0-16695 GCA_035506295.1 Bacteroidota bacterium | reverse complement strand
TACGTGAACAGCTTGTCGATTGCATCGAGGCTGAAGTGCCCGGGCCGCACGGGGATCAGGACCGAATCCGCCGCCGCGAGCGCGGCCGTGGAAAGGCCTCGCAGGGATGGAGGACAATCGATGAGGATGTAGTCGTAGCGGTCGACGACGCCTCGCATCATGTTGCGCAGGATCGTCCGGTTGTCTGCGAGCTTTGCAAGGCGCTCTTCGTTCTGAAGATTGCGGACGTTGCAGGGGACGAAGTCCAAGCCGGCGAGCTCGGTATGGTAAATTGCCGCCGGGAAGGCGGCAACAAAATTGAGGACGTCGTACAACCCGGTCGAGATGGTGCTCGGCGTAAACCCCAGCGCGACTCCCGAAGAGCCGATGGGATCGATGTCGATGAGGAGCGTACGTGCTCCTTCTGCGGCGAAGCTTGCTGCGAGGTTGACAGCAGTGGTGGTTTTGCCGACCCCGCCTTTGGGGAGCGCGACCGCGATGGTACGAGCCATAGGGAGTACGATTGGTGCTGCTGGTCCACAACCGGCGCACGAGACACGCGCCGACATTTTCTCTTCCCGGTACCCGGGATCTCAGGCATCTTCCGGATATCAGTCCTCCGCCTCAACATTCGCATCGAGCGTTGCCAACGATCCCAGCTCCGCATGCAACCGATCGCCCGGATGAACCTCTCCCACCCCTTCGGGCGTACCGGTGAAGATCAGATCGCCTTCTTCGAGGGTGAACACCGATGAAAGGTACTCGATCGTCACGTCCAGCGGAAAGATCATCGACCCCGTGTTGCATCGTTGACGGATCATTCCGTTCACCGCGAGCGTCATGACAATGTTCTGCGGGTCTGCCACACTCGTGCGCGGCACAAATTCCGATACCGGCGCGGACGTGTCGAAGCCTTTCGCCACCGCCCACGGAAGTCCTTTGCGCTTCGCCTCCGCCTGCACATCCCGCAACGTCATGTCCAGCCCCACCGCATACCCCGCCACGAATTCGATGGCACGTTCACGGGGAATGCGCCTTCCTTCTTTTCCGATCATCGCGACGAGCTCCACCTCGTGATGCAGCTCATGCGAGAACTTCGGCAGAACGATTGTAGAACCAGAGGATAGGAGGGCAGTAGACGGTTTGAGAAACACGACCGGCGATTCGGGGACATCCGACTTCATCTCTTCTGCATGCGCCCGGTAGTTCCGACCCAGGCACATGATTTTTCCAACCCGTATCGGCGAACGGTATTCCTTGAGTCTGACCGTCGTCATAGAACACTCGAATCCAATATAAATTGCGTCTCAATATCATGCAAGTCCTGATCCACCAGGCGCATAATATTAGTCACGTTTCATTAGGAGGCAAGTGTTATGCCGAATTATCGTCTTGAATTGCGAGATCGTTTGGCTGTTGTGCGCATCGCTCCGAGCCACGGGAAGAACGATCTCCACACATAAGTATCACTCCAATTGCCTTGCAATTCCATGCATTTGTGCCTAACATGGCACGTCATCAAGAAAGGTCATCTCGTGTCCACCACGTACGCCGAGGCTGGGGTCAGCATTGCGGAAGGGGATCGATTCGTCAAGGAAATCAAGCGGAATGTGCGATCCACTTACACTCCCCAGGTGATCGGCGATATTGGCGCTTTTGGGGGATTTTTTGACGCTCGGTTCGCCTCGATGAGGCACCCTGTCCTTGTGTCAAGTATCGATGGCGTTGGTACAAAGCTCAAAGTCGCGGAGCTTCTGGAATGCTTCGATACCATCGGGCAGGACCTGGTGAATCACTGCGTCAATGATATCTTGGTTTGCGGCGCCAGGCCATTGTATTTTCTTGATTATTTTGCCACCGGGAAGTTACGCGTTGAAGTCGCCGCCGAGGTGATCAAGGGCATGTCCCGGGCTTGCCGGGAAAATGGATGCGCATTGATCGGCGGGGAAACTGCCGAAATGCCCGGAATCTACCATGGAAATGACTTCGACCTGGCTGGAACCATCGTTGGCGTCGTCGAGAAATCGGAGATCGTGAACGGGAGGAAGATCCGGAAAGGAGACGTCCTTGTCGGGCTTCCATCCACCGGGCTTCATACGAACGGGTTCTCTCTTGCCCGTGCAGTTCTCCTGAAAGACTTTTCGGTCAGGACCTTTGTCGAAGAACTCCAGGAAACCATTGGTCAGGCACTTCTGAGAGTTCACAAGTCTTATCTCCCGGCCGTTGCTCCTTTGCTTCGGACCTCGGTGATCCGCGGGCTTGCTCATATCACCGGTGGTGGGATCATCGGGAATACGAGCAGGATCCTTCCCCATGGTCGATCTCTCAGGATCGATTGGGATTCCTGGCAACGTCCACCCATCTTTAGTCTCATTCAACGAATTGGAGAGGTGCCGGAAGAAGACATGAGGAAGACGTTCAACCTCGGGATTGGTCTCGTCATCGTGGCTCGAAAAAACGCCACAGACGAACTTCAACGGCGTCTGAGGCGGAAGGGGGAACGAAGCTTTGTGATCGGAGAGGTTGCCTAACGAACCGTGGTGTCACGCATATCGGCACTCACCTCGTCCATCACTTTTCGCCATGCAGCGGGGCTCTGACTGATGCTTTGTGTCGTCGCGAGCATTTCGTCGCGCGTCACGCCTGCCGCGGCAAGGATCGAATCGGCCGTCTTTCGCGCATTGGTTGTGTCGACACCGGGGGATCGAACGCTGACGCCCCTCTTGGTGAGGATCGCGTAGACGCGGGCGAATTTCTGGTGTGAGAGGGCTTTCTCGGTTCGGTGCGGTGAACAGGAAACGGCGATAAGCAAAAGGAGCAGGGGAGCAATCCGTTTCGCGTTCATATCACATTGTAACGCTCTCTTGCCAGGAATGCAAACCTTGACATTCTTGCGTTTCCTGCCTATATTATTAGGCTATTTTCACTAACCACCTCATTTCCTTTCACTTAGACGATTTCGCATGCCTTCGACCTCAGATTTCAGGCCGGGACTGGTCATTAAGTACAACAACGAGCTCTGGACCGTCGTAGAGTTTCAGCATGTCAATCCGGGAAACTGGCGGGCGTTTGTTCGCACGAAGCTCAAGAATGTCGTGAGCGGGAAGGTAATCGAGAATCGGTTCCGTGCGGGAGAAGCGATAGAGATCATCAAGATTGAGAGGAAGGAGTACCAGTTCCTCTATCGGGACGGTAGTGGATACGTCTTCATGGATAAGGAGACGTACGAGCAGCTGTCTGTCGCTGAGGAGCAGCTCGGTGAAGGTGCGAAGTTTCTGAAAGATGGCGAAGGTGTGGATATCCTCTTCAACGGAACCGAAATCACAGGGATCGAGCTTCCCATTACGGTCGATCTTGCAGTGAAGGAGACTGTTCCCGGCGTAAAGGGAGACAGCGCGAACGCAGGGACGAAGCCGGCGACGGTGGAGACGGGGGCGACCGTCAATGTCCCGCTGTTCATCAACGAGGGGGATATGATCCGGATCGACACCCGCAGCGGCGACTACATCGAGCGGGTGAAGGCCTGACGGGGGAGCCGGACCCGACACCAGGTTCAAGGGAGACCACATGGACCTTATCTACGTCAAGAAGCTGATCAAGCTGCTTTCGGAAAGCGCCGTTGACGAGATCGAGATAGAGGAGGAAGGAAAGAAAATCCGCGTCGTGAAGCACGGCAACACCGTGCTTGCCGGCGCTCCCATGCTCGGCCAGGTGCCGATGATGGTCCAGCCGCCGGCCGGACCCGTGGCGTCCATCGCATCGCCTGCCATGCATGCCGCCCAAGCCGAAGTTCCGCCTACCCCGCCTGACACGTCGAAGTATCATGAGATCAAGTCCCCCATTGTGGGGACCTTCTATCGATCACCAGCGCCGGATGCCGCCCCCTTCGTGCAGATCGGGACGTCGATCGCTCCCGGGACTGTCCTGTGCATCGTCGAGGCGATGAAGTTGATGAATGAAATTGAAAGCGACGTCACCGGAAAGATCGTCAAAGTCATGGTCGAAAACGGTCAGCCCGTCGAATACGATCAAACCCTCTTTCTAGTCGAAGCGGCCTGACGCCTCGACAACTCCGGAGTCCCTGCGTGTTCAAGAAGATCCTCATCGCCAATCGGGGCGAGATCGCACTCCGTGTCATCCGCGTGTGCAAGCAGTTCGGCATCAAAACTGTCGCGGTGTATTCCCAGGCTGACCGCGATTCCCTTCATGTCCGCTTTGCCGATGAAGCAGTCTGCATCGGACCGCCCCCGAGCAAGGAAAGTTATCTGAAGATCCCGCGGATCATAGCAGCAGCGGAGATCACCAATGCCGACGCTATTCACCCCGGCTATGGGTTCCTCGCGGAGAACGCGAGCTTCGCGGAGATCTGCACGTCTTCAGGAATGAAGTTCATCGGCCCCACGCCGGAAATGATCCGGACGATGGGCGACAAGGCGCTTGCCAAGGACACGATGAAGAAAGCAGGCGTGCCTGTCGTCCCGGGAAGCGAAGGCGTTGTCAAGAGCGTCGGCGATGCCATGGAGGTCGGGAAGGCCATCGGATTTCCCGTCATCATCAAGGCGGTTGCGGGCGGTGGTGGGCGGGGCATGCGTGTAGTGCGCGAGGAGTCGGAGATGGAGATTGCGTTTAAGACAGCCCAGCACGAAGCGGAGCAGGGGTTCAGCAATCCCGACGTCTACATTGAGAAGTACATCGAGAGCCCGCGGCACGTGGAGATCCAGGTGTTCGGTGATCAACACGGCAACGTGGTCCACTTCGGAGAGCGCGATTGCTCCGTGCAACGACGCCATCAGAAATTGATCGAAGAGTCTCCCTCGCCCGTTGTGGATGAGGATCTCCGGACGCGCATGGGTGATGCCGCCATCAAAGGATGCACGGCCGTCAACTACGAGAACGCGGGGACCATTGAATTCCTTGTCGACAAGAACAAGAATTTCTATTTCATGGAGATGAATACCCGGATCCAGGTCGAGCATCCTGTCACCGAACAGGTCACGGGTCATGATCTGATCAAACTTCAGTTGAGGGTGGCCGCCGGGGAGAAACTGCCCAAGCGGAAGATCCAACCTCGTGGGCATGCCATCGAATGCAGAATCAATGCCGAGGACCCCGCGAACGGTTTTCGGCCGTCCCCGGGGAAAATCACGGACTTTCACATGCCGGGAGGCTTCGGAGTACGGGTCGACACGCACGCGTACGCGGGATATGTGGTCCCTCCGTACTATGATTCTCTGATCGCCAAGCTTGTCGCCTATGCGCTCACCCGTGAAGGCGCGATCCAGAAAATGGCGGGAGCGCTCGAAGAATTCACGATCGAAGGGATCAAGACCACCGTCCCGTTCCACCTCCAGGTTATGCACGACGAGCGGTTTCGCACCGCGAATTTCGACACCAGTTTTCTCGACACCTTCGAATTTCGACCCGAGTCGGAGCATGATGCTCGGGCGTGACATCGCTGTCATGAACACTCGAAAGGCCCATCAATGAATTTTCCTGAGACGTTGAAGTACACGAAAGATCACGAGTGGTTGCTCGTGAACGGAGACACCGGGACAGTGGGAATCACCGACCATGCGCAGGGAGAGCTTGGAGACGTCGTCTTTGTTGAGTTGCCCGCGGTTGGCAAAGCCCTGAAGCAGCACGAATCGTTTGGCACGATCGAGGCAGTGAAAGCGGTCTCGGACCTCTTCTCCCCGGTCTCGGGAACTGTCGTGGAGATCAACACCGGGCTGCAAGCGAATCCTGAGCTTGTGAACAAGGATCCGTACGGGAAAGGGTGGATGCTCAAGATCAAAATTGCAGATCCGAAGGAGATCACAGCACTTCTGTCTGTGGCCGACTACAAGGCACTTGTCGGCAAGTAGATCACCGACTTCATGCGAATCTCAAGAGGCGCTCGGATTCCCGCGGCGCCTCTTTTTTTTCTCGCGGGGCTTGACAAGCCCATCCTTAATACGTAAATTGGAAACCATAGAAACGCCATAAGTTTCCATCGATTACTTATGGCTTCTTTTTCGTCTGATTGGAAACTGAGGAAACGAAAATGGTTTCCATTGAGTCGGTGGATGACAGTGAGTTGAAGCAGAGGATTCTGCAGCACGCCCGCGAGCGATTCATCAGCGAGGGATTTGTCAGCGTGTCTGTGGACGACCTTTGCAGCGACCTGGGGATCAGCAAGAAGACCTTCTATCGGATCTTCCCATCGAAGGACGATCTTCTCCACCAGGAAGCGGATTGGCTGATGGGAGAAGCCCATGCGTTCATCACCGGATTGCTTTCGAGCGACAGAGGCTTCATCGAAAAGGCGATGACCCTCTCGACAGCCGTTGCCACCCAGGCATCGAAGGTCAGCCGGGCCCTCTTTCGGGACGTCCAGCGCCATGCTCCCGACATCTGGAAGCGCATCGAGGAATTTCGTCTCAAAACCCTGCACACGAATTTCACGAGACTCATCGAACAAGGGCGCCTGGAGGGCTATGTCCGGGACGACATCAACATCCGGGTGTTCATGCTCGCCTACGCAGCTGCGATGGATCAGATTATGACGCCGGCAGTCCTTGCCGTCGAGGCATTCTCGGCCATCGACGCGGTCCATGACATCTTTGCCATCTTCTTTCAGGGGATTCTTTCCGAACAGGGAAGAGAACAATTCGTGAAATCCGATCTCCTTCACTTTAGCGGAAACGCGCAGAGTACACTATGACCAACGAGAGATACACCCTTTCTTCAGTCCGGCGGGCGTCCGGCCGCCTGCTGCCGCTTGCGGTGGCGGCCCTCGTCGCTGGAATGCTCACTGTTCTCGGTTGCTCGGGGGGCAACGGTAATGTCATCGAAGCGTCCGGGACAATCGAGGGAACCGACGTGGACGTCGGTATGGAAGCCGCGGGGCGGGTATCGAGGGTTCTCGTTGATGAAGGCTCGCGCGTCAAGCCGGGCGACACACTGCTGACCGTGGACGATACGGAATATCAAATTCAGCTCCGTCAGGCAATGGCGAACTTCGAGTCCTTCGAAGCGCAATACCAGCTCGCCCTCGAGGGGTCGCGCAAGGAAGACATCATCCAGGCGGAAGCGGCGTACAAGACCGCGCAGACGGATTATGAACGGATGAAAGGACTGCTCGCGTCTCAGACCGTGACGCAGAAACAGTACGACGATGCGTATGCCCGTTTCGTGGCCGCTGAACAGACCTACGAGAAACTGCGTCGCGGACTCCGGCCGGAGGAGATCACCAATGCGCGCGTCAAGCGCGACTACGCCGCGGCGCAGGTCGACCTCCTCAAGAAGAAGGTCCACGATTGCGTGCTTCTCTCCCCGACCGGTGGCATCGTGACACTCAGGTCCATCGAGCCCGGTGAACTGGTCACGGTCGGATCCAACGTCCTCCGCATCACCGATCTCGATCGGGTGAACCTCATGATCTACGTCAACGAGGAAGAGCTCGCGAAGGTCAGGCTCGGACAGGACGCCCGGGTCTCGGTCGACGGATATCCCGGGAGAGCGTTCGAGGGCAAAGTCATCTACGTTGCGCCATCGGCGGAGTTTACCCCGAAAAACGTCCAGACCAAAGAGGAACGAACGAAGCTGGTCTTCGGTGTGAAGATCGAAGTGCAGAATCCGGACGGCGCGTTGAAGCCCGGACTTCCGGCGGATGCGACGCTCGCCATTGCAGGGACGAAGGGGTGATGATGGATCCGGTTATTGTTACACGAGAGCTCTCCCGCGCATTCGGGGATATTCACGCAGTCGAGAAGGTCAGCCTCGAAGTCGGGAAAGGCGAGATGTTCGGGCTCGTCGGGCCGGACGGTTCCGGCAAGACGACGACCATCCGCCTCCTGTGCGGGATTCTGACCCCGACCTCAGGCACCGCAACGGTCCTGGGGTATGATATTGTGAAAAACCCGGAGGCGGTGAAACGCGAGATCGGGTATCTTTCCCAACGATTTTCCCTCTACGGCGATCTCAGCATCGACGAGAACATCGAATTCTTTGCCGAGATCAACGGCGTGTTCGACTTCAAGGCGCGGCGGGACGAGCTCCTGGCGTTCACGAGGCTGACGCCGTTCAGGACGAGGCTCGCTGAGCAACTCTCGGGTGGCATGAAGCAAAAGCTCGCGCTCGCGTGCACGCTCATCCACAAACCCAAACTGCTGTTCCTTGATGAGCCGACGACGGGAGTAGACCCCGTCTCCCGACGGGACTTCTGGAAAATTCTTCAGAGCCTGCTCACGGAGGGCATCACCATTGTCATGAACACGCCGTATCTCGACGAAGCGGAACGCTGTACGCGCGTGGCCTTCATGAACCAGGGAACGATTCTCCGGGTGGACACTCCCGACGGGCTCAGGGGCGATATGCGTGAGCAGGTGGTCGAGGTCGTGATCGATCGCGTCCGGCATGGGTTCAGTCTGCTGCGAAGCCAACCCGGACTGAAAGAGGTTCAGGCATTCGGCGATCGGGTCAACGTTATGGTGGCCGATCCGGAAAGCTCCTTGCCGCGTCTCCGTGCCCTCCTAGCGGGAAACGGCATCGAGGTCAAGAGCATGCGGACGATTGTCCCGTCTCTGGAAAACGTGTTCATCTCATTGCTTACTCATTCTCACGATGGAGTTACGGCATGAATCGCCTGTGGTTGTTGCCGCTCGTTCCCGGGGTCCTTCTTGCCGCTGGCGCGTTTGCCCAGCAGGATGGGCGCCTGACCATTGAAGATGCGATCCGCATCGGTCGCGAGCAATCACACCTCCTCAAAGCGTCGGCGGCGAAGGCTGACGGTGCAGAGGCGAAAGCGGAGGAGGCCGGCAGCGCGCTCTTGCCGACCCTGAAGATCGACGGTGCATACCGCAGGCTCAGCAATGTGCCGCCATTTGCGGTCGCGATTCCCTTCCCGGGGTTTTCCCCGATCGTCATCTCCCCGAACATCCCGGACAATTACCAGCTCCACGCGGCGATCCAGCAGCCGTTGTTCACCGGTTTCCGCCTGGCCAACAACGCACGGGCCGCGCACCTTCAGGCGGAAGCGGGGGAGCTCGATGCGCGGAACGATGAGGCCGATCTCATCGTCAACATCGCCACGTCCTACTGGACGTTGTATCAATCGCGGGAAGTAGAAACGGCTCTCCAGGACAATGTGACCCGCCTCGAGAGTTACGAGCGAGACACGCGGAACCTTCTCGGCGCCGGGCTCGCGACCAGGAACGATCTCCTCAGGATTCAGGTGCAACTGCAGAACGCCCGTCTTTCCCTCATCGACGCGCAGAATGACGAACAGGTTGCGGAGATGAACCTGAACATCGTCATCGGCAGGCCGGCGGAATCACCGGTGGTGATCGTCTCGTCTCCTTCCGCCGTCGACAGCGGATCGCTCATGGAAGGAACCGTTGACCAGGCGCTGGCCGCCCGGCCCGACGTCGCCGCGTTGGATGCGCGTGTCCAGGCGTCGGGCGCTGCTGTCTCGGCGGCCCGCGGAGGATATTTCCCGCAGATCGCACTTTCTGCAAACTACTATTACAGCAAGCCCAACCAGCGCTATTTCCCCCCAGCGAACCAGTGGAAGGACAGCTGGGACGTGGGTGTGCAGTTCCAGATGGACGTGTGGAATTGGGGCGCAACCGCTGCGCAGGCGGAGCAAGCGGAGGCCGGCTTGCGGGCGAACCAGGAAATGCTCGCGCAACTGCAACAGACCGTCTCGCTGGATGTCAGGCGATCCCTGCTCTCGGAAAAACGGGCGCACGAGAAGGTGGACGTTGCGCGTCTCGGCGTCGAGCAGGCTACCGAGAATTCGAAGACCCTGTCCGATAAGTATCACTCCGGCCTCGCCACGTCGACGGAGCTTCTTGACGCCAACGTTGCACTGGTGCAGGCGAAGACCTCGCTGAGCGCGGCGCTCGTTGAACAGGCGATCGCGAATGTCCGCCTGCAGAAATCGCTCGGCAGGATACACTAGGGGAGCGCATGGACGCATCAGAAACTGCGATAGAGGTCCGCGACCTCACCAAGTCGTTCGGGCATTTCACGGCGGTGGACCACCTGTCGTTCACTGTGAAACGCGGTGAAATCTTCGGCTTTCTCGGTGCAAACGGCGCCGGGAAGTCCACGACAATCAGGATGTTGTGCGGACTGCTCATTCCCACGTCGGGCTCGGCGCGGGTTGGCCAATACGATGTCACGTCGCAGACGGAACTGGTGAAGCGATCCATCGGCTATATGTCGCAGAGATTTTCGTTGTATGACGACCTTACCGTGGAACAGAACATTCGGTTCTACGGCGGAGTGTACGGGCTGGAAGGAGAGAGGCTGGAGGAACGGATGCAGTGGGTGCTGTCAATGGCTGACCTCAAGGGAAGGGAGGAGAGTCTTACCAGGACGCTCTCGGGCGGATGGAAACAGCGGCTGGCGCTGGGGTGCGCGATCCTTCACGAGCCCCCGATCGTGTTTCTTGACGAGCCGACCGGCGGCGTGGACCCGATCTCGCGCCGGAATTTCTGGGAGCTCATCAACGAGCTATCCTCGCAAGGGACGACCGTGCTCGTCACCACACATTTTCTGGATGAAGCGGAATACTGCAATCACATCATTCTCATAAATGCCGGGAAACTGATCGCAGCGGGAAGCCCGAACGAGCTGAAGGCGCACTACATCACGCACCCGATCCTGGAGGTCCGGTGCGGCGACGTGGTCGATGCCCTTGAAGCGGTCCGGAACGAGCCGTGGGCCCTCGAGACCTCCGTCTTCGGGACGACGCTGCACGTCATGGTGGAGGATGAACGGGCCGGCAAGGACGCTTTGGCGAGCCTGCTCAGTGCACGCGGGATATCGATCAGCCGCATGGAGCGTATCATGCCGTCGCTCGAAGACGTCTTCCTCTACCTTCTGGAAGTCGAAAATTCACAATCCACGGCGTAAGGTTCCTGGCGCATGTCGATCATTCGCTCGCTGCATCCGATTATTGTCAAAGAGTTCCGGCAAATCCGCCGTGACCCGACTTCGCTCGGCATGTTGCTTGTCCTGCCTGCGATCCTGATCATCGTCGTGGGCTACGCGCTGAACTTCGACGTCAAGCACATTCCGTTGCTCATCTTCGACCAGAGCATGACGCCGGAAAGCCGCGCGCTGCTCGACCAATTTCGCCATACGGAGTATTTCGATCTCGTCGCAGACGTTCGCTCCTACAAGGAAATCGAGAATCGGATCCTGAATGGGGACGCAAAGGCGGCGGTGGTTGTTCCCCCCGAGTTCGCGCGCGATATCCTCGCAGGGAGAAACACCTCCGTCCAGATCCTTGTCGATGGTTCCGATGCGAACAGTGCGGGGCAGGCGCTGAACTATGCGACGCGCATGACCATGGCGTATTCCACCGCGGCCATCGCCCAGGCATTTCAGTTCAAGGGCGGCTCGCTTTCCGTGCCGATCCGGTTCGAACCCCGGATCTGGTACAATCCGGACCTGCGATCGTCGGAGTTCCTTATCCCCGGCCTGATCGGGTTCATCATTGTCCTCACCTCGGTGGTCTCCACGTCGATGACGGTGGTCCGCGAAAAAGAACGCGGCACGATGGAGCAGATCATGGTGTCTCCGCTCAGGCCGGTCCAGGTGATCATCGGAAAGACGATTCCCTATGTCGGGATCACTCTCCTTGCATCAACGATCATCATTCTCCTGGGGTACTTTGTCTTCGGGATCCCGATCCACGGCAGCATTCTTCTGCTGTACGCCGCTCTGCTCATCGTGACACTCGGGGGGCTCGGGCAGGGTGTCCTGATCTCCACGGTAACCGACTCGCAGCAGGTGGCCTTCATGATCTCCGTGTTCAGTTCGCTGCTGCCTTCGATGCTCCTGTCCGGATTCGTGTTCCCAATCGCAAGCATGCCGATTGTGCTGCAGATCCTGTCAAACCTCGCCGTCAACAAATTCTTCCTCGTCGCCGTCCGTGGTCTGATGCTCAAGGGGGCGGGGTTCATGGACCTCTGGCCGCAATTCCTGTATCTGTCGCTTTTCGCCGCGGTCATGTTGGGCGTGAGCACGGTACGCATGCGCAAGCGGAGCCTGTGATGAGACGATCCCTGCACGTTATCCGTGAAATGATCCGCAAGGAGTTCTACCAGCTGCGGCACGATCCGCGCATGCTCGGCGTGTCCATCGTGGCGCCAGTGCTCCAGGTGTTGCTCCTCGGCTATGCCGCCACGACCGATATCACCAATAGCACCATGGTCGTTTGCGACCTCGATCACACCGAGGAAAGCAGAGAGCTCATACGCGACTTCACCAATTCGGGCTACTTTGTGGCACGGTACACCGTCGACGATCCCGCCGCCGTCGACCAGCACATTGAACGTGCCAGGGCGAACATCGGCCTTGTCATTGCACGGGGCTATGGGCGCGACCTGCTTGCCCGCCGACCCGCCGAGATTCAGGTGATCCTGGACGGCGCGGATGCGAACACCGCGAACGTGCTTCTCGGCTATGCAACGCAGATTGTTTCGACCCGGTCGCAGAAAATTCTTGCCCAGTACGCATCGGTCATCCACGGCGTGCGGTACGGACAGATCGTCCCGGAGCCGCGCGTCTGGTTCAACCCGGACCTGAAAAGCGCAAACTACATGGTCCCGGGGGTCGTCGGACTCGTCCTCATGATCATTACGATGACGCTGACGTCCCTCGGCATCGTCAAGGAGAAGGAAATCGGCACGCTGGAACAGCTTATGGTCACTCCAATCCGGCCCCACGAGTTGATTCTGGGGAAACTTGTCCCGTTCATCATGATCGGGTTCGTCGACATGACCATCGTTCTGGGCCTGGCGCGGTTCTGGTTCGGGGTGCCGCTGGTGGGCAGCGTCGCGCTCCTGTTCGGCCTGAGCGCCCTGTTCATCCTGACGACGTTGGGCCTCGGCCTCTTCATCTCCACGATCGCAAAGTCCCAGCAACAGGCGATGCTGATCGCCCAGTTCTTTTTCTTTATGCCGTTCATGTTCTTTTCCGGGTTTGTCGTACCCATTGCGAACATGCCCAGAGCGATTCAATATGTCTCATACATTATTCCTCTCCGGTACTTTCTTGAGATCGTCCGGGGGATCTTCCTGAAGGGAACGAATCTGTTCACGCTCTGGCCGCAAGCGCTTGCCCTCACGGCATTCGGTGCGACGATCCTCACCCTTTCCATCCTCAGGTTCCGCAAAACCCTGGAATAGCCCGCGAGATCATCGATGATCACCATCCGACCCGTGATACTCACATTGTTCTGCTGTTTTGCCGCAGCCGGACTTCTGGCGAATACCCCGACGCATCCGCTCACGGTCGTCGCGCTCGGCGATGCGGGGAACCGCGGGGCGATTCTCCGGGGGAATGCTGGCTTGGTGACCGCGATGACAACAGGTGAGCATGACGCCGGCGTGCCGGATGTGCTGTTGTTTCTCGGCTGTGACTTCGGCGAGACCGGGCTGAATGTTCCTGCCTCGGATGTCGACGGGGAAGTCAATGGCACCCTCGGGTTTTTCCGGGACGTCATCGCACGCCTCGGTCGGAGCAACGTGCACGGCATTCCCGGCGAGACGGAATACTATTCGCACAGAGCCGTCGAAACGACCGCGCTCTTCGGATTGGTCTCGCTGTCGAAGTGGCCGATCGGCGTCTCGGATCGCGGGGTGGCCCGGGCGGGGGAGCGGCGCGAGTGGACCTACCACGGGCATTATCCATCGTCAGCCGTCTATCCGACGAACGACGGGACATCGGATTCCGTCCAATTCGTCTTCATGGATACCGGTATCCTGATGAGGACGAAACCTGCCACGTGGGTCCCGGTGTTGGACAGTCTACGGCGGCTTCTCTCCGCGACGCGCAACCGGCCGGGCATTCGCTGGCATCTCCTCTGTTCGCACCATCCTCTGGTGTCGTACGGCGAACACGGCGGGTACACCCAGTGGAATGAGGATGACAGCACGGTTTCTGCCGTTACAGGGTGCGACAAGGACACGAACGCATTCCGGTTTGTCCATAACTGGCTCGACCCGGAAGATCTTTGCACCGATCGTTATCAGGCGTATATCGACTCTGTGGGATCGATTCTTGCGTCGTCGGGAGTCGAGTTCCAGGCTCAACTCTCGTCACACGATCTCAGTCTCCAACTGATCGACCGGAACCCGGCGCATGGGAATCCCCATGTGCAGATCATCTCGGGCTGCGGGTCAGCAGCCGGACTCGCGAGGATCGGTCCATACTCCTCCGCAAGGAAGGAAAACGAAGGGGTTTCTTTGCCCGGAATCGTCCAGCTCCGTTGGCAGGAAGGCTCGCTTCTGGTAACCTTCTTCGGTGAACGCAATGGTGAGAAGCTCGACATGGGAACGGGGGCGACGGTCTTTCGCATCGACGGCAGGGGAACGATGACAGAGGTTCGCTAACGACAGGAGAAAGACGAATGGCAAGAAGCCCGCTTGCGGATCAGGATCTGTACCCCCCTTTCGAAGGTTTTCCCCGGCAAGGGATTCAGTTCCTGACAAAATTGAAGAAGAACAACAATCGGCCGTGGTTCCAGAAACACAAGGCCGAGTATGAGGAGAACGTGCGATTCCCGATGCAATGTCTGATTGCGTCGCTTTCCCAGCAAATGGCCGGGGTTGCGCCCGAGTTTTCGTTCGATCCCAAGCGATCGATCTTCAGGATCTACCGCGACGTGCGTTTCAGCAACAACAAAGCGCCGTACAAGACCAACATCGCAGCGAGCTTTGAACTCCGGGGGAAAAAGGGCCCCACGGAGAACCCGGGATTTTACCTCGGGATCGAACCGGGGGAGATCTTTGTCGGCGGCGGGGTGTATATGCCGACGGGACCACAGCTCAAGGCGATCAGGACCTCCGTAGCAGAGCACCCGCAGGATTTTCTTGAGATCGTGGAAAACCGGGCATTCAAGAAGAGGTTTGGGGAGATCATGGGGGAGAAACTGCAGAAAGCGCCGCTCGGGTATCCGCGGGATCACCCGATGATTCACTACCTTCGGTACAAGCAATGGTTCATCGGTGTTGAATGGGGGCACACGGAATGCTTCTCGCCGAAATTCGTCGATCGCGTGGCGGACGTGCTCACGGATGCCCTGCCGTTTATCCGCTGGCTGCTGCGCGCGTCCGCCTGACGCTCCGTGCTTCAGCCGGCCCGGAGGGCGTTGAGGATGCTCATCCGTGAAGCTCGCACTGCCGGGAGGAAACCGCCGATGAGCCCCATGACAAGCGAGAACACCATGGTGGCGATCACCACCGTGGGGGAGAGCGCAAAGCTAAAAGCGATCTCCGTGAACGTGCCGAAGTTGATCATCGACACCGAGAAGAACTGAAGAAGCGCGGCCAGGAGCAGTCCTGCAGCGCCTCCAAGAAGCGATAGCAGCAACGCCTCGATAAGGAAAGCGCTCAGAATGCTCCGACGACGGAACCCGAGCGCGCGCATGGTCCCGATTTCCATCGTCCTGTTCGCCACCGCCGCATACATCGTGATCATGGCGCCGATCATCGCGCCGAAGCTGAAGATGACGGTAACCACGATGCCGAGCACGCGAATGAAGGTCGCCATCAACTCGGATTGTTCCTCATAGAACTGTTTCTCCCTCTTTACCTCCAGCGTCTGCAGGCGGTTGTCGCTCTCGAACCATTTCGCATATTCCTGGAAGCGGTCCCGGTTTGCCAGACGCACGGTCACGCTGGAAAAGACCGGCCTGTTGAACGCCGCGTCAAGCTGCTCGACGTCGCCCCAGATTTCCGATTCGAATCCGCTTCCGTTCGCCTCAAACGTCCCGACGATCGTCCATTGGTCGCCGCCGAATTTCAAAGACTGGCCGATGGTCGCGTCCTTGAACCGTTTCGCGATTGACGATCCGACGATCACTTCTCGTGATCCGAATTTGAACATCCTTCCCGCCAGCAGCTTCACCTGGGGGCGGATCTGGAAGGCGGCCTGGGAGACGCCGCGCACGGTCACGTTGGCGACCCCCGGTTTGTCGTTGTACTCGAGGTTGATGATGACGACGATTTCCTTGGTGGCCAGCGGCGTGCCGTCGGCGGACTTTGCGACTTCGGGTTCCGTCGATGCGATCGCCGCCTGGTCGCGGTCGATGATGCTGCTGATCTCGGCGTTCGCGGATTTCCGGAGGATGATCACGTTGTCGTCAGATCCTGTGTCCACCATGGCACGCTGCAATCCTCCCGCCATCATGAGCACGGCCGCGAAGACAAACACCACGAGCGCGACGCCGATCATGGTCAGCGTGGTCGTCAGCTTGCGTGTCCCGAGCGACCGGAGAGAATATTTGAATGGAACTTTCATCGCTGTCTCTTATGCCAGTTGCCGTAAGCCGTCAACAATCCTGGTGTTGAGGGCACGAAGAATCGGGAAGAGGGAGGCGATCACCCCCACCATCACCGCCGCCGCAAAGGCTATCCAGGCGGTGATCGGTTCAAGCTCAAAGACGGGGAACCACCCTTTCGGCATCGCCTCGGCGAATCCCGCGGTCATCGGGAAGGACAGAAGGAGGCCGAGCGCGCCTCCAATCCCCGCGATGAGCAGCGACTCGCCTGCGATGAGGCCGATCAGATGGAACGTGTGGAAGCCCAGCGTTTTGAGCACCGCATATTCCCGGACACGCTCGCGCGCGGCCATGATCATTGTGTTGCCGAGGACGAGCATGATGATCCCGATGATGACGAAGGAGATGACGTTCATCGCCGTCAGGATCGCGCTCGC
>DATJPR010000135.1:0-3216 GCA_035506295.1 Bacteroidota bacterium | reverse complement strand
TGCATCGACGGGGATATTTTTGTGCATCACATTCGCTGACTGTGTCCCGATTCTCCTTTTCGATCCGGAGAAGAAATGTATCGGCGCTGTGCACGCGGGATGGCGCGGCGCGGCAGGTGAGATTGTGGCGTTGGGCATCAGAGGACTGGCACAACACTTTGATTCGAAGCCACGCGATGTGCTGGCGTACGTCGGTCCGGCCGCGGGTGCGTGTTGTTACGAGATCGGCGACGAAGTTGCCCGTCGGTTCGATGAGCGGTTTGTCCACCGGGATTCCCGGACTACCGTCGACTTGAAGGGAGTGCTCGTGGATCAGCTCCTGAGCGAAGGGTGCGAGAGAGGAAACATCGAGGCGAGTTCGGCATGCACGATTCATGAACTGCAATACCATTCCTACCGACGCGACGGGCCAAAATCCGGCCGAATGATGGCGTGTATCGGCCTTCTTCCGGCGGAATGAGCCCAAAATCCATTGATTTTACCCCCTGGGTTGACTATCTTACAACCTTCTTCCACGGAATCGAGGGAGTCCTATGTGCGGCATTGTCGGTTATGTCGGAGGGCGTAATAGTGTTCCCATCATCCTCGAAGGCCTAAGGCGGCTCGAGTACCGCGGCTATGATTCCGCGGGTATCGCGCTCATGCAGAACGGGTCGTTCTTTATCAAAAAGCAGGCCGGGAAGATCGCCGATCTCACAAAGGCGCTGAAGGCCGCGAACGGCTCTCTCAAGAGCGAAGTCGGGATCGGCCACACGCGGTGGGCAACGCACGGTGAACCGAACGACATCAATGCCCATCCTCATTTCGATTGCCGGAAAGAAATTGCGGTCATCCACAATGGGATCGTCGAGAACTTCGCGACGATCAAGAAGCGTCTTGCGCAGCAGGGACACGAGTTCACCAGCGCCACCGACACCGAAGTCCTTGCGCATCTGATTGAAGAAATGTATGCGAAGGTGCACGACCTGACGTCGGCGGTGCGGCTTGCGCTGCTGGAAGTCGAGGGCACGTACGGGCTGGTGGTCCTCTCGGTACACGAACCGGACAAGATCGTCGTGGCGCGGAAGGGAAGCCCGCTCATTATCGGCGTCGGTGATGGCGAGAACTTCGTGGCGTCGGATGCCTCGGCCGTCGTCGACCATACGCGGCAGGTGGTGTATCTCTCCGACGGAGAGATTGCGGAGATCACGGCGAAGGGGTTCCGGACGATGACGATCGACGACATCGCCGTCGAGAAGGAGATTGAAGAGATCACGTTCGAGCTCGCGCAGATCGAGCGTGGCGGGTTCGATCATTTCATGCTCAAGGAGATCCACGAGCAGCCCGAGACGATCCGGAACGCGATGCGCGGGCGCTTGAATCCCGAGGAGGCAGAAGTAACCCTCGGCGGCCTCCGGGACGTCCACGACAAGCTGATCAATGCGCGGCGGGTCATTCTGGTTGCGTGCGGCACGTCCTGGCACGCGGGGCTCGTCGGCGAGTACATGCTCGAGGAAATCGCCAAGATCCCGACCGAGGTCGAATACGCCTCGGAGTTCCGCTACCGTCATCCGGTCATCAAGCCCGACGACGTCGTCTTCTGCATCTCCCAGAGCGGCGAGACCGCGGACACCCTGGCGGCGATGCGTGAAGCGAAGGCGAAAGGGGCGACCGTCCTCGGCATCGTGAACGTTGTCGGCAGCTCCATCGCCCGGGAGTCGGACGGCGGGGTGTACATTCATGCCGGACCGGAGATTGGTGTCGCCTCCACGAAGGCATTCACGTCGCAGCTCACCGTGCTGTCGCTGATCACGGTTATGCTGGCCCGGGCGCGGGGCATGAGCAAGGCGGACGCGCGAGTGCTGACCGAAGAAATTGCGAACCTTCCGGAAAAGGTCGCCCAGGTCCTGAAGAATGTCGAGACGGTGAAGGCGGTGGCGAATGAGTTCAGGGATATCCAGAACTTCCTCTACCTCGGCCGCGGGGCGAATTTCCCCGTCGCACTCGAGGGGGCGTTGAAGCTGAAGGAGATTTCCTACATCCACGCGGAAGGCTATCCCGCCGCCGAAATGAAGCACGGACCGATCGCGCTGATCGACGACCACATGCCGGTCGTGTTCGTCGTCCCCAAGGATGCGATCTATGAAAAGGTCCTCAGCAACATCCAGGAGGTCCGGGCGCGGAAAGGGCGCGTGATCGCGATTGCGAACGAGGACGATACCGAGATTGACAAGCTGGCTGAGTTCGTCATTCGTGTCCCCCGGACGTATGGATTCTTCGGGCCGATCGTGAACGTCATCCCATTACAACTGATGGCCTACTACATGGCTGTCGCGCGAGGATGCAACGTTGATCAACCTCGCAATTTGGCAAAAAGCGTCACCGTCGAGTGACGGCGTGGAGTAGGAACTAGGATGTAGGAAGTAGGAAGAGAGATGGTAGGCAGTATGCAGTATGGAGCAGGGGCGGAGATTGCGCTAAGGGTAGGGCGTAGGAAGAATGCGTTGGCAGGGGGAGTTGACAGCGGACAGTTGACAGCAGACAGCAATTGCAGATTGAACAATTGAAGCGAGTGACATGAAGCAAGAGCCGCGGTTCAAGCCGAATGAATGGGCGTTGATTCTGGGTGCATCGAGCGGGTTTGGCGGGGCGGCCGCGATGGAGCTTGCCCGCGCGGGGATGAACGTGTTCGGTGTGCATCTCGATCGACAGGCGACGATGGGATCGGTGCAGCAGATTATGAAGGAGATCAAGCACACCGGGCGGGAGGCGATTTTCTTCAATATCAACGCCGCCGATGCCATCAAGCGCGCGGAGACCCTCGACGAGATCCAGGAACGTTTCGCCGGATCGAACAACACCATCCGGTTGCTGTTGCATTCGCTTGCCTTCGGCACGTTGAAGCCGTTCATCGCAAAGAGACCGGAAGATGCGGTGTCGCAGGCCCAGATGGAGATGACCATAGACGTGATGGCGAACAGCCTCGTCTATTGGGCGCAGGGATTGTTCTCGCGTTCGCTCATCAAGCGCGGCGGTCGGATCTTTGCGATGACCAGCTCGGGCAGCCATACAGCGATCCCGAACTACGGCGCCGTCTCGGCCGCGAAGGCGTCGCTGGAATCGCACATCCGTCAGCTCGCCCTCGAGCTCGGACCGTACGGCATCACGGCGAACGCAATCATGGCGGGCGTCACCGATACCCCTGCGCAACGGAAGATCCCCGGTGCAGCGCAAATG
>DATJPR010000134.1:0-4974 GCA_035506295.1 Bacteroidota bacterium | reverse complement strand
AGCGCTTCGATCTTGAATGCAATCAGCCCGTTGCGGACGAGGGGGAGTCCGTCGAGCACGGCCCGGGCCTCGTCCAGATTTGCGCACTCGAGAATGATCACCGCTTCGCGTGCGGGATGTGTAAAATAGATCTCACGAATCATCCCCTGCTCGTACAATGCAAGGACCGTTCGCGCTTCATCCTTCAGATGAGGTGCATACGCCTCGGGAGAAACATTCGGGACTTCCTGTTCCAGAGCGATGAATTTCACGGTGAGCTCTCGTGCGTTGTGTGCAATGCAGACGAAATCTACGGAGCGGAAGGAACAAATGGAACCTACCCGCGTGGCCTTGTGTAGCTTCCCGTGATTCGCTACCTTGAGTAGCGAAACGCGCATTCTCCAGTTCATTCCGCCATTTCGGTTCCCATGAGCCCCAAAGCTCGACTTGCTGTCGTCCTCTGCATCGTCCTCATCTTCATTGGGGTCAGCATCGCCGGCTATGTGTTCTTCGTCAAGGTCCCGACTGATCTTGCCAAAGCCGCCGCCGAAGGGATACGGGAAGCATTTCATGTGACGCCGCGGGTAAGCATCAATCAGACGGTCATCATCGAACAAAACACACCGATCATCGAGCTCGCGACAGTCGCGCGCCAACTGCTGGTGGACTATTCCTGGAGCCACACGTGGCTGGGGAGCACCAAGACGATGCGATTGCAGGCCGTGTTCACAGCGAAAGCAGGAATCGATCTCCGGGAACCGTTTCGACTGACGATCAAGAGGAATCCGCTCCGCGTGGAAGCTACTCTCCCCCCGCCGAAGATTCTCTCCCTTACCATGGATTCATACAAGGCTCTTCAAGACGAGGACGGCTGGTGGAACAGGATCTCGTTGGCAGATCGCGATTCCGCGATGCATCAGGTCGAGACCATTGCGATGGCGCAAGCGGATTCCTCCGGCATGCTGGATGAGGTCAACAGAAGCATGCGCGACCGGATCAAGGAAATCATCCAGCGAAACAATGCACTGGTAGAGTTCGAACCGGTGGAGCAGAAGTGAACGTGCGACAGGAGTGCTGAGACTATGGCGCTGAAGGTCATCACCCTTCCCAATCACGGGAAGCTCGCCGTCGATCCTGAAGCGATCGTGGCGGTCTGGAAAGACGAGAAGATCACCGTTCAATCAAGCTACTACTGGCGGTTCATCCAGCTCTCGTCGATCCACGGCATCGTCGCCTCGCTCGCATACAACGCCGCAAAGACCGAGCGTCTCGAGGAGGATTATCGAGCATTGCTGGATGCGCTGGGACTCGAATAGCTTCACGCTCGAGGAGACGCGCTGCTGAGCAGGACGACGTTTTCGATGTGGTAGGTGTGGGGGAACATGTCCACCGGCTGCACCGCCTGGATCGCGTACCTTCCGTCGCCGGTGAGGATCTTCAAGTCACGCGCCTGCGTTGTCGGATTGCAGCTGACATAGACGATGCGTTGCGCGCCGAGCGTGAGCAGTTGCGTCGCCGCCTTCTCATGCATCCCGCTCCGCGGCGGATCGAGGACGACCACATCCGGCCTCGGAAATTGCCGCTGCCAGTCGGCGTCCCTGGTTAAGCGGTCCTTCAGATCTCCCGCGAGGAAGGTGCAGTTGGTCACCCCGTTGAATTCCGCGTTGCTCCGTGCATCGGTGATCGACTGTTCCACCGATTCAATCCCGACGATGACCTTCGCCTGATCGGCGAGATGGAGTGCGATCGTCCCTGTCCCGGAATAGAGGTCGTAGACGACTTCGGACCCGGTCAGGCCCGCGAAATCGCGCACGACGTTGTAGAGACGTTCCGCCTGGTCGGTGTTCGTCTGGAAAAAGGAATTTGCGGAGATGCGATATCTCCGGTTGCCGATCCGTTCCGTGATGTATCCCGGGCCGTGATAGATCTTCTCGAAATCCCCGAGGGCGACCTGGGATTTCCTCAGGTTCACGTTGTTGTCGACCGTGGTGACTCCGGGAAATTTCGCCACGAGGGCCGAGGTGAATTCGTGCATGATCTCCGGACGATCCTCGAAGGTCACGAGGTTCACCATGCGTTCCGAGGTCCGGCGGCTTTCGCGGATGACAAGGTTCCGCAGGAGGCCCGAGTGGCTTGTCGTGGAGTAGATGCTGATGTTGTTCGCGAGCGCGTAGTCGCGGGTGAAGTTGACGATGTGCGCGCTGACCTCGGATTGCAGGCGGCACTCATCGAGATCGAGGACTTTGTCGAACCGCTCGGCGATATGCAATC
Organism: Bacteroidota bacterium; assembly: GCA_035506295.1. Taxonomy (GTDB): domain Bacteria; phylum Bacteroidota; class Ignavibacteria; order UBA10030; family UBA6906; genus DATJPR01. Next base: position 2,724 of record DATJPR010000134.1, on the reverse strand, counting down.
CCAGCGCCCACTCCGGCTCAGCCTCGGAGGCGTTCGGGAGACGCCAGCGCCTGCCGAACGAGAATTCCATCTTGTTGCGGTAGTAGAGCGTGTTCGTCGCGCCGAGCACAGGCGGCACGACAAGGTCCCGGAAACCTCCGAGTCGTGTGAGCGCATCGACCACCTGTTGTCGCTTGAACGACAGCTGGGCCTCGTACGCCAGCTCCTGCCACTTGCATCCGCCGCATGGACCGAAGTGTATGCACGGAGCGCTGACGCGATCCGGCGAGGGCGAGAGAAGCTCGACGAAGTCCGCTTCCAGGAACTGCTTTTTGATTTTCGTCAACCGCGTGCGCGCGGTGTCGCCCGGGACGCCACCTCGCACGAACACCACGAGATTGTCGAGCCGGGCGATGTTCTTTCCCTCGAACGCCGCCGATTCGAGCGTCACCACGAGTTCGTCACCCCGCTGCATTCGCACGGTCCTTTCCGTCGGCGCCTGTGCGGAAGGTGGCCTGCACTTCCTCCAACCGCTTCGTGAGCTCGCCCCAGCGGAAGTAATCGTTGTTGAGAAGCTCCTGCACTTCTTTGTATCGCGCGGTGATCGTTTTCACCTTCTCCCCATCCTTGTAGAAGGAAGGGTTCGACATCAGGCGTTCGATGTCGGCCTTCTCTGCCTCGTGGGCTGCGATCGTCTTCTCGACCGCCTCGATCTTTTCCTGGATCGGCTTCGTTGCGCGATAGCGTTCCTGCCGCAGAGCCGCTTCCTGGCGCTTTCGTTCTTTGTCACCGGCAGTGACGCTCATACGGCTTGAAGCCTGGGATATCGCCGACTGTCCAGCGCGTTCCGCCTTCTTCTTGTCGAGATATTCGCTCAAGGTCCCGGGGAAAACCCTGATTCTCCCATACGTGAATTCAACGACCTTGTTGATAATCGGGTCGAGAAAATCGCGGTCGTGCGAGACGATCACGAAACTCCCGTCGTAATCTTCGAGCGCATCCTGAAGGACGCCCTTCGACCGCATGTCCAGGTGATTGGTCGGCTCGTCCATGACCAGGAGATTTGCCGGGATCAGCAGCATCTTCGCCAGGGCGAGACGGCTTTTCTCTCCGCCCGAGAGGACGCGGACCTTTTTGAAGACATCGTCGCCGTGGAATAGAAAGCTCCCAAGCAGCGAGCGAAGCTGACGGCGCGTTTCGCCAGCCGCGACGCTCTCGACAGTCTGCAGGACCTCAAAGCCGGGATCCAGCTCCTCCGCCTGATGCTGGGCGAAATAGGAGACGATCACGTTGTGTCCGACGTTTCTCGTCCCGCTCTCGAAGGGTTCGACGCCGGCGATGATCCTTGAAAGCGTCGACTTTCCGGCGCCGTTCACGCCGACAAACGCGAGCCGATCGCCACGGTAGATGTCAAGAGAGACATCCTCGAAGACGACGTTGCTGTCATAGCTCTTGGCGATATTCAGGAGCTCCATGGCGACCTTCCCTGACGGCGGCGCTGGCGGAAACTCGAAATCAATGGCGCCTTCTTCGTCCTCAAGCTGCACCAGCTCCATCCGCTCGAGCATCTTGATCCTGCTTTGCACCTGCCGGGCCTTCGTGGCCTTATAGCGGAAACGCTCGATGAACCGCTGGGTCTGCTTGATCTGTGCCTGCTGGTTCTCAAACGCGGCGATCTGCTGTTCGAGCCGCAGCGCCCGTTGCTCCTGGTACGCAGTGAAGTTGCCGGCGTACTCGGACAGCGTCCCCATGCTGAGCTCGAATATCGTTTGCGCCATCGTGTCGAGGAAGCGGCGGTCGTGGGAGACGATGATGAGCGCCCCTTCATACGATTGGAGATACTCTTCGAGCCATTGCAGAGATTCAAGGTCGAGGTGGTTGGTCGGCTCGTCGAGGAGGAGCAGGGAGGGCTGCTGGAGGAGGAGCTTTGCCAGCGCGATGCGCATTTGCCAGCCGCCGCTGAACTCGCCGGTATCGCGCTCGAAATCGGATTCGCGGAAGCCGAGTCCCTTGAGCACCTTCTCAATGACGCCTTTCATGCGGAAGGCATCGGACGACTCGAGCTTATGCTGTAACTCGCCGTAGAGGTCGAGGAGCTCCCGGAACTCTTCCGATTCGTGGTCGGTGAGCTCTCCCATTTTCCGGTGGACTTCGTCGAGTCGCGATTGCGTGTCGATGATGTCGCCGAAAACCGACTCGGCCTCGCCGTACAATGTCCGGCCACGCGTCGTCGTGCCTTCCTGCGCAAGGTAGCCGACGGTCACATATTTCGCCTTGTTGACGGTGCCCGAATCGGCTTCCGCCTGACCGACGAGGATCCTGAGGAGAGTCGTCTTTCCGGTGCCGTTGGAGCCGACGAGGCCGATCCGGTCGCGGGGGCCGATCCGGAAGGAGATCTCTTTGAACAGCACCCTCTCGCCGAATTGGAGGGAGATGTCGGTTGCGGCAATCATAGTCTCTTAAGATACGAAAAATGGCTCAGGCGGGAAAGAGAGCAGATGAGACTTTGGGGCGGGAACAATTCCAGCCAAGAGTAGGCAGTAAGCAGTAGGGAGTAGGGAGAAAGCAGCGGGCAGTGGACAGTCGTCAGTTCACAGTCGTGAATTCATCCCAAGGTCAATCGACTGTCAGCTGTTACTTCAAGAGCATCATTGAGCGTGTGATCTGACTCGATCCCGTTGACAATCGATAGAAATACACGCCGCTCGAAAGGTTGCTGCCATCGAAGGTGAACGAATACGACCC
>DATJPR010000133.1:0-10252 GCA_035506295.1 Bacteroidota bacterium | reverse complement strand
GCGCGAATTCAGCAGGGCAGGCTGCGTTGTTTTTCTCCCGCTATGCGAGGAAAGTGACCATCATCATCCGCGCTGCCGCTCTTGCGCCGGCAATGTCGCATTATCTCGTGGAACGGATCAACAACACCGAAAACATCTGCGTCGTCCCGCGCGTCGAAGTGGCGAACGTCTGCGGCAACGGAAGCCTGAAGCAGGTCGTCCTCCGCAACATCGACAGTGGAAAGGAGGAGCCGCTGAATACGTCGGCGATGTTCATTCACATCGGGACCGCGCCCCATTCGGAGTTCACCTCCGGCCTGCTGGAGCGGACCGACACCGGCTTCATCATCACCGGCCCCGATCTTCCCAGGGTCAATGGCAAACCACGCGGGTGGACGCTCGACAGGGATCCCTTCATGTTTGAAACCAACGTGCCCGGCATTTTCGCCGCGGGCGACGTGCGTGCCGGAGCGAACCGCCGGGTTGCGGCCGCGGTAGGGGAGGGATCGGCCGCGATCTATTCCATCCGCAAGTATCTTGAAACCGTCTGATCGTTCATCCACGACTCATCAGGGAGTGCAATCATGAAGAAGTTCATCGTCATCTCGAACCACTCGGCCGAAGATTGTGAACTGGCACTCAAAGAAACGCTGGCGATCGGGTATCTCCACCATTTCGACTGGGGATGCAAAGACGGCGTTCATACAGGATGGGCTATTATAGAGGCGGAAGACAAAGCCCAGGCCATGATGAGCGTTCCGACGTTTCTCCGGGGACAGGCGAAGGTGGTCCAGCTCACGAAGTTCCAGGCGGAGAAAGTCGCGGCGATGCATGTGAAGTGAGGATGGTGGGAGTGTCTATTCTGCAGAGGATTCCAAGCGCTCAACCTGCCACAAATCTTTCGCGCGATTGTGGAGAAAGGGATGAAGGGCCAGCCGACCGGTCTTCCCGATACTTTTTTCGAGAAAGTGAAGCTCGCGGATCTGCTCTTTCAATTCTTCACCCGGAGGGGGCGTGAAACCTGCGTCTCGCATGATCATGGTCGCCTTGGCCCTGATTGATAATTCCAGGTGAAGCCGGAGGTAACACAGCATATCCGCGACCACCTCGCCGGGAAAGCGGTCTTCCAGCGAACGCAGGTACACTCCGATCTTCATCTCATCCAGTGAGCCCGTCGTGATCATCTCGAACAGAGATTGATCACTGTCAAAACCCACCCCCAGCCATTCTCGTGTAGCGCCTTCGCTCCTCCGGTATACGATCAGAGTCACCACCGGGAGCAGGATGAGAATCAGAAGGGTGGAAATGAGAGGATTGAGGAGGAAATGGTTGAACATGGAATGGATGATCACGGCAAGACACAAACCCGGCAGGATCGTCAGAGCGAGGGGCTTCACCGAACGATCCATCATCTCCTTCGAAAGAATCCCGACAATTGATGTTGCGCCTCCGTGCATGAGCGCTGTCCCAAAACCGCGGATGACCCAGAGGTAGGGACTCGCATCCGGACGGAGGTGCAGGTAGTAAAGATTTTCCACCAGAGCGAACCCCGCACCGATCGCGAACCCGCGAATTGCCGCATCCACAGAGAACCCGAGTTTGTTCGCTTTGAGGAGGTAGATCAGGAAGCAGGCCTTCAGGAATTCTTCGACGAATGGCGCCCCATACCGGGTGTACGGCTCCCATCCGATATTCAGCGCGTTCGCCAGCCAGCCGTTCGCAAGCATCGCTCCAATTGCTGCTCCCGCACCGTACGCGATCGTGATCAGCACCGCCTTCACTCCGATCAGCTTGTAGCTGTCCAGGTACAGGAGCGCCGCGAGGAAGAGGACGACGGGGGCAAGACCAAGGAGATAGCCCATGAGCGTGCGCCTACAGGAGTTTCAGGGAGATCATGAGCTCGCGAACGGCGCGTTCGGAGGGCTGAGCACCGACAGCATACCCGAGAGAAAAGGTCGACGACAGACCGGAAAATAGGACCAGACTGAAATCTATCTGAGCCCCAACATCGACCGCCTTTCCGAGGATCGCACGATCATCAAAATTCGTCGCCAGGCCGGATGCGAATGCTGCCACGCGCGCCCATGTGCAATAGAAGTTCGGGATGCCGAGCCGCCGGAAGCGCAATGGGGGGAGATCGAGCTCAACGAGGGTCTTGACGAAACTCGTCCCGCCGAGGGCATTGAGCCCGAACCCCGGGAAACTGTAGTACTCCCGGTACCTGTGCACTTCCTGATGGTCCACCCAGTTATTCCCGAACCCTCCGAAATAGAAATTCGCCGATGGTTCGCTCCTGTGCGAGGGGGAATACCCACCTGCACTCCTGATCCACAAAGAAGTGTGATCCAGGGGAAGTGCAAGGCCGAAGTCCAACGTCGCGTAGAATTGCGGGTATGCCTTCGAAAGAAGAATGGTGGTCTGGTTCGCGACACTCGCCGCGATTCCACGTTCGAAGTCGACCGCCCCCATGGACCTGAGCAGAAAAGAATAGCCGAGCGATCCGTTGAAGACGTAGAAATGGTCGTACGAGGTAGCCACGTTCTGATAGTCCGGAAGTCTTTCAAGACCCCAGAACGCGTGAGCGCCAAGGTGGACATCGAACGATTCAGGGCGCTCGTAGAAGAGGTACTCGTGATACAGGATTCCTGCGGCATACCCCTTTCTGCTTGTCTTGGTGGGACCAAAAAGGTCGTAGAAGTCGGTTTGATTTGCGGCCGCTGTGAAATCCCAGCTCGAAACCTCATACTCGAGGCTCCCGTGGAACCGCTCACCTTTTGCTAGGCCGGCCGAAGGAGAGTATAACCCGTTGACCGTGAGCCGGTTCATAAAGAGCGGATCCTGGAGGTTGACTCTCATGCCGAGGCTTGTATATGCCTTGTATCCTTCCACCACGGGATATGCCGATGCCACACCAAAATCATCCCATCCATTGTACTCGGTGTCCCTGAGCGTCAGGGAGTCGATATTGACGGTGGAAGGCGGAGGGAGCTTCCATTGTTCCAGGACCGGATTTTTCTGAACAACGTCATACCCGAGATAATGCACGGCACTGACGTCCTCCCGGGTGTCGTTGCCGATGACGACCGGAAGAAAACCTTTGCCGGTGTACAGGAAGACGAACAACGAATCGGCCGTCAGCGGCAGGGGGCGGAAGAAGCCTGTCTCAATATTGGTTACCCACGACATCGTCCGGTGCTCGATATCGTAACGGACGACGTTGGAGACCCCGGTCATATACGTGGTCCCGAAGAGAAAACGCCCGTCCTTCGAATAGACAAAGTTCATCGGCGAGTTGTTTTCAAATTCATAGAGTGCGTCATAACCGCCGCTCCCGGCGAGCAGAGAATCGGTCGACATACGGATGAGCCGCTGCCTCCCGTTCACTTCGATGGTGGAGGCGATCAGTGAATGCCCGTCGGGAGAGAGATCGATGTCATAGACATCCTTGCCGTAGTCCAGCGTCAGCACATTGCGCCAGTCCCTGTACGGCGGAGGAATGCGGACAATATTCGAAAAGCCGTTTTGATGCTGCACGCCCCACAGACTTTTGTCGGCTTGATCGAATGCCAGGTCGCCGATGCGGGCATTCCGCAGGAGAAGCCGTGTTGATCCGGTGCGCACGTCCAGCACGTTGATGTCGCGCCACGAAGTACTGTTGTGCGTGGTGAAGAAAAGCGAGCCGGTCGAGGGATCATAGGCGGTGGAACAAACATAGTACATGGCCGGTGAAAGAACATCGCAGAGCTTGGTCAACCTGCCGGAGTGAACGTCAAGGGCGACAAGCCTCGCCAATTGGCCGGGGAGGTTCGACGCGACAAAGACTTTCCCCATGCTTGAGTCATAGAATGCCCGGGACACCGCCCCGAGAGGATGATCGGCAAGCGGCCGGTAACGCGTCAGGGGATACTGACGTATCGAGTCGAGATTCGCCCTCTGCCATCGGTGCTCCCAGGAGATCCAGTTGGACCACTCTTCTGCCACAGATTTCCCGTACACGTCTTCAAATGCGGACGCAAAATACCGGGAGCTTCCAGCCGTACGATCGACCCATTGAACCAGCTTCTCCGTCCCGTACTGATCGGCCAGATAACTCATGAACCGTGTGCCGTAGAGATACGAGTTGGCGCCGATTTGGAAATCGATGGTCGTCCCTTCGGACTCCAATCCCACATAATCGTAGAAGTAACTGCTGTCGTGGACCATGGTCCGGAACACCATCTCATCGTACCCGCCCTGCGCTCTGCCGATGCCCCCGGACATCCAGGTCTCCATGAACACGGCGATCCCCTCGTGGTACCATCGGGGGCAATACCATCGTGGACTTGTGAAATAGCTGTACAGCATCGACATCGGGTTCTCGGTGGTCGGGGAAACCTTGCCGAAGAAGAGAGTCCGAAACGCCTGATCGACCGGCGCGGTATTATCGGTGGCCACCACGTGCATCAGCTCATGATTCATGAGCCATTGCATGCGCTCGTTGGCGGGGCGGGTTTCATAGACGTAGTCGAAGGGCTCCATGCAGATGGAGACATAGTCCCAAGGGATCGTCGACGTGCCGCCGGACCCATAGTCGTCCTGATCGTGCATCACGAGCGTGACTTTCTCGCCGGGCGCGTAGCTGTACAGCTTCTCATGGAAGCTGAAGGCGTTCTCAAAACACCGGGCAAGGTGCTGCACAACATAACGTTGATTCGGAAGATACACGAGGCGGAGGTTCGTTGTTTCCAGGACCCGGAATTGGCTGTGGAGCGATTGTCCAAGGAGCAGGGTGAGGATCCAAAGGACGGGAAGACGCCTGGAGATGTGCTTCATGGAGAAGGTGCGGAGAATGCAATGAAAAACAGGCGGGGGCCTGCAATGAGCCCCCGCCTCGGTCGGTGGTACGAACACGTATGCGGACAGTGGAGTTCCCGGTCTCCTGTTCCGCTCACTCGCCGAGATGCGCGGCGGCATCCAGCTTGGTCGTTGCATCGAGTTTCGAGAACGCGTCCAGCCGCGATGCAGCGTCGAGCTTTGCATAGGCGTTCAGCTGTGTCGCTGCATCCAGCTTGGAGAATGCATCGAGTTGGGCGGCGGCGTCCAGGGTTGAGTACGCCTGCAGCTGCGAAGCGGCATCAAGCTTCGAATACGCTTCCAACTTTGTGGCAGCATCCAATTTCGAATAGGAGGCGAGTTGCGAAGCCGCATCGAGTTTGGAGAACGCCTCCAGGGCGGCCGCTGCTTCGAGCTGGGTTGAAGAATTGAACTTCGTATACGCGTCAAGCTTCGCCTGCTGACCCAGCTGGTTGTAGGCAGCCAGTTGTGTCGCAGCGTCCAGTTTTGAAAATGCGTCGAGCTTCTTCTGAGAATCGAGCTTTGAATATGCGTCGAGCCTTGACTGGGCATCCAGTTTCGAGAAGGCGTCCAGTTTTGCCGTGGAGCCGAGTCTGGAATAGGCCGCGAGCTGCGCAGCTGCGCCCAGTTTCGAATACGCACCTAGCGCTGCATTGGCATCCAGTTTGTTGAACGCCTCAAGACGCGTGGCTGCATCGAGTTTCTGGAAGGCGGCCATTTGTGAGGTCGCGTCGAGCCTGGCATAGGCCCCGAGCTGCTGGCTGGCATCTAACTTTGCGAAAGCGTCCAGTTTCGAGGCGGCGTCGAGTTTCGAATAAGCCGCCAGCTTCGTCGTCGCATCCAATTGTGAAAATGCATCCAGAGCTGCTGCTGCGTCCAGCTTTGCCGCGGAGTTGTACTGTGCGTAGGCGTCGAGCTTTGCCTGCTGGCCGAGTCTGGAAAACGCCTCAAATTGCGTCGCGGCATCGAGCTTGGAGAATGCATCCAGCCTGGCCGCGGAACCGAGTTGTTGGTAGGCTGCGAGACGGGCAGCCGCAGGGGCGTTGCCGATGGCCCCGGCAATGATTTGCGCCCGCGAAGTCTCTCCTGTGAGGATGACGTCCTTGTCGCTCATCTGCTCGGAGCGATATTTCTGTACCGCACCTATCGTCCCTGCCACGTCCTCCTTCGGAGTCGGGGGGTAGAAGAACTGAAAGTAAATCACGCCGACCATGGCGACGCAGACGGCACCTATGATCATGGCCCATTTCTGACGCTTCGTACGCACCAGCTTGTTGCCAGCCATAACAGTCTCCGGGAAATTGTGGGATAGTAAAGATGTGATCGTACCTGAAATACTCGTCCACCATGAAAAAGTTGGTCGACTGGCCTGCACCGCGGCGCCTTTTTCGACCTGCCTCATGATTGTGTGTCTCAAGGTTGGGGGAGGGTCAACGCGCGGGGGCGGGGTAATCGCCTCGGCCAATCGCCGCATGTCGGCGTAGAGACGCGCGATCTCCGCGTCGGAGTCGATCAGCGCTTTCAACTCGGCATGCTCCGCCGGTGCCGTAACACCGTCGATGTCCCGGTTGAGAAGATCGAGAATGTTCTTGGCTATCATGGTGATCCTAATCCGCTTTTCATCAGCACGTCCCGCAAAACCTGTCGGGCACTGAACAGGCGGGACTTGACTTTCTTTTCGGAGATCGCGAGGATTTCGGCGATTTCGATGTACGAGAAGCCTTCCAAATGCTTCAAGGTTACCACCGCGCGTTGATCGTCCGTGAGCACGGCGAGAGCTGCATTGATCTTCGAAGCCGCCTCTTCACGTTCCACTCCGTCAGGTGCATCCTCGGGGACTTCTTTCGCCTCGTCCACACGTGTAAATTGTTTCTTCGCCCGGAGAACACTGAGCGACTCGTTCATGGCGATGCGGTAGAGCCAACTAAAAAACTTGAATCCCTCGTTGTAGGATCTCAGGTGCTCGAATGCCTTCACAAACGTCGCCTGGGCAACATCCTCTGCTTCGTCCGGATTCCGGACCATCCGAAGCGCGAGGTTGAAGACCGGTTTCTGATACTTCTCAACGAGCGTTTCGAATGATTTCAAGTCCCCGCGGAGGACCTGCAGGACCAGCACGTTGTCAACTTGGTCGCTCATCTGAAGTACGCGGCAGTCCCCGGAAAGTTGGTCATGAAGTCTCTTCAATCTGAAAAATCACGTCGAAGCGGGCGATCTTGAAGATATCCCGGACGAGCTTATTCATGCGGGTGAGAACAAGCCCCTGGCCGGTATTACTCAGCCGCTTCTGCGTCTTGAGAAGCAAGCCGAGCCCGGCGCTTGAAATGTAGTCCAGTTTCTCAAAACTCACCTTCGTCGTGTTCTCAATCCTATCGAAGACTTCTCCAGCGACTTCGGTCTGAGAGGCGTCTAATCGACCGATCAACGCGACTTCTCCATCGTCGCGAACAATAACGGAGAACATTTATGGCTCCAGGTTTTTGATGAGGGTGATGCTGTGCCTCCCGTCCGCATAGGAATAGCTGATCCGATCGATCAGGCTGCGAACGAGATGGATGCCCAATCCGCCCACTTTCCGTTCAGCGAGAGGGAGGGAGACGTCGGCTGCCGGTCTCATGGTGGGATCGAAGGGGGTGTCTCCCCTATCCGTGAGCACCACGACAAGCCGGTCGTCGTCGCGCTGAAGAGATATTCCGACCTCACCGCCGGACTGCCCTCCATACTTCACCATGTTCGTGAAGAGCTCCTCAATGGCCAGTTGTGCGGCGAAAGAGGCATCGCTGGAGATGTGAAGTTCATCCAGCCCGGTTCCGATAAACGCGAACATTGCGTCAAGCGATGAGAAGGACTTCCGAAAGCTGGCTTCCATGGTCCTTTGCAAGGATCGTGAAGTTCAACGCCTCATCAGGGTCAGTCGAGACCGAACAGACGAATAGCGGCGTCGGTCGCGGGCATTTCTATGGGAATAGCGTTTCAGTGCGCCGCACGGAGATCCAGGGTTGTCTCCGACAATGAGCACTCATGACAACGGAACCTGCGTGGAAGCGATTACAAACATACGCGCAAAGGAAGAAACGTTCGTAGGGGAGGATCTGGATCGTGGACCCCGACAAGATCCCTGCAGATTTGGTCCACCAAGTACGAATTCGACTCGAAGACCAAGCTAGTTGGTGCTTATTCTCACGTGAATGCTGCTCTAACATCCGGGATTCCGGAGCAGTTCCCCCCCTCCGTCAATGAGGCCAAAGACCCCCGCTCTCACCCCCGGGCTGAGGGCCGAACGCGAAATTCCGGCCACTCGCACCTGGTATCCACAGTGCCGGCAAAGCCACCTCCGCCCCCCTTGCAATTGGATCTCTCTCACTCTAATATTTGCGATTGAAGGCCAGGTACAACCCGGGTTGTGCCGCAAAAGGATGCCAAGTCAATCATCTTCAACTGATGAGAAAGACGAATAATCGATTGTCGAAAATGGCGAATGAGGAATGATAATGAAGCAGGTCGTTTCCAGCATACTTCTCATTGCATTGACCGAGGCTGCACTTTCTCAACCACCTCTCTCTTCAGAGATCGCGGGCAAGGTGATCGGGGCATCGGAACAGCACATCAAGATCGGGAACGATGATGTTCCTCTTGCTGCAAGCGGGGAGTTCCGCTTTCAGTCTACGACACAGTATCCGATTTTCCTTGACATCCAGTGCGGCAAGTTGTCCTGGGCTGTCTACCTGGAACCGGGGAAGCATGTGGAACTGGAGGTGAAGGAATCCGATCTATCGAGCCTGAAGTATGGGGGCGATCTGGCCGGCGCCAACTCGTGCCTGAAGAACATCAGTCTCCTCCAGCCCGGAACCAACGAGTTCTTCAACAACAACTGGGTAAAGATCCATTCTCAGGAAGAATCCCGTTTCATTGCTCTCATTGATTCATTGAAGAATGTGTATCGTGGAACTATGAAAGCTTGTCAGATGGGAGGTGAGAAGGTCTCCAGCACCTTTGTCAATCTTCTCAACGCCGACATCGACTTCGGCTTCAATGCGCTTGTTGTTGACTACCCGGAAGTACATCAGCGATTTACCGGCGAACATCGGACACTTAGCCGGAACGGCATGGACTATCTTGCCGTTTCGCCCGTGAATGACACGACGGTGACGCAACTCGCAAGCTTCAAAAAGTACTGCAAGAAATGGGTAGACTACAACGCGGACCTCCTCATCGAGAAGAGTACCGAACGGAAGCACTACAACCTGCTGAAGATGGACCTTCTTCCGACCGTCCTTTCGGCAGTCTTCCGGAACCAGTCGATGCGGGACTATTGGTTCTCGGAATATCTGCGGGAACAGATCGACAACTGCGGAATTGCCAACAGCGAGAAATACGTAACGGAGTTCGATCGGCGTTGCACAACTCCATCCCTGAGGTCGAGCATCGACCAGCAGTTTTCGTCCTATGAAACAGGGGAGCGGGATCATGTGGTGAAGAGTTTCAAGACAGAGAACGGGTTCGTGCTGAAGGCGCATCTTTTCTATCCCGACGGTATCAGGCCGGGCGAAAAACGGCCGGCAATCGTGATCTTCTACGGCGGCGGCCTTGTTCTGGGTAACGCTTCGTGGGGGTATCCCGGCGCGAAGCGCTTCGCAGGGAAAGGGATGATCGGAATTGCTGCGCAATACCGGCTCTGCAATTTCAGGGATGTCACCCCGATCGAATCCATCGCCGATGCAAAGGATTTGATGCTCTGGTTACGCAAGAACGCAGATTCGCTCGGAATTGACGCCGACAAGATTGCGGCGTCTGGATGGTCGATGGGGGCACAGCTCTGTGCGACGCTCGCCATCTTCCCGGATACTCTGCCGGGGACAAAGATCCAAACATCGCCGAATGCGCTGTTGCTGACATCGCCCGGGACCGACGCTCGCGGCTGGTTCACCGAGTTGCTCAACGGAGCGAAGGTCAATCCGTTGGACCTTTCGCCGGTCGATCACGTCAGATCCGGCCTTCCGCCGACCATCATCCTTGAAGGGCGCGACGATTCCGTGACCCCGCTGAAGGATGTCCAGCTGTTCCACGACAAGCTCGTCGCGGCAGGCGATTCATGCGAGATGTGGATCTATGACGGTGTCGGACATCTCTTCACCCCGACGGCCCTCGGCGATAACGGCTGGCCGCGCCCCGACCCTCGCGTGCAGGAAGACGCAAATGCGAAAGCGGACGCATTTCTCGCACGGCTCGGGTATTTTCCCCGCTGAAGACACAGCCGTCCCACCGGTATTCTGTACCAGTTTCCCGGCATTTAACCATCCGTCCTGCCGGGCGTATCATTATTGACGCCCACGAATAGCCCGGACCAGATGAGCGTGAATCCGTCGAACACGACCAGGATCGACGAACAACCTGATGACCGACACATCGTCGCCCAATGCCAGGCGGGCGATGTGAACGC
>DATJPR010000132.1:0-9146 GCA_035506295.1 Bacteroidota bacterium | reverse complement strand
TGACAAGTGTGAAACCTCGATTTATATTTGGATGCATGGGTGGCTTTGACATCCGCCGCTCTCTCTCGCCTCACCGGACCCTGAGTCAGGTCTTCAATCATGAAGCCCTCTCGCCTCATATGTGTCCTGACGACGTTGATTCTCTTCCCTATCAACGTTCTTGCACAAGATACCCTCTGGATCGATCCGAGCGTGCCCGGAGCACTCGAGACCACCATCAACGGTGATGTCGCCCCGGACGGATCACGGAACAATCCCAACCGTGTCTATGCCCTCCACAAAGATGCCGTGTACATCCAGAATGCCGGCATCGTTTTCACCGGCGGCGGCACGTTGTCCATCGTCGGCGAAAAAGGCGGCGCCTTTCCCGTTGTGCAGATGCAACATGTCGTGGGATTCACCACCGAGTATGGGGGAAACAATTCCGCCGCAAACAAGATCGAGGGAAGCCTTCATCTCGACCACGTCTACTGGCTGGGGAAAGGAACTGAAGGCACACAGTATTCGAGCATCTTCTTCTGCTCCACGGTCAACAACCAGGCCCAGTCGCTTCTGGTGAACGACTGCGTCGTGGAACTTCTCGGTTTTGATTTCGTTACCGCCCAGGACTGGAACCACGGCGCAACGTGCAGGATCACCAACTGCTATTTCCGGGCCATGTTCACGGGACAACAGTGGTGGGTAGCGCGCGTGTTCTTCTGCAAAGAGCCGACCGACACGCTTTGGGTGGAGAACTGCACATTCTCCGATCCGGGATTGGCGTTTATCCAGGCAGGCGCGCTCTGCAGGTTCGCGTATATCAATCACAATACCTTTATCAACGGGACCAAGTACTGGCTCTTCAACTGCTTCTACCTGAGCCTTTTTATCACCAACAACCTCTTCGAGAACAATAATTGGGTGGGCGAAGACACGGTCAACATCACCCCGCAGGGTTTTGATCCCGACTCACTGCTGTTCGGAACAATCAATATCGACACGCTCAAGTCATCCGTGCTTGTACAACCGGAGTATCGCAATCTCGACGGCTCGGTGAACCTTGCACTTCTCGGCCCCGAGCGGATGAGGATCTTTGCATCGAACAATATTTTCTGGACAGATACTCTACTCAACGCATATTACACCAATAGAAACAATGCGTGGAATTCTGTCGGGCCGTATCCCCTGTCGTACCTCAATTACCTTGGAAACACCACCGGCCCTTGGCAAGTGAAGAATGTCCCCAGCATCTGGACGAACCGCCGGACCCAACAGCTCTTCTCCGCATTCCCCCACAACATGGCAATGACGCAGAATATCTTCACGCGCGTCAACACGGAGACCCCCGGGATAGCCGATGCGGGGATTGCCACGCTCATGGGGCAGTGGAATCAGAGCCAGTGGGGCGACCCGAAATGGCCTCTTTCGCCCGATCTCGCGAACTCCTCATACGTCCCTGGAGACAAGGACGCGAACACATTCCCCGGCTACACGAACGGCGTGAAGTCTGAGAATGCCCAATCGACGCGCGTCGCGAAGGTGTCCGATTTCATCGAGAACTACGGTCAGGCTGGAGTTCCCGTCCTTTCGACCATCGACAACAAGCCGATTGGTTCGCTGCAATGGAGCGACGGGACGGTGTCTGCAAATGCCTACGATGGAGTGCTGGCGGCGTTCGTCACCGCAACGGGGTATACCCCACCGCCTCCGCCTTCTCCCCCACCTGCGCCCACTGCTATGCCCGCAACGAATATTTCGGGAAATTCGTTCAGGGCGAATTGGTCCGCCTCCGCGCGGTCAACTTCGTATCTGCTCGATGTGGCCCTCGACAGCGGCTTCAACGCAATGCTGACGAACTACAATGGCTTGAAGGTCGGGAATGTCATTGCGGCAGATGTCACAGGGCTCTATGGGACGACAACCTATTATTATCGAGTGCGGGCATCGAACGACGGGGGGACAAGCGGACTCTCCAACTCTGTGGCGGTGACAACAAGTGTCGGCGTGCCCCGCGTCCCCGCGGCGAAAGCTGCCTCAGGTGTGACCTCAACATCGTTCACGGCAAACTGGGACTCTTCTGCAAGTGCGACCGGATATATTCTCGATGTGGCCATCGACTCCGGCTTTGTTCAATTTCTGCCGATGTACCATTACGTCAATGTTGGCAATATGCTCTCAGCAAGCGTCTCCGGGCTCATCTACAATTCCACGTACTACTATCATGTGATGGCAACGAATGCGATAGGGACGAGCAGACCTTCAAATGTCATTGCCGTCACAACGACAAACCCGTTTCCACCTCCTCCTGCGCCGGTCGCAACGCCGGCCACAACGGTGGCATCGGCTTCCTTCACAGCCAACTGGGACAGCTCCGCGGGAGCCACGGGGTATCGACTCGACGTGGCCGCCGACTCGGCGTTTGCAGCGTTTCTCCCGGGCCTTCAGAGCCTCAATGTCGGCCCGGCTCTGCTCTACAACGTTACGGGGCTTGAAGCAGCCACGCCTTACTACTACCGGGTTCGCGCGGCCCGGGATCAATCAGTGAGCGGTCCCTCGAATGTCATACAGGTCACGACGTCGGTTGGGCCGCCGCCGCCCCCCACACCTGTAGCATTGGCAGCGACACGCGTCACGTCTACTTCATTTACCGCGCGATGGGACACCAGTGCAGGGGCAACTGAGTATCGTATCGACGTGGCGAGAGACTCGCTCTTTGCCGTCCTCTCCGTCGGCTACAATGATCTTCTTGTTGTCGGCGGCCATGTTGATTCGCTGATCGTGGTGGGCCTCAATGGCGGATACCGTTATTCCTACCGGATCAGGGCCGGAAAGATCGGCTCGATGAGCGCGAATTCCAATGTGATCGGGGTGACCACTCTCGTATCAAAGGACACGATCTGGATTGCTGCGGACTCCGGAGGGATCCTGGAGACAACCATAAACGCCGACACCGATGCCACCGGTCAGAGAAACAACCCTCGCAGAGTATATGCCTTGAATGAAGGCCAGCGCTATTTGCAGCGCGCACCCATTGTCTTCCATGACTCCTACGGATGCCTGACTATGTGCGGCGTTCCCTCGCCTTATGGGACCACCAAGCCGATGATCCTGATCGACCCCCAACCCGGGAGGCCGGTCGGCGACAACGCCGTGAATGCCGTCTGGGGGAGTCTGACACTTCGGAACGTCCACTACCAGGCAATGCAGTTGGATGGACGACTCGCGAACGAGTTGTTTGTCTGTGGAACGGCGAAAGGCAAGGCACAAAGTCTGGTCATCGACAACTGTCTCTTTGAATTTTGCGGCTTGGATCTCTTTGATTGCTCCGATGAACCCGGAGCAATCGGCGGTTGGTCGTATGGCGCGAAGTTCTCCATCACCAACTCCTATTTCCGGAATATGTTCAACCCGGCGGGGTGGAATGGTTCAAGGATCGCGCAATGTACTCACCCCATCGACACACTCAGGATCGAGAACTGCACTGTCGTGAACAGCGGGACCGTGTTCCTCCAGCGAAATCAATTGACCGATTTCATGTATGTGAATCACAATACCTTCATCAACACGATGAAGAACTGGGTGATCTCCCCCTATCACCACAGCCTGTGGATTACGAGCAATATCTTTGTGAACCAGAACTGGACCGGCGAGGACACGAACGTCGCGAACAGCGGACAGGATCCAGACAAGATCTTTGAGAGCACGATTAACGTCGACACGAACAACCGGACCAATGGTGAAATCGTGTCAGATCGATATGTCAATCCCACTGACACGACGCGGTTTTCCCCCTCCCTAGATCTCAACAAGCTGATGATCTTCGCCTCTGACAATGTCAACTTTTGCGATCCAGCGCTGATCAATGGCTATTACCTTTCGTCCAAATACCGACTGACAAGCCTTGATGCACTCCCATCCTATCTGAATTGGGCAGGAGCCGGATCCGGACCGTGGAGAATTGGGAATCTCCCGTGCGCCTGGATGAATCCACGTACGGTTCGGCTCTTTGAGGCGTATGGGCCGGGCAACGGTGGCATAGTCGAGAAGAGGACGTCGACCTCGGATCCGAATCTTGCGACGAGCGCCATAGCAAGTGCCGATGTTGTCGATTCGATGGCGGCATGGAATCAGTACCAGTGGAAGGATCCGAGGTTTCCCTCGCCGCCCGATCTTGTGGGTACCAGCTTCACCTGTGGGGACTACGATCCGAACACCTTTCCGGGAGTAGTCGGCGGCATAAAGACGGACAAGGCAACGGTCGCCAATGCAGGGATTTCGAAGTTCACGGACCTCACGGAGAATTTTTCCCAGCATTACATGATCTCCGCCATTGATGGGCTGCCTGAGGGCGCGCTGATCTGGGACGACGCTTTGAACACTGCATTCAACCCCGTCATGGACTGGAGTCTTGTTTATGAAAGGTATATCGTTTCCATCCCCATTTTCGCAGCATCAAAGCACGAGAGCGGCGCGCCGCTGAAATTCGAGCTCTTCCAGAACTACCCGAACCCGTTTAATCCAACGACGACCATTCGATACACTGTGGGAGGAGTCAGGGGTCAGGCGTCGGGGGTCAGTAACGTACGTCTCTCCGTGTACGACCTCCTGGGACGGGAGGTAGCGGTTGTTGTGGACGAGCGACAAACGCCGGGCGAACATGAGGTGCGAGTCGACGGGAGGAGCCTCGCGAGCGGGATGTATTTCTATCGCCTGACGGCGGGAAACAACTCAGCGGTTCGAAAGATGACAATCATAAAATAAGCCGCATGAGCGCCGCCTTCCTCTTACTGATTACTGCGTACTTCCTACTTCCGCGACGCTTGCCTTCTGCAAGCTCACGGGTGCGGACAGCGGACAGTAGACGGCAGGTACCCGGCAGGCAAGTACTCATTCAGCTTCGATGGCAGCAATCTCTCCACCGGGGTCCATTTCTATCGTCTGACCGCCGGAAGCAGCGTCGCAGTTCGGAAGATGTGCTTGCTTCGCCAATCGAGGATGTTGTCCGATTATATTTTGGGGAGCATTCAAGACCGCGCCAAACGCTGAGGGGGAATTGAGTTGAAGAGTCCCACTGCAAGACCATTTAGTTGAGGCGGTAGCGGGATATATCGACTGCAGAAAAACAGGAGAACGCATGGGATCTAAGCAAACTCGAAATAATTCTAGCATTTCAAAGCATTCCCCTGCAGGATTCCGATTCAAATTCTGAAACGAGATTGTGTCGGTGGAATGGAATAGACTCCATTCATCAAAACACAACGTCCCGCCAGTTGCCCTCTTAGCGCTCACCGTTCGTCTGTCCGGCCATGCCCGCAACATGTAGGTGCTTGCCCCGTTTAAGAACAATGTCCCCCGCGCTCTATTTCCATCATCGGTTCGCGGCTGATACCACGCGAACACGCCACGCTCCAAGGCCCTCTCGCGAAAGAGCGGGACGAACAGATCCTCAATGGTCCCGAAGGTGGTCTTAAAAGCCACTGAGGGGCGCCGTTTCGACGGTTCTTGCCGTCGCTGGTCCGCGTGCAGGCGAGGTGACCCCAATCTGTCTGTTGACGGCCCGATCCGGCAGAAGCTCAAGCATCACGTTCAGCAGCATGAACACCATATGTTCGATCGATCAATGGCCATAGGGCTTGACGAAACCGGCAATCGAATCAACTATCTTTTCATCGATCCGTTTGGTGTGTTCAGTCTTCTTTTTCATCGGGTGCTCCCTCCTCGAATGTTGTTGCCGGCAACACAATACGCTGGGAGAACACTCGATGTTCCTTCTACGCAAAGGCAAAATACTCCCACACTCTCTATGCGATGCCTTGCTGAAATGACCGCATCGTCGCGGAGGAGAAAGTCGGTTTACGCCTGCTTCCGTTGCAGGTAAACAACGTGAGGAAGTGACGATTTATGATAACATTCGAGAATATCCGAAAGACATACGGGAAGACTATCGCGGTGGATGGAATCTCATTGACTATAACACCACATCAGGTCTTTGGCCTTCTCGGCCCCAACGGCGCCGGCAAAACGACACTTGTCAATATGGCCGTGGGGTTGGCAAAACCGGATTCCGGCTCGGTGAATATCTCCGGCCTCGGCTCCCCGAGAAATCCAACCGTACGCCTGAACATCGGTGTTGCGCCGCAGACGCTTTCTCTCTACAACGATCTCTCAGCAGAGGAAAACCTGGAGTGCTTTGGTAGGATTTACGGATTACGCGGCGCACAATTGCAGGAACGTGTGGCCTGGTCACTGGATTTTGTGGAGCTTCGTGAACGAAAAAACGATCGCGTCAAAAAGTTTTCCGGAGGGATGAAACGCCGCCTGAATCTGGCGGTGGCGCTGGTTCACAATCCCGAATTCTTGATTCTGGATGAACCCACGGTCGGCGTTGATACACAGTCGAGGAACGCTATTTTTGAGAATATCGAACAACTCAAAAAAGAAGGCTGCACAGTGATTTACACGACGCATTACATTGAAGAAGCGGAGCGACTTTGTGACCGTGTCGGCATCGTGGATCGCGGAAAACTCCTGGCGCTTGACTCGGTGGATGCTCTGATCAAACAGCATGGTGGGAATAGCACCATCGTCATGGAAAAAGCGGATGGAGAACAGACAGTCGAAACCCAAAATCCCATCGAGGATATTCTCAGACTGCAAAATGAACCAGGACTTCTTGGGTTCCGGGTTTTGCGCCCAAGTCTGGAAACAGTGTTTTTGAGTTTGACCGGACGAACATTGAGGGATTAGCATGAACATCATTTGGACGCTTGCAATGAAAGATTTGCGCATTCTGCTGCGCGACAAGGCCGGCTTCTTCTTTACGTTCTTCTACCCAATGTTGGTCGCCGTTTTTATGGGGGTCATATTCTCCGGCGCCGGTGGCGATTCCGGTTCACACGCAAGCGCTCTATCTATCTACGTCGTTGACCAGGACAGCACTGAGATATCACAAAGGTTTGTAGATACCCTGGCGCATTCCGAAGAGTTGCAAATCACCCCGACGCGTTTGGAGCAAGCACAGGAAGATGTCCGTTTGGGGAAAAAGGCCGCATATGTTTTGATAAAGAAGGGATACAGCAAAGCCAGGGAGAATATGTTTACCAGTGCGGCCCCCGTTGTCGAAATCGGGATCGACCCTTCCCGCCGCCCAGAAGCCAGCCTGTTAACCGGCTTGCTGCTGAAATATGGTGCCCAGGATATGCAACAGGTATTTTCCGACCGCAAACAGATGCGCAAGCAAGTGCAGGCTTCATTACAATCTGCGCGGGAGCATCCCGTCGGAGTATCAGCGAACCTGGAAAGTTTCCTGTCCAGCCTGGACAGCTACCTGGCCGACACAACCAGCTCCGCAAGCGAAAGGAACGGGCATTGGTCGGGATTTGAACCGCTCAAAATCGAAGAGAAAGAAATCAGCCGGCAGCGAATCGGTCCGCCAAGCTCGTTCGCCGTGACTTTCCCGCAGGGCGTCATGTGGGGGATTATCGCATGCACCACGACCTTTGCGGTCTCGCTGGTGACAGAGAGAAGGGAAGGCACTCTCATGCGCCTCCTGGCTGCACCGTTAAGCAGCTATCACCTTCTTGGCAGCAAAGCCCTGGCCTGTTTTCTCACCACCATTTCCGTCTCCTTCATTGTCATGCTGGTGGGGATCCTTGTGTTTGGCATCCGGGTCGCATCGTATTTCAAACTTGCGCTTGGATTGGTAGTTGTAGCGGGCTCCTTTGTCGGTGTGATGATGCTGCTTTCCGTGCTTGGGAAAACGGAACGTGCAACCAGCGGCATCGGTTGGGGGGTGTTGATGGTATTGGCAATGATCGGCGGCGGCATGCTTCCGCTATTTTTCATGCCCGATTGGCTCAAGGCATTGAGCAACATCAGCCCCATAAAGTGGGGCATTCTTGCTCTGGAAGGCGCGATCTGGCGGGACTTTTCCTTTCAGGAACTCTTGCCGCCGTACCTGATTCTCGCTGCTTTTGGGTCCGTGTCATTTCTTGTCGGCGCTCGACTGTTTCGCTGGTCGGAGCACACGTAGAGAGATGTTCCAATCTTCGTTGAACTTCAGTGCGAAAAGACATGCCCAGTAGCCCGCCTGCCAGCGGGCAGGCACTCTGAAGGTGACGACGCGAATCGTTCACCAACATGAGGGGACTATCGCCGTGCGTAGAGCCGAAGTAGTCAAAGAGAGTGACGTTCTCAAGGATCACGCCCGAATGCTGAAAGGTCCGGAAGCCCTGGTCAAAGGGATCGTGGTGGAGGTTCTGCCGGTAGTTGAGAGAACTGTGTCTGCCGAATTGGACGGCAGCGGTCAAGAAGGTCGAGGAATTCTTCAGCCGATCTCTTGCTGAGATCGAGCTTGCCGTCGTGATGAGTGATGGAATTGCCGTCGACGATGTCAATGGACACTCGTCGATGGACAATAGGCAACGGAGAATTACAACAAAAATGGTTCCTTCCGGAACCATTTTTGTTGTAGCGGGGGTAGGACCCGTCCCGAAGACCGGGACGAGGTCTCGCGAACCCGGACGGTTCGCTCGACTTGAACCTACAACCGGAGTTTATCCCGACGCTTTCTGTCGGGAGGTTATGAGCCCGACGAGCTACTCCGCCTTCGGCGGACTCCACCCCGCGATGTTGGCCTTCGCCCATTCCCTGCCTATTCCGCTCTTGAGCCACTTCTCATGTTTCACTGCCTCTGATCTCGTCTCAAATTCCTTCCAATAAATCACCCTCCAGTCGGTGCCCTTCTTTGTATAGTGTGTCGTTTTCAGACGATGTCGATCAAGGCGCAGCGACAAGTCGGCGGTCTGACCAGTGTAGTGGTACCCTTCCTCGCTAATCAATATGTATGTGCAAAAGGGCATATAGCAAAAAAGCCTCCCTACGCAGGAGGCTTTTTGAATCGTTGTAGCGGGGGTAGGACTTGAACCTACAACCTTCGGGTTATGAGCCCGACGAGCTACCAATTGCTCCACCCCGCGATCATGGTATATCTACTGCAGAACTGCCAACGCCAATTGTTGAGTCCGCCGGAGGCGGACGAAATCCCGACCGGTTGAGCGGTAGTCCCACCTACCGCGAAATTCCCGCACGGTGTTTGTGCGGAACGATTGGTCGGGACTCCACCCCGCGGTGTGTTTAGCAATACAATATACAATAACCATCTTCGT
>DATJPR010000131.1:0-10641 GCA_035506295.1 Bacteroidota bacterium | reverse complement strand
CGGGTGTTGCCGGTGGACTGGAAGAATTCCCCCGAACTACTATCTTGATATGGTCCGATGGGACACATTGTGCAACTAATATGAGGAGTGCGCACAGATGGGCACGGTCTCAACCGACGTCGCAAAGCTCCTGCTCCGACTTACGGTGGGGGGGCTGATGATCTTCCATGGGATTTCGAAGATCGCTCACGGGATCAGCTGGCTCGGGCCGGCGGTCACGGGCGCCGGACTCCCGGAATTCATCCAGTATGGAGTCTATCTCGGCGAGATTGTCGGGCCTGTTCTTTTGATCCTGGGTTACCACACGCGTGTCGGTGCATTGCTGGTGATCGCTGATATGGTGTTTGCGCTGTTCATCGCCCACCGGCACCAGATCTTTTCTCTGAACGCGGGTGGCGGATGGGCGATCGAGCTGCCGGCATTCTTTCTCCTCGCAGGGGTTGTAGTGTTGCTCCTTGGAGGCGGGCGATTCAGCGTGGGCGGGAGCGCAGAGAAATTCTAGGGGAGACCATGGGGACACCCGGTTGCACTGCT
The DNA here is from genome assembly GCA_035506295.1 of Bacteroidota bacterium. Classification (GTDB taxonomy): domain Bacteria; phylum Bacteroidota; class Ignavibacteria; order UBA10030; family UBA6906; genus DATJPR01. The sequence continues at coordinate 10,107 of DATJPR010000131.1, read as the reverse complement.
ACATCGCTCCGGTAGTCTGCAACTTGTCGAAGGAGAAGCCGAAAAGTTGCGGGTTCTCTCCGATCACGGCGGCCGAGAAGATGAAATAAACGTAGTCGTAGGTCTGATGCGGGATTTTATCGTGATACGTCTGCAACAGGCTCCAGAAGTTCCGCTGTCGCGGGTTCTCCGGCATCTCACGGATGAGCCCGCGAACGGCATTGGGCCCCCAGTTGTAGGATGCCAGCACTAACAGCCCGGACGCCTGTGCTTCTGTGTCGTAGATGTCCCGGATGTATTCGGCCGCGGCGAGCGTGGATTTCTCCGCGAGATGGCGCTCGTCACGAGGATCAGTCCGCGCCACCTGGACGAGCGGGCCCGTCCGCAATCCATAGTGCATGGCTGTCGAGGGGATGAACTGCCACATCCCTTTGGCAATGCCGTAGCGGGTAGGCGGTCCGCACATCGCCGTGTCGAAACCGCTCTCCTGAAGCGCGAGATAGAAGAACTGCGGGGGCAAATGCTGGTCCAGCATGCTCTGGGTGATCAGCCGGTCGAACCCCAGCTCGTGGGCGCGCTGAATCGAAGAGACAAGCCTGTCCGACCGTTTCCACTCCTTGATGTAATGCTCGACTTCATCCACGAAACCCTTCGGCATGTCGAGCTCGCACTCCCCGAAAATGCGCGCGACCCGCAGAATCGTGACCTTCTTCTCGTCCGACGCGCCTTTGTAGATCCCGAGTTCATCGACGTACTGATCGTAGTTCCGGTTCAGCGAGGCGAGCTTGAGCCAGTACTGGTGCAGATCGGCGCGGGCGGTGGTGTCACCGGTGGCGAGGACTGTTCGCTCGAGGTTTCTGAAGGCGAGCTCGAGGTCCTTCATCTGGTAGAAGACATCGCGTGCCTTGGCTTCGAGCTTCTCGTACTGTGTATGTTTGTAGTATGCATACGAGAAGCCGATCACCCCAAGGACGATGAGGCCGGCGACGTAGCGCTGATATTTCTTTCGTTCGTATTTCCCTGCCCGGTCGATGAATTTGCGTACGAGCTCTTTGTGTTCCTCGATCGAAATGATGCGCGTCGAGGCGCGGATAACATCGCGAAGATGGGCAGGAAGGTGAAGGCCGCGCCGGCGTTCGTGTTCACCGATTGCCGGCTCTTCAATACGGAAGCTGAGAAGAGGCCCTTTTGACCCGAGTCTGACCGACACTCCGGTGGCGAGGGGAACTGCGTCAACTGCTTTGCCGTCGATGACGATCCCTTTGGACCCTTCCACCGAACGAAGCCACCAGCAATTGTCCTCGCGGACGACTTGCGCGTGATGAGGGCTGACGTTGGGGGTGTCGATGGCGACGTCGCTGTGGGGATCGCTGCCAATGCTGAACGGCTTGTCGAAGCGAAGGATAGTGGCAGGAGCGCCCTCATGCTCAAGCGACACGTAAACGATAGGCCGGCGAACTGTCGGGGCAGCAGGCTGGCTGTGATCCATGCGAGGGGTCCCTGCAGACAAGGATGGTTGATGGTGAAATTCGTGCAAGAAAGTAACAAGTCGGTGCGTAACCCGCAAGAGGAGATTTGCCCGTCCCATCCCGCAGGTTGATTCTCGTCGATCGATTGCTGACATTTGCTGTGATCGCGATGAGGAGGTGTGCGCCCGTACCAGCGAGGAACTTGCATGCGCTACCTGGACAGAATCGCAATAATCGTTATCCTCTTCTTTTTGAGCGAAGACGCTCTCGCAGCGGGACGCCATGCTTCGATAGTTTTCCGCGATTCGACGAAGGTTATTGCCGAAATCATTTCGCTGGAGGATTCGACGCTCACGATGACCAACGTGAGATCCGATGTGCGAAACAACACACGGAAATCGTCCAGAGACACTGTGCACGTACAAATGGATTCGTTGAGTCGGATCAAGCTGTTTGGCCGAGGGCATGCACTGGAGGGTGCCGGCATCGGAGCAGCGATTGGTGGTCTGATCGGTGCATACATCGGAAACGACGCTGCTCGCAACGCGCAAGGGGACCCAACTGGGGTTGGCCTCGCTCGTTTGGCTGGAACGGCAGGTGGATTGCTCTTAGGGATGATCGGCGGGTTCTTCGTCGGAGTGGTTGTAGGCGGCAACAACGTTACGGAAAACTATGATCTGGACCCCGGGCAACCAGATGACCTTGCCATCCTGAAAGGTCTTCTTGAGCAGGATGCCAGAAGGATGAGATAACGTAGAAATAGATCTTAATATTCACAATAACAGATTGTGTCGTATTGGGTTACACCATATATATCAACGTATTTCTTTCGTTCCAATGTGACTGAACCATCGTAACTCACTCTTCCACTGAACCCTCATGCATCAGATCGTTCTCATTCCCGGTGACGGCATCGGACCGAGCATCAGCGAAGTCGCGGTCAAGGTCCTTGAAGCCACGGGCGTCAAGATCGAGTGGATCCCCGTTGAAGCGGGGATGGCCGCGATCGATAAATACAAGGACCCCTTGCCGCAGAATGTTCTTGACGCGATTGGTGCAACGCGCGTTGCCCTCAAGGGGCCGCTCACCACGCCAGTCGGGTCCGGGTTCCGGAGTGTCAACGTTGCCTTGCGGAAAGAGTTCGATCTCTACGCGAACGTGCGTCCGGCTCGATCGTTTGAAGGGGTGCAATCGAGGTTCTCGAACGTCGATCTCGTCGTCGTCCGTGAGAACACCGAGGAATTCTATGCGGGGATCGAACATTATATCGATCCGCAACGGAGCGCCGCAGAGACCATCGGCGTGGTCACCCGCTCCGGCTCAGACCGGATTATCCGCTACGCTTACGAGTATGCGCGGTCTCATGGCCGCAAGAAGGTGACCACCGTGCACAAAGCGAATATTCTCAAGTACACCGGGGGGTTGTTTCTGGAAGTCGCTCGGAAGGTCGGGCAGGAATATGCAGATATCGTCACCGACGACAAGATCATCGACAACATGGCGATGCAGATGGTGACCAACCCCACCCAATTTGACGTCATCGTGACGACGAATCTCTTCGGAGACATCCTCTCTGATCTTGCTTCAGGCCTCGTCGGGGGTCTTGGTCTCGCGCCGGGAGGGAACATCGGGTACAACGCGGCGATCTTCGAGGCCGTCCACGGGAGCGCTCCTGATATTGCCGGAAAGAACCTGGCCAACCCGACGGCCATCATTCTGGCGGGAGCGATGATGCTCCGTCACCTTCAGGAAGACAAGGCCGCGGCTCGCATCGAACGGGCCGTTGCTACGGTCATCAAGGAAGGAAAAGCCGTGACTGCGGACCTCAGGCCGGTGAAACCGGTAGGGACGATCGAAATGGGACAGGCGATCATTGAGCGGCTATGAGCGTGAAGTAGGACGTCGGGAGTAGGAAGAAAGATGATACACACGCTGTACGCAGTAGGCGTCGTCCCACGGTCTCACAGTCTCTCTTCACCCCTCTCCACGACGAGCTCTCCCAGGCCGAGCTTTTCGATCGGTTCTTTGATCTTCGCGACGTCGCCGACCACGAGGATCGACATTGTCGATGAGTCCAGGTACTTTCGAGATACCCGGGCGACATCCTCAAGCGTAACGGCCTGCACGTTTCTCACGTACTGCTGATAATAATCGTCGGGCAGACCGTACAACACAATATTCTGCAGAGTGTTGGCGATTTGCAGCGGTGTCTCGAAGTTCAGTGCGAAGGAACCGCAGATCCCCTTCTTCGAAAAATCCAGTTCCGCCTGCGTGATCCCATGAGCGTGCATTCCGTCGATCTCCGAAAGCAATTCTACGATTGCCCGGTCTGTCTTGTCTGAAATAAATCCCCCCAGCGCCACAAACGGCCCCTCCTGCTTTGCAAAGCGAAACGCTGACCACGCCCCGTACGTGTAACCGTGTTCCTCCCGCAGATTTCGGTTGATCCTGCTCGAGAACTGGCCACCGAGAATCCGGTTCATGACGATGACGGGAAAGAAATCGGGCGTGTTGCGCCGGAGGGATTGACAGCCGATACGAATCTCGGACTGTGGCGCGCCCGGCTTGTCAAGAAGATAGACTTTGCGCCGAGGGGGAACCGGGACGGGTTCCACGGGATGTGGCTCCCCCGACCCCTGCCCCCAATTCCCGAACGCTTTCTGCAGTTCTGCTGACAGAGGTTCTGCCTCCGCGTCTCCTACGACGATCAACGTGGCAGACGTTGGACGAAGATGCGTTTCATAGAATCCCTTGATGTCCTCACGGGCGATCGCGTTCAGCGACGCCTCGGTTCCCGTGGGATCGTTCCCGTAGGGATGCGTACCATAGAGAATTCTGTGGAACGCCATGTTCGCGACGTATGCCGGCCTGTCGCGCTGTTGCAGGAGCGCCGTGCGTCGCTGGCTTCGCACGCGTTCGATTTCTTCGGGCGGAAAAACGGGGGAAGAAAAAATCTCCCCAAGAACGCCGACGGCCTCGCTGAAATGCTTGGTGAGGGTATACATTGCAGCCGAGGTGCCGTCGAGGGCGGCATGAATCGAAAGTGCGGCACCGATAAAATCCAGGCGGTCGGCGATCGCGAGGGCTGACATCGTGGAGGTTCCAGCTTCCAACATCTCTGCGGTGAAGGCCGTCAAACCGGGCATCGACGGTGGATCGTGGTCCGTGCCCGCATCAATAACAAGGTTTAAGGCGATGTGGGGAAGCGCATGCCGTTCAACGAACCAAACGCGAAGCCCGCCGGGAAGGATAGCTTTCTGAATCGCCGGGAGTTCGATGTCCGGTGGAGGAAGGACGGGCGGAAGCTGCCCCCGGTCAAGAGGAGCCGTGTTCGCCGGGCCGTATGGAGGCGCTGGACTCATGGGTCGTCAAAAAAGATGATCAGGTCCCGGCGGCAAGATCTTTTCTGCCTCGCGGAACGACGCTAAGAGAAACCTTGTGCCCTGCGAAAACCCTGCCGCTCACCGCAGCGATCTCCGTGGGCGTGATGTCGGAAAATCTATCGAGCTCTCTATTGAAGGTCGCCGCGTCGCCGAACACGGTCTGTGCGGTGGCCAGTCCGTTGGCCTTGCCCAGGACTGTTGACAGTCGCCCTACGAGCGACGCCTCCTTGTTGTTCAGGGCGGTTTGGATTTCCCGTTCCGTGACGCCCTGCGACAACGTGTCCGACAAAATATCGATCATCGCCTTTTCCATTTCCCCGAGCGAGAAGCCCGGCTTCGCGGTGATCTGGATTCCCGCATAGCCATCGATCTCCGATCCGACCTGATATGCCGAAACCGACTGCGCGATCTGCCGCTCGTAGACCAGGCTCTTATACAGGCGTGAGTTCTTCCCTGCACTCAGGATGTCGGTGAACACATCGAGAACGGCATCCTCCCTGGTATTTCCGCGCGCGCTCCGCCAGTGGGCATAAAGGCGGGGAAGCTGCACGTTGTCTTCTTCGAGCAGGCGGACATCGGCCGGCAGGGAAAAAGGAGGCGCGGCGGGAGTTTGCGGGGGCTTGTCGCCGGAGATTTCTTCGTAGTATTTCCTGATCCACTCCTTCACCTGCGAGAATGCGAAGTTCCCCGCCACGGCGACGCACGCATTCGCCGGCGAATAGAACGCTGCGAAGAACTTTCTCACGTCCGAGAGCGTTGCGGCCGACAAATCCTCCATCGACCCAATCACCGGCCAGCTGTACGGGTGGTTCGCCGGGAAGAGAGCGGCCGAGAGGATTTCAAAGGCCCTTCCGTACGGCTGGTTGTCGTAGTTCTGCCGGCGTTCGTTCTTGACGACGTCCCGCTGATTGTCGAGCTTGTCCTGCGTGAGGGCAGGAAGGAGGAACCCCATGCGATCGGACTCCAGGTACAGTGCGAGCTCGAGATAGTTTGCCGGAACAACTTCGTAGTAGTTGGTACGGTCTTCGCTCGTCGACCCGTTGATGTTCGCGCCGATTTCCTGGAGAAGACGGAAGTGGTCTCCGTCCGCAACGTGCTCCGACCCCTTGAACATCATGTGCTCGAAGAGGTGGGCGAAACCCGTGCGTCCGCGCTGTTCGTTTTTCGATCCGACGTGATACATCATCATCACCGCGGCGACGGGGACGCTGGTATCTCGATGGAGGAGAACGGTGAGGCCGTTGGAGAGGGTGAACTGCTCAAAGGGGATCGCAAGCTGAGCGCTCACAGACGGGTTCCCGCGATGGTGGGCGTGGCTTGTCCTTGTTTGCTTTGGAGAATTCCCTTGTGTACCATTGACTCTGCATCGGGGCCTACAGGATGCCCGCTGAAGCTCCTTGACAATATGGCAATTGAACGATGAAAAGTCCAGCGCCCGGAATTGTCGCGACGCTTGCTCTTCTCCTCCTCGCGGGTTGCGCCGCGGAGCCGACACTCGACCTGGGTCAGCCGGGGAAGAGTCTCTCCTATGTCCCCGGCTCGCCATCCTTCGATCTTGAAGTCGCTCCCTCGGACACCGAAGGGACGGTGCAGGTGTCGATCTCCATCCCGACAACGTCCCTCACCTTCCTCAAGGTTGGCAGCGGTTTCGCAGCTCGCCTCGAGATCGATGTCCGGGCGTTTGTGTTCCACACAGATACGCTGATCAACGACTACGCGTGGTCCGACACGATCGCCGCCGCCACCTACGAGGAGACCGTCGGGCACCAGAACTACCTGATCGCCCGCACGCTGAAGTTCAAGCCCGGGAGGGTCATCGTTCTCGCGGAAATCCTCGACGACGCGACGGGTAAAAAAGACACGCGCTCGGAGGTTCTGCACGTGCCGGCCGCGGAAGAAATCCGGCCCTTCCTCGGGCGAATCATCCTGCAAACCCGCACCGACGGGGGAGAATGGTCGACCGTCGTTCCCTTGCACGTCCCATCGTCCGCACCACAACTGCGCGCCTCCGCGACCATCTTCGGGCTGCGCGGATCGATCCGCGACAGTGTGAGGACATTCCTGCTCCGGTTCAAACTTGCCGACGTCATCCCCCAGGCACCGTATCTGTACTCGGACTTCCTCCCAACGCCGGGCGAGCCGAAAAGCATCTGGCTCGATGCTCCGGATACCGTGCGTCGCGCGGGATGTTATCCCCGGGAAGGGCCCGACGGGAAGCCGTTGGTGACAATGCCCCTTCAGGATCTTCCCAGCGGGTTGTACCGGATCGTCATGCAGGCCCGGCTGCCGGTCGGCAACGGGGAAAGCGACACCGTCCTCACGGAAAGCAGGGTTCTTTCGATCAAGTCTCCCACCTTTCCCCGGCCTTCGACACTCCAGGAACTCATTCAGTCGATGTCCTACATTCTGACGATCAAGGAACGCGAGCGGCTTCGCAACGCGCGCTCGCTCAATGATGCACACGATGTCTTCGATTCGCTGTGGATGAGTTTCCGGCCGACGAAAGAACGTGCGGCGGCGCTGATCAAGCGGTACTACACGCGCGTGGAAGAGGCCAACAAGATGTACACCGACCTCAAAGAAGGTTGGAAAACAGATCGCGGCATGCTCTACATCGTCATGGGGCCGCCGCAGGACGTGATGAATTCCCTCGATCGACAGATCTGGACGGTGGATGTTCCCGGCTCGTCACAGCAAGCGCAATTTGTCTTCCGCCGCATCGTGGTCGGACAAGGAGACCTGTCCATTCAGACGTACGCCCTCTACCGCGATGCATCCTATGAGTGGGTGTGGGAGCAGTTCCTCAATCAGTGGCGTCATGGCGGAAGCGGTTGGTAACGGGTGGTTGTATCGGTTCCTCTTTCTGTGTACGTTGAAGTGATGAATCTCGGTCCGTATCATATCGACCGTGCCCTCCTCCTGGCACCGATGGAGGACGTGACGGATCTTCCGTTCCGGCTCATCTGCAAGAGGATGGGGGCGGATGTCGTCTACACGGAATTTGTGAACTCCGACGGTCTCGTCCGGGGATCGGGGAAGACCAAAAAGAAGATGACCTTCCTTGCCGAGGAGCGTCCCGTGGGGATCCAGATCTACGGCGGCGATATCGGAGCGATGGAAGGGGCGGCGCACATGGCCGAGGAGATGGACCCCGATGTCATCGACATTAACTGCGGGTGCTGGGTGCGCGATGTGGCTCTCAGGGGTGCGGGCGCCGGGCTGCTCCGCGACTTGCCGAAAATGGAGCGCCTCGCGTCAACCGTGGTGCGCGCGGTCGGGAAACCTGTCACACTCAAAACCCGACTCGGCTGGGATGCACAGTCTATTCGCATCGTCGACGTGGCGCGCATGTGCGAGGCTGTGGGTATTCAGGCGCTGACCATTCACTGTCGCACCAGGGAGCAGGGTCACAAAGGCGAGGTCGATTTCAGCTGGATCCCGAAGGTGAAGGCAGCAGTGACGATTCCGGTGATCGTGAACGGCGACATCACGACACCGCAGGGAATCAAGGAAGCTTTTGACAGCACGGGCGCCGACGGTGTGATGATCGGCCGGGGGGCGATCAGCAATCCCTGGATCTTCCGTCAGGCGAAACACTTCCTCTCGACGGGCGGGCAACTTCCCGAGCCCTCGGTCCACGAACGCGTGGATCTCCTCAAGGAGCATCTGCGCCTGGCCGTCGAATACAAGGGGGAACGCACCGGCGTGATCGAGCTTCGAAAACACTATGCAGGTTTCCTCCGCGGCATGCCGAATGTCTCCAAACTCAGGATGGAGCTGATGCAATTCACGGAGGCCGCCCCGATTCTCGAACACCTCTCGCGATGGCTCGAACTCTATATGCCGGCAGGCCATCACGTCCCCCTCGACTGGTCTGCATCAGCATAATCCCTTCTGCTGGAATTATTCCCGCGAGGTATCCGTTTAGTATGGCATGGATACTTCCGCTGCACAGCACGCTCCGAGAATTCTCTCGCTCGGGACATCGAATCCACGTTTCCGGTATTCGCAAAAGGAGATCTACGATCTCTCGGTCCGCCATTTCCCGCACTATGCGGACAGGAGGATCGAACACATCTTCATGACGAGCGATATCGACTATCGCTATTTCTCCTTCGATGCGGCGACAATCGCGCCCGACGAAACCGCGGATGATCTGCATCGACGGTACGAGGAGAACGCCGTGTTGCTGGCACGGGAGGCGGCCGTTCGCGCGCTCGAGGAATCGCAATTCTCGCCGACGGAAATCGACGCGGTCGTGACGTCGACATGCACGGGCTACCTCTGTCCGGGGATCTCCGCATCGCTTGTGCAACAGATGGGCATGCGCGCGGACATCCGACGGGCCGACCTCGTCGGCATGGGGTGTTCCGGGGCCATGCCGGCACTGCAGCATGCGGTGGACTTTGCGCGTTCGAACCCCCGCCAGGTGTGTCTGCTGGTAACCGTCGAAATCTGCTCCGCGTGCTACTATTTTGATGACTCGCTCGAAACAGTGGTGGGGAATGCCATTTGCGGCGACGGGGCGGCGGCGGCAGTCGTCGGGATACAGGAAGCGTCGACCTTTCCCGTCGTCCTGGGCTTTGAATCCCTCGTCGATCCTTCCTACATTCAGAGCGTCGGGTTTCAGTTCCGCGACGGAAAGCTGCGCATCGTGCTTTCGAAGGACCTGCGTTCCATCGCCGGGGGGATGGCGGCCAAGGTGGTCGATCGACTCCTCTGCCGCCGGGGAATCCGGAATGAAGAGATCCGTCACTGGATCATCCATTCGGGGGGAAGAAAGGTCATCGACGGCATCCGGTCCGCGCTCGACATCAGTGAGGACCGCCTCGGCTCGAGCCGTCGCGTGCTCAGAAACTTCGGCAATATGTCGTCGCCAACGGTGCTCTTCGTCCTCAACGATCTCGCCCGGACCGCTGCGCCGGAGCGCGGCGACCTCGGTGTCATGCTCGCGATGGGACCCGGACTTTCAGTCGAAGCCGCCCTCGTCAAGTGGTAATCTCGATGGAACAACATATCTCTCGTCTGGCGATCGCTGAAATCGTGGTGGGAGTCTTCCACGTGGCGATCGGGATCTTTCTCATGCTGGCTGCCGGCGGCACGCCGTTCCATTTCGGCTCGGGCGGGGACGAATCGTTCCTCACCGTCATGATTTCACTGCTCTCGTTGTTTCTTCTGGTCACGGGTGGACTCGCCGTTGCCGGCGGGCGGCTTATGCAAAAGCGAACACCGACCGGAAAGATCGTCGGCCTGTTCGCAGCGTTCCTTATGATTGT
>DATJPR010000130.1:0-67861 GCA_035506295.1 Bacteroidota bacterium | reverse complement strand
TCATTGGTTGATCTTCGAAAGGCGATGAGTATCCCTCATCGCTTTTTTGTATATTGCCGCCTGCATCACCGCACCCCTGCTCTTCCATCAACAGCGCGCATCGCATGCCCACTCAAGACGCTCCTTTACGCCCGGTTCATTCTCCTGAATTCCGCCGCCGTCGTGCCATCAACTGGCTCTCGCTCGGGATCCTGTACGCGTTCTTCTACATGACGCGTTACAACTATACCGTCGTCGCTCCAACTCTGGCCGATATTCTCGGTTGGCACAACACCGACCTCGGCGTCTTTGAGACCATGATGCCGCTCATTTATGGCCTCGCCGTGGTCTTCAACGGACCGTTCGCGGATAGGATCGGCGGGAAAAAGGCATTCCTTTTCGGCGCCATCGGTGTCGCGGCCATGAACCTCGTCTTTGGCCTCTCCAGTCTCGCAATCGCAGCACCGGCCTCATGGGAGGGCGCAGGGATGCTCCATCACGTTGTGACGCCTCCTGTCCTTCGCTACGGATTGAGCGGCGGCACCCTTCTCACTGCCATGGCCATTGTCTGGGGGATCAACGGCTATTTCCAATCCTTCGGCGCCCTCTCCATCGTCAAAGTCAATGCGCAATGGTTCCACGTGCTCGAACGGGGAACATTCTCAGGAATCTTCGGCGTGCTGATCAGACTCGGACTCCTCCTTGCGTTCCAGGGGGTGCCGCTGATCCTGCTTGCCCTCCCCTGGCAATACGCCTTCTGGATCCCGGGCCTTTGCGTCGTGGTGATTATGATCGTAAACTGGATCTGGATGGAGGATTCTCCGGCAAAGGCGGGACTCGGCGAGTTCGATACGGGCGATGGGCCCGGGGACGAGGGGCAGCCGTCGATCGCCGCTGTGCTGAAAAAAGTCTTCGCTTCGCGCGTCACCTGGATGATCGCGCTTGCATCCATGATGATCGGTTTTGTCCGACGAAGCGTGGTGGACGCCTGGTGGCCGAAATACTTCGTGGACTACTACGGCGCCGACAAATCAGCATTTGCCACGTATGTCCCCTATCTCGTCGCAACCTGGGGAATCGCTCTTGCCGGCATTGCGGGGGGCTTCGTGTTCGGGATCGCTTCCGACCGTTCCTTTGACGGTCGACGAGCGCCCGTCATCACTTTCGGCTTTCTGGGGATGGCCGTCGTTCTGGCGTTGTCAGGGGTCTCCGATCTTCTCTCGCTCGGCCCTGTTGCCGCTGCGTTGTGGCTCGTCCTTCTGTCGTTCTGCGTCAATGGCGCGCACGGCCTGATCGGAGGGGCGGCGTCCATGGACTTTGGGGGGAAAAAAGCGGCTGCAACGGCTGCCGGAATGTTCGATGGGATGCAATATCTTGCCGGCGCTTTTGTCGGCGTCGGCGTCGGCTACATCACCACCTACTGGGGGTGGTCCATGTGGCATTGGGCGCCCATTCCCTTCGCGCTCTTCGGAGCGTGGGTCATCTCCCGGCTATGGAATGTCGCCCCCCGCGGAAGGCAGGCGCACTAAGCACCCGATTCCATGCTCGGAGGAGTGTCGGGACACGACTCCCCTACCCGCTACAGTGATCGAAGCCGCTCTGCGACGCGATCGAGTTCCTTCCCGATGAGCGCGGGGTCGAGCGTTTTCTCGGGCATATTCTCGAAGACTGCGTACGGGATCTTGAACCCCCGCACCGTGATGTACTTCGAGTCCTCTTTCTCGAGGCGATCCCAATCGTTGGTCTTGTAGTAGAATTCCATCTTCTCATCCGGAAGCGAGTGATAGAGGATCGAATCCTCCATTCCCTTCCGTGCCCGCCGTCTGTTCTTCCGCACAGACTCCTCATAGGATACACCGATATACATGAGCCGCGCGATTCTCAGAATATCGTCGTGAAGAAACTCGAGTGCCTCTCGTATTCCATTCTCTCCTCCACGCGCAAATTCAATCAGCACCGTCTTCTTGATGTGATACCCCGGATCGCGGGCAAGCTTCTTCCGGTATTCGAGATTCATCCGCTCGATGTACACATTCCAGATGAAGTCGTCGGTGAAATAGTACTTCTCGTTCGTCCACAACCGCTTCTTGCCGTGCCGCGACAGGATATCATCGACTTCAAACGTCTCCCACACGTACACAAAATCATCCAGCTCCTCGAATTCGCCGATGCCGAATCGACGCAGACGCTCTTCAGCCGGAGTCTTCTTCAGGAAATCAATGACCTCCGATTTTCCGGCGGCCGGCCTTCCGGTGATGATCAGGACAGGAAACTCTGGTTGTGAGCTCATGGGTGTGATCGTTCGAGTTTCATTTCGCCGACGCGCCGGAGGGTCCCTTCGCGCCGGATGGCCTGTTCGACAGCAGAATACAACGTGGTGGAGGAGGTGATGGCATGATCGATCGGCATACCGATATATTTTTCGGCTTCACCGACGAAGAAATCGCTCGCGACGCAGACGTAGCTTGACCCGTCCTCAATGGGCGTGCCACCCACCCGGACGTCCTCCAGCAGAATTTCTCCGCCGGCGTCGCTGGACCAGCTCGCCGAAACGCCGGTCATGACAATCGCGGGGTGCTTCTCAAGATAATATCGGAGAACCGACTTCACCTGGGCACCGCTGAGTTGGAACGTGACGAGAACGTTGCGGAATGGGAGGACCTCGAAGATATCCCGACGGGTTATCGGGCCGGCAAGGAGGTCTTTGCGCACCCCGTGACTATTCATGAAGGAGATCTGTGCTGAGGCAGCGGTGCGTTGGGCCTCTGTCACAAAAAGCGCAAGCGGACTCCGCGCGCCCTGACTCGACCAATCTTCCGACAGTCTCCCGACTACTTCGTCGTACTGTTTGTCAATCACCTGTCGCATCGAATCGACGAGCGACGTGACGCTCTCCGGTTTCGGGTTCGTCCGTGCCCAGAGTTGAACGAGATTGCCCCAATACTTCACAGGTTTGTCGTCGCGGAATGTCACCTCGACAACACCGAGGTTCTCACAATTCGATCCCGTTTGCACTATCCGGATCCCGTTGACGACGCGCGGAATGCGGATCCTGGTGTGCGAATGCCCGCCAACGATGATGTCGGCACCGTGGATTGCCTCTGCGAGCGCCGAATCCTCCTCCGCACCTTCATGGGTCAGGAGCACCACAAGATCCGCCTTGGGGCGAAGCTCATCGATCCAGCGCTGCGCAGTTTCCGAGGGAGAGAGGACACGCAGGCCGGTCAGGTTCTGCTGGTTGACGAGCCCATAGAGCTCCTGCGACATGAGGCCGATGATTCCAACGCGAATCCCTCCCCGCGAAATGATGACGTACGGCTTGTTGTGCAGCGGGTATTCCCCCTTCTGATCGACGAGGTTCGCACAGACTGTGGGAAAAACCGCGATCGAAGCCAGTGCGCGGAGATTGTCCTGCGAGATGTCAAGATCATGATTGCCGGGCTCCCACACGTCATACCCCATCCTGTTCATCATCTCGAACAGCGCCCCGCCATACGCCCCCCGATAGACGATTTCCGAAATCGGATTGCCCGTCATGACATCGCCTGCATCAAGCAGGATCGACGGAATGCCGAGCGATCGCACGCTGTCAATCGCTTCTTCCAGGCGTACAAATCCTCCGACCATCGGCTTGGGTGTGGACTTAATCCACGTCGCTTCGTGCGGCACAAAGGACGCGTGAATATCGTTGGTATGAAGGAGAATAAGCTTCTGCTCCCCGGCAAAGAGGATGACCGGGATAACGAGTCCAACAAAGCTCAAGCAACGCAAAATACGAGAAAGGCAATGCATGGCGGGTCCTCACATGGATCAGTGATGTGGAAAAGTACGGAAAAATCCAGAAAGACGGAATTCAGAAAGGAATTTGCCTCCGCGCTTGACTGAGGTCGATCCTTTGTCTACCTTGTTACGTTGCAGACCAGGAAAGACCCCTCCATGGAACCGTCGCTCCCTCCCCACCTCCCCGCAATGATTGCGAAGAGCATTTCGCTCCATCGCAGCAAGGTCGCGCTCGCTGCTGTTGGAGGAACGTCTCTGACGTTCGAGGATTTTGGATGCCTCGTCGCCGCGGCTCGCGATCGTCTGAAAGCGGAAGGAGTGAACCCGGGCGATCACGTCGGCATCCTGAGCGAAAACCGCGTGCAGTGGGGGATCGCATTTTTTGCGATCATGACGCTCGGCGGGGTGGCGGTGCCGATTCTTCCCGACTTCACGCCGGGGGACATAGAGAATATTCTCCTGCATTCCGGCTGCTCGGCACTGTTTATTTCGGCGAAGCTTTCGCAGCGGTTTACTCCTTCCCGCATAGCCGCGCTGCGGGTCGTCCTGCCAATCGAAGAGCTTACCGATCATCGAAACGGAACCACGTGGGATGAGTCTCTGCTGACACCACCTCCTTCGGTCACAAGCGAGTCCTTGGCAGCGATCGTCTACACGTCGGGGACCACCGGATTCTCCAAGGGAGTAATGCTTTCGCATCGGAATTTCATCGCGGAGGCGACCGGTGTGACGGAGATGGTGGAGATTTCTCAGGTTGATCGTCTTCTTTCGATCCTCCCCCTCGCCCACACCTACGAATGCACTCTGGGGATGATCACGCCGTTGCATGTCGGCGCCTCCGTTTATTATCTTGACCGCCCACCTTCCGCCGGAGTCCTTCTTCCGGCGATGGCGTCGGTGAAACCGACGGTGATCCTTTCCGTGCCGCTGATCATCGAGAAGATCTACAAGTCGAAGATCCAACCGCAGCTCGCGAACCTGGGCTTGCGGCCGATCATGAAGACGCCGTTGCTGAAGACGGCCGTCATCAGATTGATCGGGAGAAAACTTCGCCGGACTTTCGGAGGCGAACTCCGGCTGTTCTGTATCGGTGGCGCTCCGCTCGCCGCCGACGTCGAGCAATTCTTGCGCGCAGCCCGGTTCCCTTATGCCATAGGGTACGGGCTCACCGAAACAGCTCCGCTTGCCTTCGGCGACGCCCCTCGCGCCACAAAGTTCCGCGCTACCGGCCGGGCGCTCAGGAATGTCGAGATCAGGATCGACAATCCTGATCCTGCAACGGGTGAAGGGGAGATTCTGTTGAAGGGGCCGAATGTGATGATGGGGTACTACAACGACCCGCAACGCACTGCGGAGGTCCTCAGTTCCGACGGCTGGCTCCGCACCGGCGATTCAGGCGTACTGGACCACGATGGGTATCTGTATATCAAGGGAAGACTGAAGAACATGATCCTCGGGCCAAGCGGGAAAAACATTTACCCCGAGGAAATCGAATCGGCCCTAAACGAATTTGACCTTGTCATCGAGTCCCTCGTCCTCGAAGAACAGAATCGGTTGATTGCGAGGGCGCATCTGAACTACGAGGAAGTGAAGCGGCGGTTCTCGCTCGACAACAAGCCCGAACATCAGGTGAAGGAGCATATTGCGGCCGTTCTCGAAGAGATCCGGACGAAACTCAACGAGAAGCTCGCACACTTCTCACGGATCCATCGCATTATCGACCACCCGGAACCGTTCGAAAAGACCCCGACGCAGAAAATCAAGCGCCATCTGTACCAGCCTGTTCCGTCCGCCCTCACAGGCGACCGGAACAAAAAGTCCGTCTCCTGATCATCCTTCCAGCGTCAGAAACCGATCGACTGCTCGCGACGTCGGCATCGCCGAAGCGCTTCCGGCCCTGGTGGCAACGATCGCTCCCACTGCGTTCGCCCTCTCGCACATCGTCGTAATTTCTTCCTGACTGAGTTGGGCGATATCTTTGCCCGTCCGGACAATCTCGGACAGGAGCGCCGCGGTGAAACCATCGCCGCAACCTGTTCCGTCCACGACTTTCACTTTGAACGCCGGAACGAACCCCTTAGCCGCGCGGGTCCCGAAGTGGCAACCCTTCCCCCCGTCGGTAAGGACGACGAGGCGGGGGCCCATTGCGACGAGGGCATCAACGGCCGCATCCACGCTCCTCGCGCCTGTAATGAATTGCCCCTCCTTTGCGTTTCCCCGAAAGATGGTGACAAGTTTCGTCATGCGCCTGAGCATTGACCGGGCACGCTGTCTGGTCGGCCACAGTTTCATCCTCAGGTTGGGATCGAAAGAGACCATCGTCCCGTACGTGGAGGCGTGCTTCGCCAGCCAGAGGCAGAGGTCCGCCATGGCTGGACTGTGGAGAAGGAAGGAACTCAGGTGAAGGATCTTCGCATCGGCGATCAATTCCCAGGGAATGTCACTGCGCGCGAGGAAGGAGTCGGCCGGTGATTCTTCCCAGAAGGAGAAGTCGGGATCGCCGTTCCTGTCGTTGGCGACGAACGCAAGACGCGTTCTCCGTCCCTCCTTCACCAGCGTCCCCCGCGTGTCAATCCCTTCGTGCTCCAGTTGCTGAAGGATGAAGCGTCCAAAGGGATCTTCCCCCACGGCGCCGATGAAGCCCGTCTTGACGCCGAGCCGCGTGAGTCCGATTGCGAGGTTTGCGGGCGCTCCCCCGAGGGCTTTCTGGAATGTCGTCGCGTCCTTGAGCGAACATTGTTCGTGCGCGTGAAAATCAATGATGGCCTCGCCGACACAGAGGATTGCGGGGTTCATGGAGATTCCTGACGATCAAGGCGGGCGCATCCTGCTGAGCGAGATCGGATGCGCTTCCACAAAGTAGCAGAAACCTCGCCCAAGGTGCAAGAGTGTCGAGGGATTTTTCGTCCTCTGACGGACTGCCAGCGCATTGACATGCGACGCGAAAATTGGTACCATAAAAGTGATCACATCCCCGGACCACCTTCCATCGCATAGCCACCGACCTTCATCCTCTCATGGAATACAAGGATTACTATAAGATCCTCGGAGTAGAGCGAAGCGCATCACCCGAGGAAATCCGAAAAGCATATCGAAAGCTCGCCGTCCGCTATCACCCCGACAAGAACAAAGGGGACAAGAATTCCGAAGAGCGGTTCAAGGAAATCAACGAAGCGCACGAAGTGCTGAGCGATCCTGAAAAGAAGCGGAAATATGACGCTTTCGGCTCGGACTGGCAGCGGTATCAGAACGCGGGCCCGACGGCGGATCACTTTGACTGGAGCCGCTATACCAATACCCGTCAGGGTTGGGGCGGCGGAGGAGAGTACGAAGAACCATTCGGCGGACAAGGATTCAGCGATTTCTTCGAGATCCTCTTCGGGCAGGCGGGGCGACAAAGCGCGAGGCAGACGACGCATCGCAAGGGGCGGGATGTTCAGGCGACGCTGAACCTGACCTTGCAGGAGGCGTATGAGGGAACCGCTCGCACGTTTGAAATCCTCGACCGGGCTCTCCGCGTCCATCTCAAGCCCGGGATCGCGGACGGGACCGTTCTGCGCCTTTCAGGCAAAGGCAATGCGGGGTCGCGCGGCGGGGCTGCGGGAGATCTGTATCTCACGATCAAAATCCTTCCCGATCCACGGTTCGAACGGAAGGGCGATGACCTCTGGGCGAACCTGACCGTTCCCCTTGTTACCGCCGTGCTCGGCGGAACGTGCACGGTGTCGACGTTCAAAGGGACGGCGAAAATTACGATCCCTGCCGGGAGTCAGAATGGGAAGGTCTTCCGACTTGCCGGTCTCGGGATGCCGCTGTACGAAGAGCAGGACCGTTTCGGCGATCTGTATGTGACGCTTACGATCGAAATTCCGCGGTCGCTCACCGAAGAGGAAGAAACGCTTTTCCGGAGACTGAAAGACCTTCAAGCCCAGTCGTAGCGATCGCTACGATGGCTTCTGGCGGGTGGTCAAGAATGTCACGGTCACGTGGACCCCGTGGTCGGATTTCACCTCGATGTTCCCACCGAGCTGTGCCACCAGCAGATGGACCAGCTGATACCCTAGCGATGTCCCATCTTTGAGGTCGATCCCCGGGGGGAGACCCACGCCGTCATCTTCGATCGCGAGTTCGACCATAAAAGGTGCGACCTCGCGGAGTCGCACGCTGATGACACCCGCCGATCCTCCCGGGTAGGCATACTTCAGCGCGTTGGAAATAAGCTCGTTCAAGACAAGCCCGCACGGGACGGCGATATCGACGTCCACCTGCATGTCCTCGACGGCGATGTCGCATGTCACGCGGGGCAACGCAGTCCGATAGGAGTTGAAGAGCGATATGGAAAGACTCCGGACATACTCACCGAAATCCACATGAGCGAGATCCTGCGAACGGTAGAGCCGTTCGTGGATCATCGCCATGGATCGGACGCGGTTCTGACTGTCTTTGAACACGTCCTGCGCTTCCTTGTCGCGAATCCTCTCCGACTGCAAGCTCAGCAGGCTCGATATCACCTGCAAGTTGTTCTTGACGCGGTGATGGATCTCCTTGAGCAGAACTTCCTTCTCATTCAGTGAGCGGCGGAGCTCGTCCTGCACCTTCAGCGTCTCCGTGATATCCACGAACATCACCACCGCGCCGATGGTTTGACCCGCCGCGCTCTTCAGGGATGCCGCAGAGGAGAACAAATTGAGCCGTGTTCCGTCTTTCCGGACGCTCTGCAGGATCCGGCCGACGTATGCCCCCCCATCCACCAGTCGATCGGTCAATGACCCATACTCGTAAGAGCGGTCCTGCGGCACGAACGGCATCGGGTGCCCAATCACCTCCCTGGCAGTCCATCCGAAGAGCGACTCGGCTGCGGCATTCCACTGGACGACCACCTTCTCCCGGTCGATCGCCACGATGGCGATCGGCGAAGCGCTGAGGATCGCATTCAGGGTCTGGTTGACCTCGGCGAGACCTGCTTCCGCCTTCTTCCGCTTCGTCATATCCCTGCCGATGACGACAATCCCCATCGCTTCTCCTGCCGGACCGCGGATCGGCACCCGGATCATATCCATGACGAGTGGTGAGCCGCGTGCAGGAATCAACACCTCTTCGCTCCGATGGACGGCACCGTCTGTCACAAGGTTCTCTTGTTGTTGTTCCTCACGGCGGAGGAACAGCAGCGCCGAGTCCGAAAGAGCCCCGAAGGGGTCGTTCGCTTCTGCGGTGATGCCGAGCAAATCCCGCGCAAAGAGGTTGGCTTCGGTCCATTGGCCGGTCGCGCTTCGGAAGAGGACGAGATCCGGGAGACCGTCGACAAGGCTGCGAAGCCGCTGCTCGCTCTCCCGCAATGCCCCTTCCACTCTCTTCCGCATATCGATCTCGCGGGCGAGAAGACTGTTCCGGTCCTCAAGGTCAAACGTACGCTTGCGGACCTGTCTGCGAAGCATGAAATTCCAGTACAGGATCCATCCCGCCAGCAGAAAGGTCACGACAACGATCGCCGTGGCCCAGCGAACCCATCCGAGGTCGGGCGGCCTCACCGTCGCGTAAATGAACTGGTCAAGACGCGCGTTTCCCGTCGCCATGCCAAGCTGACGGTATTCCTCGTAGATTCTTTGCCAGCGGCTCTCGCTCATCGTGCCGATCTCGACAAGCTCGGGAAGAATCAACCGCTGCATCGAGGCCGCTTCGAAAGCCAGGCTCTCGTAGGTCAGCGGATGCTCCGGCGTGGAATATTCCGCGATGATTTCCCGGATGATTTCTTCCTGATGGTCCATGGCATAGCGCCACCCGAGGAGGGATGCACGCCGGAATGCTTCCACAAGCTCCGGTCGGTGTTGGACGAGGTCTTCCGAGGTGTAGAGGATGTCCCCGTAGAAATCGATGCCGAAGTCGATGGGATGGAGCAGCCGGTAGCCGATCCCGCGGCGGCGAAGGTCAAATTCTTGCGTCGTGACATAGCAGGAGATGGCGTCGACATCGCCATGAATGAACTTCTCGAGATTCCATGGCTCGTCGACGAAATGCACGGAGTCGATGTTGACATGCTGGTGGAGCAGCATGGCGCGAATGTCGGAATCCCGGTGAAGATTGGCCATGATCCGCTTTCCCACGAGGTCTTCCGGCCTGAGGATATTGGTGCTGGCCCGCACCGCGAGTGCATGCGCGGAGTGTTGGAATATCGCGGCAAGCGCAACGATGGGTTCACCCTGGAGCCGTCTCAGGAGCAGATCGTCGCCGCCGATTCCGAACTCCGATTTTCCTGAGATCACGTTGGCAGTCCCGGCATCGCCATGGGGCTCCGGCCGGATTCTGACGTCGAGGCCGAATTCACGGTAGATGCCCTTCGCCTCTGCGGCATAATAGCCGGCGAATTGGAACTGATGGTTCCAGCGTAATTCGAGCGTTACGGTGTCAAGAGCAGGGTCACTTGCGGCGTGCACTGCAGGAGAGAACATGCAGGAGAGGGCAATCGCGCCAACGACCCGGCACATGTTCCGCACGGAAAAACTCCGGGATAAACTATTGGATGAAGAGAAGTGAAACGCCCGCAACAGCCGTGCAAGCGCCGGCGACTGCCTTCCAATGAATTGCCTCACGATACACAATCCATGCAAGCGGAAGCATGAGCACGGGGACGGTCGCCATGATGGTGGAAGACACGCCGACTGACGTCAGCGTCACCGAGATGAAACTTGTCGAAATACCCAGGAACGATCCGAAAAAAGCTCCGATGGACAGAAGAGCCAGCATCTTGTTCGTCCCCCGGTCTTTGAGCCGGGGGAACACCGGACGGCGTGTCACGACAGCTCCAAGAACCAGAAGGGCGATTCCAGCGAAGATCCTCACCGCTGATGCAGCGAACCCGTCAATCGGGTTTTCGCGAAACGCGACTTTCGCCAGGATGAGGCCGATCCCTTGTCCGGCTGCGCCCAGAACGCCGAGAACAATTCCCCGCACGCTTATGGCAAAGCGCGCCCCGCCCGCAGGTGTGCGTTCAAAGACAACGAGCGACACGCCGGCCAGCGTGGTCCCCATGCCGATAATCGACCAGAAACCAAGAGACTCGTGGAGAAAAACCGCTGCGAGAGCTGCTCCGATAGCGGGGGCGAGAGTCATGAGCAACATCGACACCCGGGCACCGATTTCTTGAAATGCGCGGAAAAGGAACGTGTCGCCGAGTGACAATCCTACGATCCCGCTTAAGGACAAGTAGAAAAGTTGAGTGATCGACAACGTCAATAACGAAGGGCGAAGAAGAAGATACGCCGCGAAAAATATTTCTGCGATCAGGAGGCGGAGGACATTGACATGAAAGGATGATATACGCCTGGCAGCTGCCGCGAAGATCAATGCGCTCACGGACCAGAGCAAGGCAGTAAGGAGCGCAAAGAATTCACCCGCGAATCGCATCCGGAAGTATACCGAAAATCGTAGCAGAAATCAACGCATCGCTTACCGCGACCATCCCGGTCGACTGTTTACTGTTTACTGTCTACTGTCTGCCACACCCGCCACCGCTGCCTTCAACGACCTCACCCACGCAGCGAGCTGTGACTCCGGAATCCCGTCTCTGAGTTTTCGGACCAGAGCCGATCCCACGATGATGCCGTCGGCATGTGCCGCGGCCGCTCTGGCATCTTCCGGCCCCGTGATGCCGAACCCGACCTGCAGGGGGTTGCGGACAACAAGCGACCTGACTGAAGCGAGATACCCGCCGGCCACCGTCGCCTTGCGTCCGGTCACCCCGGTCGTGGAGACGCAGTAGACAAAGCCAGACGACGCCCGGTCGATTGCTTGAATTCTTTCCCGGGGTGTTGTGGGCGTTACCAGGAGAATCTGATCGAGACGGTTTTTGCTGAGCTCCTCCGCGAATCGCCCGGTTTCCTCCAGCGGGACTTCCGGCAATATCAGGCCGTCGATCCCCGCAGAGGCCGCGTCCCGCGCGAAATTCTCCATGCCATATCGCAGGAGAGGGTTCACGTAACCCATGAGGAGGAGAGGCACTTGCGTTCCGGCGCGGATGTGCTCCACATCCTCAAGGACATGCTTGAGTGTGGTGCCGTTGCGAAGAGCAACCGTAGAGCTTTCTTGAATAACGGGACCATCGGCCAGCGGATCGGAAAACGGCATCCCGAGTTCGATCATGTCCGCTCCGGCCTCGACGAGTGATGGGACGATCGAGCGTACGCTCTCTCTTCCGGGAAATCCCGATGTGAGGAACAACGTTAGGGCCTTTCCTCCTTCTTTCTTCAGATCGCGGAAGGTACCGGCGATTCTGCTCATGAGGCCATACCCTCCGTGAGAGTCGCGATATCCTTGTCTCCCCTTCCAGAGAGATTGACCACCACGAGTTCATCGTTTCGGGTTTGTGGCATGAGGCGTTCCAGCTCGGCAAATGCGTGCGCGGATTCAAGGGCGGGAATGATCCCTTCGAGTCGGGCGAGACGGTGGGCTGCTTCGACCGCTTCGTTGTCGTCCGCAGTGGAATATCTGACCCTCCCGGAGTCCTTCAACGCGCTGTGTTCCGGGCCCACGCCGGGATAATCCAGCCCGGCGGAAATCGAGTGGGCGAGCTGGACCTGGCCATCTTCGTCCTGCAAGAGATAGCTGAACGCCCCATGAAGGACTCCCGGCTTACCGAGATTCAACGTCGCTGCGTGCTGCCCTGTCGAAAGCCCGCGCCCGGCCGCTTCGACGCCGATCATGGCGACAGGCGAATCCAGGAAGGGATGAAACATGCCGATGGCATTGCTTCCACCGCCGACGCAAGCGACAAGGAAGTCGGGGAGTTTTCCTTCGATGTCCTTCATCTGATCGCGGGTCTCGACGCCGATCACCGATTGGAAATCGCGAACCATCATGGGATACGGATGCGGCCCGACAACTGAGCCGATGATATAAAACGTGTCTTCCACATTCGTGACCCAGTCGCGAATCGCCTCGCTGGTCGCATCCTTCAGTGTCCTGCTGCCCGAAGAAACGGGCCTGACCTCCGCCCCGAGCATTTTCATGCGCAAGACATTCAGATGTTGGCGCGTAATGTCTTCTTCACCCATGTAGACGACACACGGAAGGCCCATCTTTGCCGCCACCGTGGCAGTCGCGACACCATGCTGACCGGCCCCCGTCTCCGCGATAATGCGCTTCTTTCCCGATCGCTTCGCCAGGAGAATCTGACCGATCGTATTGTTGATCTTGTGCGCTCCCGTATGGCACAGGTCTTCCCTCTTCATGTAAATTCTCCCACGCCCGTAGTGTTGCGTGAGCCGGTCCGCGAAGGTCAACGGGGTTGGCCGCCCGGCGTAGGTGCGGAGCATCTCCCGGAATTCGTGGTCGAAGGCAGGATCGCTCTTCGCGTGCTCATAGAGGATGGTCAATTCGTCCAAAGCGGAGATCAGCGTCTCCGGGACGAATCTGCCGCCGTATGCACCAAAGTAGCCGCGGCCGTCAGGAAGAGAGTATTTCGGCTCCGTTGCCATCACCCACCCTCCTCTTCGTCCATGGTGCGGTCGACAATCGGTGCGAGTTGACGTACGGTATTCATGAGATTGCGGAATCGATTGATCTTGAGTGATTGATAACCGTCGGACAGGGCATTGGCCGGATCATTATGGACCTCGATGAGCAGGCCGTCGGCGCCGGCGGCGATCGCGGCGAGGGCCATCGCAGGAACGCCTTCCCACATGCCGATCCCATGGCTCGGGTCCACGATCACCGGGAGATGGGAAAGCTTCTTCAACACAGGAATTGCATTCAGATCGAGCGTGTTGCGCGTTGCCGTCTCAAACGTGCGGATTCCCCGTTCGCACAGGACGACGCTGAGATTCCCCCGCGCGAGGATATACTCGGCGGCCATCAAGAGCTCCTCGATCGTGGCGGCAACGCCGCGTTTGAGCAGCACGGGAATCCGCAGATCGCCCACAGCTTCGAGCAGGGAATAGTTGCTCATATTCCGGGTTCCGATCTGAATCACGTCCGCCACTTCCGCAACTGCAGGAAGCGTGAGAACGTCCTTCGCCTCCGTGACGATCTTCAAGCCCGTCTCGCGCTTCGCCTCCCGGAGAAGCACCAATCCTTCCTCCTTCATTCCCTGGAAGGAATAGGGTGAGGAACGCGGCTTGAACGCTCCACCCCTGAGGAATTGCGCGCCCGCGGCCTTCACTTCCCTTGCGATAGTTAAAATCTGGTCTCGATTTTCGACCGAGCAAGGGCCCGCCATGATCGCAAGTTTCTTTCCACCGATCCGACAATCTCCGACTTCTATTTGTGACGATTCCTGCTTCGCGTCCCGTCCAACGAGCTTATAGGGTTTCGTCACCGGCACCGCATCCTCGACGCCTGCAAGGGTCGAGAAGAGTTCCGGGTCGAGCTTTCCCTTGTTTCCCGTGATTCCGATCGCCACCCTTTGAGCGCCGGGGATCACGTGGGCCGTGAACCCCAACGACCGAATCTTTTCCTTGACTCGCGCGATCTCGTCCTGAGTCGCGCCTGTCTTCATAAGCACGAGCATGGTAGTGTTCCTGACGTGTTAGCGGACGGAGCCCTGGCGGAAAAGGTCCGCTTGGTGCACCGCCTGGACAAACTCTGCGATCTTACCGACGTCTTTCTTCCCCGGTTCGCTTTCCACACCGCTGCTCACATCCACGGCATACGGTTGCACGCTCCGGATTCCCTCGCCAACATTTTCCGCTGTAAGCCCTCCACTCAAAATCACCGGTCCCCATTTCTTGAGCCGCGAGGCGACATTCCAGTCCGACAGTCTTCCGGTACCTCCAAACTCTTGTGCATCTGCGGTATCGACGAGGAAACTCACTCCCTGCATGTTGCCGATGGAATCGAGTTCTTGTTCGTCCAACTCTCGCACCACTCTGATCACGGGAAGTGTGAGCGAAGCAATCAATGCCATCGGCTCTCTGCCATGAAGCTGAACCGCTCGGATGCCGGTTTCCTCGGCAACCGATTTGATCGTCGGCGCGTCGGCGTTCACAAACACGCCCACCGGAGTAACAAATGCCGGGAGCCGTTTCGCGACTTCCCGGGCAACGCTCTGCGACGCTTCTCTCCGACTTCCATGATAGAAGATAAACCCTACGGCATCGGCCCCCATCTCCACAGCGTCAAGAGCGTCGCCTACTCTGGTGATGCCGCAGACTTTCACACGCGTTCTCATTTCATCCTCTCCCGTACCGAGGATAGGAGGTCGGCGAGCGCCGCTCCCGGGTCGTCGCTCCGCATGAGAGATTCTCCCAGAAGAAATGCGCTCACTCCGCTTCGAGTCAAACGAAGGATTTGGTCGGCACTTCCAATACCGCTTTCGCTTACAAGAGTGACCGTCGGCGGTACGTGCGGAAGGATGTCTTCCGTCGTCCGAAGATCGACGTTAAAGGAGTGCAGATCGCGATTGTTGATGCCGAGGAGCTTCGCCCCCGCTCTCAACGCCGTCTCGACTTCCCCCACCGTATGGACTTCCACGAGAGCATCCAGTCCGATCCGGCCGGCGCATTCCAGAAGACTCTGCAACAGTGGCGCAGACAAGGCTGCCACGATGAGAAGAACTGCATCGGCACCATGTGCCCGCGCTTCATGAAGCTGGTACTCGTCCACCACAAAGTCCTTGCGCAGAAGAGGGATCGACACGACTTCCCTTGCATCTTCGAGGTTCTGGAGTGAACCTGAGAAGAACCGCTCGTCGGTTAAGACAGAGATCGCCGCGGCACCTGCCGCCTCATATGCCCGGGCAAAATCGGCCGGGCGAAAGTCGTGTCTGATGATCCCTCTGGATGGCGATGCTTTCTTCAGTTCTGCGATGATCGCCGGAGACGCCTTCAGAAGAGCCGCCTTCAAGGAAATCGTCGATCGGCCGTACCACCGCGCGGAAAGAAGCGTCCCGATTGGCCGGGCAATCTTTCGCTGTGCGACCTCCGCTGCCTTATGTTCAAGGATGGTTTCGAGAAAGGTCATGGACGATTCGTGAGGTCGATGAGTCGGGACAAAGACTGACGGGCTTTGCCGGAGTCTATCGACTCCGTTGCCTTTGTCGCCCCTTCTGCCAGAGAGGATGCTTTTCCCGCAACGTAGATCCCTGCAGCTGCGTTCGCAATGACGACATCGCGTGCCCTCGTCTTGTGTCCATCAAGAACGCCCTTTGCAATTCGGGCATTTTCCTCCGCGCTGCCGCCGAGCATATCGGTGGCAGTCCCATTTTGCAGACCGAAGTCCCGAGGCTGAATCGTGCGCTCCGCGACAGACTTGCCCGGCTCCGCCTCAAACCCGGTCGTCGCGGCTGCGATGCTGATTTCGTCCATCCCATCCGCGCTGTGCACGACGAGCACCTTCCGAGCGTCGAGCCGCTGAAGGACGGCGGCGAGTTTCGGGGCGATTTCCTTGTTGAACGTCCCGAGGAGCTGACGTCGCACCAGGGCCGGATTCGTCATCGGTCCGAGGATATTGAATATCGTTCTCACGCCGAGCTCGCTCCTCGGTTTGCCGGCATATTTCATCGCCGGATGAAACAACGGTGCAAAGAGAAACCCGACGCCTATGCTGTTCACGCATTCCTGTACCCGGGCCGGCGGAACCTGGATGTTGACACCAAGCGCCATGAGCAGGTCTGCGCTTCCGCTTCGACTCGAGACCGAGCGGTTCCCGTGCTTGGCCACAGTTACTCCCGCGCCTGCAGCGACAAGGCTCGCCACGGTCGAGATATTGAACGTCCCCCTGCCATCACCTCCCGTGCCGCACATGTCGATCGCATCGGGATCATCGACGGCGATCGTAATGGCGTGCGCCCGCATCGTCTTCACGAATCCCACGATTTCATCCACCGTCTCTCCCTTCGCGCGGAGGGCGACTATCAATCCTGCAATCTGAATGTCCGTGGCCTGGCCCGTCATGATAAGGTCGAGCGCGGCCGCGGCTTCCTCCGAAGTCAGATTACCACCTGTCAGGCATTTCTCGATATAGGCTTTCATGCGTGAGGACTCTCCTGTAGCCAGTTCTGGAGCATCTGTGCACCTGCTTCGGTGAGGATCGACTCGGGATGAAATTGTACTCCTTCGACCGCAAAGCGGCGATGCCGCACGCCCATGACGGTTCCGTCATCGGTCCACGCGGTGAGCTCGAGCTCGGGCGGCATTTCCCCGCGATCGACCACAAGGGAGTGATAGCGTGTCGCCGTGAAACCGTCCTGGACACCGGCAAACAGCCCACGGCCATCATGATGAATCACCGACGTGCGACCGTGCATCAGCGTTCGGGCATGGACGACAATGCCGCCGAACGCCTGACCAATGGCCTGATGGCCGAGACACACCCCCAGAATCGGCATCTCCCCCGCGAACCTCTTGATTGCATCGACGGTGATCCCGGCGTCCTCCGGACGTCCAGGTCCGGGAGAGATGAGGATCCTCTCAACCTTCAAGTCCTTGATGCCGTCGAGAGTGATCTCATCGTTGCGTCGGACGGCGATGTCGGACGTGAACCGTCCGAGCAACTGGACGAGATTGAACGTGAACGAGTCGTAGTTGTCGATGACGAGTATCATGGTCTATCCCTGATCGTTCACAGGCGCCATATGAAGCCCTTCCGCTGCCCGTCGGAGTGCCGCGAGCATGGCCCTGGATTTGTTCACCGTCTCTTCGTATTCCCGCTCGGGCACCGAATCGGCGACAATCCCGGCACCGACCTGGATGCTCAGAGAATCGTCATGTGCGACGATCGTGCGGATCGCAATGCAGGTATCGAGCTCCCCGTTGAGGCCGAGATATCCCACGGCGCCGGCATAGGCGCCACGCGGGAACGGCTCCAGCTCGGCAATGATTTCCATGGCCCTGACCTTCGGCGCACCGCTCACGGTACCCGCCGGGAAACACGCTTTCAGCGCGTCAAGCGTAGAGATCCCCGTGCGCAATCTTCCCTTCACTTCAGAGACGATGTGCATGACGTGCGAGTAGCGTTCGATACGCTTCAGGACAGGCACAGAGACGGATCCGAAGTCAGCGATGCGCCCGACGTCATTGCGACCGAGATCGACAAGCATAATATGTTCGGCGAGTTCCTTTTCATCGTGCAGGAGCTCGCGTTCGAGGGCGAGGTCTTCCTCTTCGTTCCTCCCCCGGGGTCGAGTCCCGGCGATGGGAAGGACCTCCGCCTCGCCCCTATGGACACGCACGAGGACCTCAGGCGATGACCCGACGAGCACCGTGTTCCCGAATTCGAGATAGAACAAATAGGGAGATGGATTGATGACTCGCAGAGCTCTGTACACCGGGAAGAGATCGCCCGTGAAATGAGCATCGAGCCGTCGGGAGAGGACCACCTGAAAAATGTCGCCTTCCACGATATAGTGCTTGGCGCGGGCAACCGCCTCGCAGTAGGCCTCCTTCGGCGTCGCGTCCGAAATGGAATTCACCAGAGAGAGTTTGGAGGCCGCCACGGCAGGTCGTCGCAGCTTCAACTCGATCGTCTCCAGGCGGCTCACTCCCTCGTCGTACTGGGTACCCGGATCGCGGCCAGGATCGACGAAAACATTGTGGACAATCGTGAGGCTCTGTCCGAAGTGATCGAATCGGACGATATCGTCAAAGAGTCCGAAGATTGATTCGGTCTCCCTCCCTTCGGCAGGCACGATGCCGGGAAGGCGTTCGAGATGGCGAACCGTATCGTACCCAAGATAGCCTACAAAGCCTCCGATCAATCCCTCAAAACCATCAAGCGGGGCCTGTTTGTATCGGGAAGTGTACGATGCGAGGACATCAAAAACCGTCCCCCGAGCAAGGCTCGTCGCGCCCTGTTCCACGACCTCGCACATCGGCCCTTGACCGCGAATCAAAATCACCGGGTCCACGCCGATAAAGGAGAACCGGCCGACGCGTTCATTTGGCTCGACGCTTTCGAACAGGAACGAAGATCGCGAGTCCTGCCGGAGCGAGAGGTACGCCGAGACAGGCGTTTGCAGGTCCGCGAGCAGCGTGCGTGTGAGCGGAATAACATTGAAGGTCGACGCCAGTCGCCGGAACTCGTTTTGATCCATCTTCCTACCTTATGTGCAGTACCGCGGAACGCGAAGGACTGAAAACAACGAAAAACGCCCTTCCGGTGAACCAGAAGGGCGCTTGTTGAGGAATTCAGGCAACAATCATCCGCGTGCTGATTCAGCCGGCAACCAGGCTGCGCCACCACCAGGATGAATGCACAGAAAGTGTGTTTGTGCTTGATTGTTGCATGTATGGAATATAGCAGAGGACGGGGTCCATGTCAAGCTCATCCGGTCAAATTTTTCATCTTCTCCGACTCGCATTGGGTTCAGACTGCATCATATGACTATCCTGTGTAGAACCTCAAGGTCAGCAACATATCTCCCAGCCCATTCCTATGATTATCTTTGTTGTCGTCGCAGCAATTCTTCTCTTCCTCATCGTGAATTCCTACCTTCGTCGCAGAGGGATTTCCCAATACGGCCCGGAGCAAGCGGATGAGCTGCGTCGGAATCATGCCGGCGAAGTAATTCTCCTGGACGTTCGGACCGATGCAGAACGGGCGGCGGGCTCAATCCCCGGCTCGTTGCACATTCCTCTTCAGGAGCTGCGTCACCGGATCGCCGAATTGAAAAAGTATGGCAACCGAGAGATCATTTGTTTTTGCCAGAGCGGCAACAGAAGCGGGACTGCGGCTCATCTTCTTCGCAAGCAAGGACTGAAGAGCGCCAACATGAAGGGCGGGATCGCCGAGTGGAATTTCCTCCACCGAACTGAAACCCGACAGAAAGGAAAACGCTGATGACGTCCTACGGCATCGAACGGACGGTCTCTCTTTCCTTCGCGCAGGCGGTGCAAAAGGTCACGGAGGAATTGAAGAAGGAGGGCTTCGGGATCCTGACCACCATCGACGTCAAGGAAACATTGAAGAAGAAACTGGACGTCGACTTCCATCAATACGTGATCCTCGGCGCGTGTAATCCTCCCTTTGCGTATCAGGCGTTGCAGACGGACGAGCAGATCGGTCTTCTCCTCCCGTGTAACGTCGTTGTTCAGACGAAGGGTGGAAAGACGACCGTCTCTGCCTTCGACCCGGTGTCGATGGGCAAGCTTGTAGAGAATCCTCAACTGGAAACTATCGCGACAGAGGTGAGGAAGCGCTTGGAGCGTGCTATCGCCTTGATCTAGGGCTGACCTGGGGAGCGAGGACTTTGATCATGATCTGGGCGCACGCTTCTGCGTCCGAGGAAGCATCGTGATGGCGAAGCTCGATGCCGAGCCGTCGGCAGACATCGGGCAGCTTGGTTGGATAGATCCCCCACTGACGTCGTGCTTCGACCATGGTGCATCGGAACGGCACATCAGGCGGTTCGATGCCGGCTGACTCGCAGCAGGCATACAGGACTCCCTGATCGAAGCTGGCGTTGTGTGCCGCAACAAAGTCGACCTCCTGGAACATCGGCTTGATGGTCGGCCAGAGCTTCCCGAACGTCGGCATCTGTTCGACGTCCTCCCACCTAATCCCATGGATGTACGTAAATACGAACTCCGGTCTCGGCGGTCGGATAAGGTACGCCGCGCGCGACTCGATCCTTCCGTCTCTCACCCTGATCAGCCCCACTGCGCACGCGCTGTCCGGCCCGTAGTCGGCCGTTTCAAAATCGAGCGCCAGGAAGTTCATGTCTTTGCTCAAAGAAGCGTGCCCTCGGCGTGATTCGAACACGCGACCAACAGTTTAGGAAACTGCTGCTCTATCCATACTGAGCTACGAGGGCGCTGTGACAGAATGTCGGGGCCGGGAGCGTGGATTGCATGAACACCAAGCCAAATATACGAAAGGCGTGCGAGCCATGCAACGAGATCAGTCTCATGTTCATGCAAGAAATGGAGCGGCAGATTCTGACAACGGGGCTGCTGTTTTTTTCGGCTGGCGGCTCGAGCCCACCCGCGCTCACTGCCGCGGCGCTACAGCCGCTGGCTATGCATAGGACAAGAATCAGCTTTGTCAACGGCCAAGAAGGTCTCAGGAAAAATGGGGGAGAGAATGGATGCACTCCAGAAGTAGCAAATCCAACTCTCAGATTACTGCCACCTCCGGCGACAGATCCCTTGGTTTTTGCTGGCCGCCAAACATGCAGAGCCTTCCTTTGCCCGCCTACCGACTCCTGTTTTTCCTTGCGTTGCAGGGAAGCATCGTTCGTTCTTCAGGGCATCGCCCTCCCGGCCCCGCGTATGTCCCATCGCAGATCGGCAGCAACTACTGCTGTCACGCCGATGAAATACGTGAGGAGGTCATACCAATCAAACGTGCCTGCGAAGAGACCGTGCGGCCAGAAATACTGCGAGACTTCTGTTGCGCACGATGCTAGCAGCACGAATGAACCCGTCTTCACTGCCGAAGCGCAAATATCACGGACAAGCGGCAATCCTGCCAGTCCTCTGTATTGACGGCGAAAAGTGATGTAAAGCCAAGGGGGCAACGTTAAATCAGCTGCATGGTTGGTCAGAAATCCTGCCCTCCTGTGCATCATAACTGCAATCGCGTCTGCGATCCACACGGCGAAGAGCATCCATTGGACGGTCTGCCACCCTGCCGACATTGGGAGCAACCTGCGATCTGGGGAGGTCACTCTTTCTCCCAATTGGCATGTTCATCCACCCAACGGATGCAAGCTAGAAACCACCTTGCTGTGAGGAGAACTGACCCAACGTAGACCAGTGTCCAGAAAAAAGAAGAGCCGATATCAAGGAGGAGAAACAGAAAAGTGGATACTGCGAGTGCGACCCAGAATTGAAGCCACGCTTGCCTCCTGCTGCGCACTCCAAGCAAGCCCGCACGGACATAGAGCGGAAAGCCGTTCGAGTTCCTCATTTGAGCATCCCGATCGTAAGAAGCTGTAGCACATCATGAGAAGCTACCAATTCCGCACCAATAATCCAGACCACGCTGAGACTTACGCAGAAGATTGTCCAACATGGCAAACTCAAGTCTTGTCTCGCTTCGGCTGCCGACGCTCAGATGGTGATTGCCGGTCTTCTGAGGTTCCCGAACTGTCCAGCCTTAGCGTACTCCTCGAGCACATCGCCGCGCACATCGCTTGCACTTCGGAGTTCGGCGCTCACATCTCTTCGGCGTAACTTTTGCTGACCGTGTCTAGCACGTATCATCCCATGATATTCTGCGTTCTGCGAAATATACTCCTGAGCCCTTCAGCCTGGGTGCGACCTGCCTTCCAGTCTTGCCCGTCGACATTTAAGATAACAATTTGGCAACACTCTCGTTACCCAGAGATCATTGAAGAGTAGTATGATGAGGAAATGAAAACGTCCCCCCGGTGTTTATCATCCTCCTTCTCACTTTTTGCTTTTTGCAGTAATCTCAAGCGACGAAGATCAAGGTGATCGCATTGAAGACCATTGGAATTACACTGCTCCTTGCCTTCATGAACATGTTTCCATCTCCAGGGCTAGGAAAAATCATGGCCCAGGAAACCAATGACACGACATCCTCGCCAGCGGTACCATCTTTTACTCAACCTGCTCCAAACCTCAGGTGGTATACGATGTTCACCAACATCCCGGGCGATTGGGCTCGCGTTGGAGAGACGACAATTCACACAGGTGCTCTTCCGGCGATGGCAGGGATAACAGCCCTGACAGCCGCTCTGCTTTCGACCGACCGTCAAACGTGGGCTCTCTCACGAACGTGGTATGGTTCCAATGCCATCACCAGACGCTTGAGCGATTTCTTTGTGTACTTCGGTGATGGTCGCTCATTGTTCACCGTCTCAGCCGTGTTTGGCGCGTATGGGCTGAGCTGTGGGGATCAGAGAGCGCTGAGAACGGGAAGCCAACTCGTTGAGGTTATTCTTTCGGGAGGACTTGCCGTACAGTTGTTGAAACACATTACGGGACGCGAAAGACCCAGCGATGCCAGCGTCCCTACCGGGCGATGGAGATTTCTCCCGAACCAGATGGAGTATATGAAGCACGTGCCCCGGTATGATGCATTTCCCTCCGGTCACATAGAATCCGCAGTAGCAACGGTGACTGTGGTCGCAGAGAACTACCCTGAATGGAAATGGGTTCGACCCGTCGGATACTCAGCATGCGTGCTCCTCGCGATCGGACTTGTCAATAACGGCATCCATTGGTATAGCGACTATCCGCTCGGGATTTCCCTCGGCTACACTTTTGGCATGATCGTTTCCCATCCCGAATCGGAGAATCCAAAGAGCCCAGAGGATGCACAGCGGCTCGTTGTTGCCCCGTTGATCGTACCCAACGGCATAGGCATCTCACTTGTTTGGCGATATTGAATTCACCGATTCCCTCGTCTTCCAGGCACCTCCTCTCGTCGGTCCCGCCGAATGCAATCGCGATGATTACTTTCCATTCCCAAAGAGATACCAGGCGCGATCGACAAAGAACGCGAAGCTGTGATCCACACCGAGTTTCCTCGCGTTGTGCAGTCGGGGCTGCACACGTCGCAAAAAGATTGTGTACGTTTTTGACTTCAGAGCGATCTTATCAAGTTTGAGGATTCTTACATAGTCGGGCGTTACCATCGCGCTCCTCTTTTCGTGGGACTGGCTAGTCTCGCACTTTGCCCACGCAAGATAGCCAACCTTGGTTTCATAGGGATGTCGGGAGCGTTAACAAATCGTTAAATCCCTCCACGGAATCCGATGGCAAGGTTCCCACAGGTATTGTCGATTCAGATTATCTGTGCGTCCACGCGTTCGCTCATCGCGCGTGACATTCGTTTTGGCCGGAAAGACCTACGCCGTCACTTTCGCGACCACAATCGTCAGGTCATCCTCCAAGGGTGCTTTTCCTTTCCAGGCGATTCCGTCGTCGAGCAGTCCTTGTGCGATGCTTTCAGCGGAACGGTGCCCGTGTGCCACCAACGACCGCATGACATTGTCCATGCCATAGATGTTGCGCTCCTCGTTGAAGATCTCGAAGAGTCCATCGCTGGTCATGACAACCACATCACCGGACACAAGAGAAAGTGAGGCACGCTGGTATGGGAATCTCTCCACAGCGCCCAGAGGCATCGCCTTCAAGACAATCTGCTCGCACTTTTTGACCGAGGCGTGGTAGTGAAGCAGGGGCGGCATCCCGGCTGAGCTGTACCAGAGGGTATTACCGCGAAGCCGGGCGACGGCGAGGCACATCGCCATCATCGGCAGGTTCATCCTCTTGATCGCTTGATTTGCCGAGATGATGATCTCATCGACATGTTCAAGTCCGACGAGCATGTTAAGAAGTCCTTTGGTTGCGGTTACCATATTGCCGGCTTTCAAGCCGTGGCCGGTCGCATCGCCGACCGCGATCGTCAGCGACCCGTCGTCTGTAAAAAAATCATAGTAATCGCCACCCACTTCGCTTGCAGTCTTCATGATTGCTGCGATCTCAAGGCCCGCCAGATGCGGGACGTCTTTCGGAAGCAAAGACACCTGCAGGGCACGAGCAGATTCAAGTTCAGCGCTTTTGCGCTCGCTTTCAATCTCGATCATCTTTCGTTCGAGGGCCAGTGCGTTTGCCTTTCGCTCCTGCTCGAGAGCCTTGTCGGACAGCGTCCTTACCGCGAAAAGCTGGGCTTGCAGATCTCTGCTCACACGCGCAAAGTCGTACGACAGAAATAGAGACATAGATATGGCAAGCGACATCATCCCATATACATACGCCTGGCTTGTGGCAGTGGTGGGTTGAACTATTGCGTAGTCGACCAGGGCCTGAAGAAAAATGAAGACGTCCAGGGCAAGAAAGCCGGCGATCAGGAGCCAACCTCCCCCGTGTCGCCTGGTCCTCGTCTTGAATCCAGAGAGGATCCCCTCCAGGGCGGTAAGTCCAAAGAACACGTAATAGAGCGAGAGGATAAGTCGGGTCGAAAAACCGGAAAGGGAAAGCGACGTGAGGACAATGGCGCAGGTTAGGTAGGCCCACACTCGCCGTGGCATGCGATCGTAGTTCAAGGCGAACGCAGTCATCAGGCCGAAGAATATTGCGACAACGACTGAGATCGATCCGAGCTTGGTGAGCAATAGGATCCTGGGCACGTCGACGATGAGGTTTCGCTCGTAGCTGAAGTAGGTCAGGCCAGCAAATCCGAGCATGCACAATGCGTAGTATAGGTTCTGCCTCTGGCTCCGAAGAAATCCGTAGAGAGATAGATGGACCAAGGCCAGGATCAACGGTATGAGCGTAAAGGCAATCTGGCGCTCGGCATTTTGACGGTTCCCCACCGCGGTTCGAAAAGCAGTATTCAGATCCTTGAGAGAAATGAGAAAGCCCGGGTTATACCCGATCCGCTGGATCTCACGCCAGTCCGGATTTGCATAGCGTACCGCGATCAGCTGTTCCGGCCGGGGATCGATTTGCATCTCTTGCCACCACGACATATTGTTGGATCGGTAGGTTCCTCCTGAGGCTCCAACGTCTCCGAAGCCATAGAGAAGTCGGCCATCGTAATAGATCTGCGAGGCTCCGGTTTCCTCGATACGTATCGCAAGGGTGCGGTTCCAGAGTGATGAGTCGACATACATGTGAAAGCGAAACCATCCTCTACCCTCCCACCGGAGCTTTGACGAATCCTGCCACTCGATGGATGGATCCGCGACCGGCCAACCACTGTCATTGAACGAGACCGCCGCCCACATCGTGTCATCACCAGCATGATATCTCCACAGGTCTCCCAGGAAGAGTGGCTGCCGCCTGGCGTGAAACCGTTCCGCAGTGAGAACGGGGATCCCATCTCGCATATGATTGAGCCAGTTGAACACCTCCACGACGACGGAGGTGTCGCCCTCGACCGTGAGGCGAAAGTTGGAATATACATGCTCCTCTGAATCCAGAGCTTGCGTCCACATCGACCCAGCGGTAACATTGTACTCCACCTCCTCTCCTTGACGGAGAGGGATGGTTTTCGACCAGACAGAATCCGAATTCCTGTCCATCAAGATTGCTTGAGGGTTCCAATCCCCAAGGCTCGAATCGCTCCCCGTGAGAAAGACGGGTTGCCCGGCGGCTGGACGATGGATCAATGCGACAAAACGGACAGCATGATTCTGGGCCGGCTCCCGCGAGCACGATGACAGGACACTGCATAGGCTGAGAAGAAACACCAACACCAAGAAGGTGGACAACTGACAAATCGCCACCGCCAGAACGCGGGTCGCTTTTTTCGTCGAGGTCACTTCTCTGGTTTCCATCATTTCGTTGTGTGAGTTTGCGAAGCTTGACGGGAGTCCATCAGCGCGGGGCAGAATGACCGCGGGCCGAGCTCAACCTCTGCTGCAACCACCGTCCAATTCTGAAGAGTAGCGGGAGCGATCCAACAACGACTACTGCAAATGGAATGGTGACAAGCCAGAATGTCGGGAACAAGATATACTCGTTCCTGTAGCCATATTGTAGAAGATAGATGGTTGTCGGCGCAAGGAGCAGTATCCCGGTCCCGAGCCCGGGACAATAGCGGCGGAGCGCTATCGTCGCAATGATGTGCGGGAAAAAGACATTGATCAACATCCCGAAATTGTAAGCGAAGAACAGATAACAGGCAATGCTCTGTCTCCCCTTGAGGAAGAACAGAAGAGTGATGATGACTGCCAGCAGGGTGATGACGACCAGGGCGAAGACGAACTCAAACGTGCCGACGGGTTTGTGGAACTTCCCGGCCGACTTCGAATATGCGGGAAGCCAGATCGCCTCTTCCAGGTTGTGGATTGAAAACGCGAGTGGAAATGCCCAGAAGAACCAGGGCAATGATGTCTCCATGAATTATGGCAGTCCTTTCTTTCGAAATCGGTGCCTCGCGGCCCCTGGAAAACACTGCGACATGGCAGCGGGTGTTACAACTCTCCCGAACAGTTTTTCGGCTCTTGGACCTGGCCCCTTCCCTTCTGACCAGGAGTCAAAACCCGATCGAGAATTGGCGATGAACATGACTGGGTATAATACGCAGACTACCACATCAAAACCAGCAAGGAGAAAGACTCGAAGGACCGACAGCAATGTAGCAACCTAAGATCGTCAAACAATTCTCCCGTCGAACTGCGGGGTGGAGATATCCGCTTGGAGCTTTTTACCGAATATAGCACAGCGATCATTGGAGTGATTGCCACGCATGGCTCTTCAATTTTGACCATCAGTGCCAGCTCGAAAACAATCCAATGCGGAAAACGGCCCATCTCCAGCTCTTCAGTTCTGATTAAGACATCACCGAGTGGGCCTATTCTTGACTTTCGTGGGGGAACCGCATATCATCTGCAATTAAGACCAGAAGAAAGGGCACCATATGTCGAAGGTCGCAGCCGTCGCACTGCTCCGTGATATCCATCGTCTTGTTGCGGAGATCCATCAGAACCACCTGAAGCTGGACGACGCGGGAAAGAAGGATCTTTCGTTTATTCACAAGCACTTGCGGAAAGCGGGGAAGGCAATCAAACGTATCGTGGCAAAAACACAACCCATCCGCGGCGCAGAGAAAAAAACAGCATCTCCACGCGCAACGCGAAAGCGCGAACCTCGCAGCAAGGAGAAGGGTTCGACTAAGACAGCCCCGACACATGAAGGCTAAGGGAGAAATCGGACCCAACGGCAAACATCATCGATAAAAGAACACAATGCCGGTCCGTGCCGAGTGTCAATTTCCATTCGTGAGTCCGGGAAGTCCCCTTTGCCTCCTCGCCAGGCGTCGGAATCCAGTACGACAGAAGTAGAGGACCTCATTCATTTCTTTCCGGGCGTCAATTCGATAGTGCTGAACCTGGGCGGCAGCTTCAGCACGATAGGCATGAAGTCTAGCCCACCTAAACCCACGAATTCCACAAGTTTCATCCTCCAGCTTCCGATCATCCACGGCAGTTCGTCAACACTGTGAAGTCTCTCCTGAGAAGGAGGCCCCGAAAAATGAAGCTTCCACCTTTGTTCGTGGAACTGACCGTCGCCTAGTTGCTGCTTCCACCCAAACAAAGGTGAAGGTTTCCGGGAAGGGAGACGATGGGCGGTCATCGTTTTCGGTAAGCGCACACGAGAGAGATGTCGTCCGCCTGCGCCGATCCCCCGGCAAAACCTATTACTTCAGACATGACCCCTTCAGAGATTTCTCTGGAGGTACCCCGGGCCTTCAGGAATGCCTGTGTCAGCCCGTCTTCATCCAACGAGTTCGTATCAGCCTTTGAGCGAACCATGATCTTTGCTCGATTGCCTGCCGAGCTATGAGCCGGCGGAATTCTTTCCCGTGGGACAGCTACTTTCGAATCTCATATGTGTATACTTGCTCACCGTTTGCATTGACAAAACTAAATCTCGTGGTGCTGGAACTCACTGAGACGACACCAAAGCCAAGTGAGGCATTGCTGTACTTCGTGAAAACTGCATGCCCGGTCGGCCGTGATTCTGATCCACCACCGACACCGAAGTACTCCACCGTGGATCCTTCTGGATGCGAGTGTTGCAAGTCGTGGTCGTGACCAGAGAAACATGCATCAACGTGGTACTTCTTGAACAACGGGACAAACGCCCTTTGAATTTCTAAAGTGCTCCCATGGACAGAAGATGCTGAGAAAGCTGGATGGTGGAAAAAGACAAACTTCCATCGTGCCACTGACGCGGCCAGAACACTATCACACCAATGAATCTGTGCGGTAGTATCCTGACCCTTAACATGATGCTGGTCGTTCTTCTCATGCTGGTATTCTTCGATGAGGGGAGAGGAGTCGAGGACCACAAAGAGAATTCCGACGGCTCCTGGCAGCTCCCTTGTGAACGCATAATATCGAGCGGGTTGAACCCATCTTTTGCTCACTTTGGCGTATTCAAGTTCCGCCTCGACATTCCCCTCGTAGTCATGATTTCCAAGAGTAATGTACCAAGGGATCATTAGGGATTCATCGCCATAGACGTGTTCAAAGTTCTCAGCCCAAAGCGGGTCCGTTGGGGTTGACACCCCTTTCCCATGGAAGTTGTCCCCACACGTTACGACGAAAGACGCATTGACCTGCCTGGCCGTCGCGCCGAATTGATGCGCGACTTTCAGTTGACCTGGGGTCTTGTGGTCCCTGTCATTGATTCCGTCCCTCCCCCAATCACTGATGACGAGAAAATTAAGGGATCCCGTGCCAACAGTAAGGTGATTGGAAGGACCTTCAGTTGATTGGGCATTCAGACGTGGGAATAGTGGTCCGAACAACAGAATCAAACCTACAAACAGAATTATCGGTTTTGGTGCTGCGGGATTTCTATTCACTTTTGGCTCCTGACGAGTTTCGAAGAAGGATCGCAATGTTTAGCCATCTTCCCGGGGATCTGGCGATCATCGGAAGGACGAGTTCCGGTCAAGACAGACACATATCCTAGATTCTGATGAGCAGGGCATACCATATTCCATTCGCAAATGGCAAGCGTCTGGCACAATGACATTTGCAGCCGACAGACTAAAAATATACGCAAGGATCGTTGCGCCAGAATTATGACTCGATTGCCAAATTGTTACTTCTCTTCCTGGCGTCGAACACTCAGCGAGCACGTGCGGTAGCATCAGAATGAGTCTTGGTTCACCTTGTTTGGATCGGCAATATCACGGAGCAAACGTTCTCTTTGTTTCGTTCGGTGAGTTGACTACCCAGACTGAGAATGTGCACCCCGACAGGATTGAAATACAATATTCTGCTTCCCCAATCGTCTTAAGAGCAAAGGAGCATAATCGTGGGACTTTGGAAAGCAGTCTCATCACAATTTGGAAAACCTAGTGGCCTCCTGGGAATTGTAGCGGGGATGATCATGGCCAAACGTGCGTCAAACAAGGAGAGAATTCTCTGGGCAATATCTTGTCTGAACCTACACCCGAATGATCGAGTTCTGGAAATCGGCTTTGGCCCTGGCATCGCGATTCAGAAGATGAACGAAATCATAACAAAAGGTGCCATTTGGGGGATTGATCATTCTGAGGTCATGTTCGAGCAGGCATCCAAGAGAAATAGAGCGGCGATATCAGAAGGGAAAGTCACCTTGTTGCTAGGATCTGCCTCAAGCGTACTGCTCCCGGAGGTGTCAATCGACAAGATTCTTGATGTCAATTCATTTCAATTTTGGGAATCACAGGTCGACGACTTGAAGAGGATTATGACTCACCTGTCCCCGGGAGGGCTCATCGTTCTTGCCCATCAGCCAAGAAATCCAGGTTCGACAGACGCCGACACAGATCGAGCAGGAAGGTTATTTGCAGATTGCCTTGTCAGGGCTGGATGCAGGAACGTATCGATCGAAAAGAAGATCATGAAACCAGTCTCCGCGGTGTGTGTTCTAGGAAGACTCTGAGAGAAGTTCTTCTTCTATGATCAAAGGTCGATATTCCTGCCGCGGAGGATATGTTCTTCAGCCGTTCGGGTTTCAGCCTGTAACATCCACTCGATTACACTTGCACTCCAGGGGAATGACATTCTCTCTCCTTACGCCGAGGAGGGTGGTCTGATCGAAACGAGACTGGGAGTCCGGCACATTATCATTACGGGATATCCTCCTTCTCGCTGTGCGTATGCCAGCCATTTGTTGATTGTCTCGTCACACTCCTGCATTCTGCGGAAATGGCCGCGAAGTTCATCAAATGTCCAATACTCGAATTCTATCGCATCCTCGCCGATGGAGACCTCATCTGACATGAAGACCAGCGCACCCATTCCCTGTTCCCGGCGAAGCTCCGACCATTTGTGCTGGTACTCACTGTACCGTTCATGAGTAGCCTGAAGGATTTCATCCCTGGTCGCCACGTTGGACTTCCTTTCATGTTCGATGCATCCTCCAAGCATTCTACTTCAAGGCTTTGGACTCCCATGCGGATTGGAGGGTTGTGTGTGCCATGAATGTAATCATCAGATGTGACCACCGGATAATGAAATTGTTAAGCATTTGTGATCTGATGCGTTTATGCTCGAAGACTCTGTGCCACCATATCTGGACAGGCAACTCACTCCGCCTTTGACCACCATGGGGAGAGGAAAACTCGCTGCACAAAGAGGGTGCTCCTCGACCGGGAATCAATTCTTGGGTTGACATAATGTTCCTGTAACTTTCGACGAAGACAAAAAAAAACACCCTTTGGAGATCAACTCGACACACTGCCAGTGTGGCCTCGACGTGATCGAATCTAGTTCACTCTACGAATGCGGGCCCTTCCTCTTCATTCAGGTGTCAGGCCGCTTCTGGCTATCTGGCGGCCCACTGGGACTTCTTGCCGCGCGTGCCAAGCGGCAGCGCGAGACCAACCCGGTGACGCGCCATGCTGTCGTCCCGGAGGTTTGCTAGCATGAGAGCTGCCGCGTCGGCGTACGGGACGATCATCTCGGGGATAACGTGTGCAAAGAGCGGCAGCATCAACGGACCGGGAAGCGAGCGCGCGAACGCGGGGAGTTCGACGGGCAATCTGTCAAGTGTGATCCGAAGACGATTCAGGCCAAGCGCCGGCTCCTCGACCATGGGCCCCGGACACAGGAGACGCCAGTTCAACCCCGACCGGGCAAGGCGCTGAAAGTTGACTCTGTGGGGCCAGTAGGTGGATTTGACACGGGGCAGGTCAACGCCTTTGCGGCCCGCGGAGTCGAGGTCCAGGATCGCCACACCTGCAATGAACCAGCAAACCGGCCGCATGTCGTTGGGAATTGACTCCACTCCGGTGACGAGCCGATCGATGAGGTCCACGAAGGTCTGACCTTCATTGACTCGGCCTGCGCAGTTGATAACGGCATCGTGCCCGCTGACGAGCTGAGCAACATCACCGGCCGCGAGAGTGCTGAGATCACCGCTGAGTACTGTAACTTGCGTTTGAGCCTGAGGCGACAACCTTGAGGGGTTGCGGACGAAAACCGTGACTTGGTGTTCGGCGGCTAACGCCAGGTGAAGCACGTGACTGCCGAGGGATCCTGTTGCGCCAAAGATAACGAGACGAGACATGCGCCATCCTTTCTTAGGTGTATACGAAATCGGTGGCCCGTTCACCCCCTAACGAACCGGTGCTTCGCTGGGGCGGGACCACCATAGAGATGTTGAATCTCGGGATGAAACCCGGTAAATTCTCTTCGCGATTAGCACACCGGGAAATGACAGCAGCAGGGACCATTCAACCGAGTACTATTCCCGCGTTTGACCCCCGCGAAATGCTCTGACCATATTTTGCATGGTTAAGTGGTCGGACTATTGAGTCTGTGCCAATGTCAAGGTAGCTCTTGTCTTGCGAAGCTTTTCCTGGGCAGGTATTAAGGAATTCGGCTTCGACCCCTAGTTGCATTTCGAGTGATTATCATCATACAGTATTACTGCGTTCCTGTGGAAAGGCTACCCTGATGAATCTGGAGCGTCGCATGGGCGGAAGATGCGGCCGCCCGTTTCCCGTCTACGCCAATCTCGTGCCGAATCTTCTCGCCGCGCACGAAGGCAATCTCTCCGAACGCGACGCCACGGTGGCGCACGTACTCGCTACCGCTGCCGGTTACTCGTACTCAGATATCGAGACCATGGCCTCAATCATGTCCAGACTCGGCCTCGAGGAAAACTCCTGTGTCCGTGTGGAGCAGATAGTCGACGCCATGTTCATTTTTTCGACCGCATATCTCGTGCAGAGCCGCTGCGGCCGGGTGGTGATCCTTAGCTATCGAGGCACCGAGCCGGACTCCCTCGGGAACTGGCTGACAGACGCTGACGTAGGCTCTGCTTCGCTCGCGCTCGGTGGCGAAACGCTCATCGTCCATTCCGGGTTCTATAGGAACGTCCGTGCCACGCAACGGGCGATCATCAACGAGTTACATCTCGCTCTGCGGGGAAGGTCCCTTTCGAAGCCCAAGCGTATTCTCAAGTATCCGATGCAGGCCTTGTACGTGACGGGCCACAGTCTCGGCGGCGCTATGGCGGCGCTCTTCTCATTGTCGCTCGCAGGGCGCACGGAAGAACGTGCGATCACCGACAAGTTGCGCGCCGTCTACACCTTCGGTCAGCCCATGGCGGCGGGCGAGCCGTTGCCTGAAGTCGCGCGCGCAGTCGCACAGAAGGTGTTTCGTCACATCTACGCCTGCGATCCCGTCCCTGCTCTTCCCCCTCTGGCCTGGGGGCGCTTCGCCCATTTCGGACACGAGTACCGATTCGTAAACGGTGAGTGGAAGTCATCGGACAAGCCGGTGGCTCAGCTCAAAGGGTTCAGCGAGATTCCACGCTCCCTCCTGGCGTTTTTCGCAACCACGAAGCGCCGCAACGCTTCACGATACTCAATGAACGACCATGGCCCGCACCATTACATTTCCGCACTCCGCCCAAAGGATCAGATTACCGAGTTCGGCGATCAGGCCTGAATCTGCAATTCATCCGTCAGACGGACAGCACGCCCGGCCAACGCTGCATCCATTTGCGACGCCGGGCCGTAAGTTGCCACTTCGGGTTGTCGCGATCGACGCGCTGCGAATCGCCGATCAGTTGGTCGATGCGCGTCTCGAGCCTGCAGGTAATCGATTCGTCCTCCACGATAAGCATCACCTCATTCTCCCAGTATCCAGCGGTGATGTCGAGGTTCGCGCTGCCGACAGAGCAGACTCGGCCGTCCACGCTCATGACTTTGGCATGAACATGAGGGTTCACCACGCCGAGCCCGGGCATCCAGCCAGGCTGCTCGCGCACGGCGAACTGATAACACTCGCCGCCGGCTGCAACGATCGCATCGACTCGAGAGTGCACTAACTCCGTCGCCGCAATCCGCGCCGTGGACCACTGCCCTTCGAATGGTATGCCGTCATGCGTCGGTGTGAGGTTCCCGAAAAGCACCCGCACCCGGACACCCCTCCTGATCGCGCGCAGAAGCGCATGTTGGATCTCCAGGATCAGTGGAAAACCGTTGACAGCGTACACGCTGGTGGTGGCCGTCTCGATGAGCGCCAGGTAGACCTCAAGTGAACAGGCGTCTCGCAGCCCATGATGCACGACAACGCGCGCCGATGACGATCCGACAGCCGGCTGCTCGAGGATTTGATACGAATGGCCTCCCGCCACGGTCCAGGCATCGAGAAACGAACGCTCCATCGCAGCAACAGCCGGACCCTCCACCCGCGCGCCG
This sequence comes from Bacteroidota bacterium, assembly GCA_035506295.1. Lineage (GTDB taxonomy): Bacteria > Bacteroidota > Ignavibacteria > UBA10030 > UBA6906 > DATJPR01. The sequence goes on along the minus strand of DATJPR010000130.1, from coordinate 34,039 downwards.
GCGTCAAGCCATGGCACCTGGCGCCACTTTGAATTCGGCGTGAGCTTCACTTCGTCGAAGCCGGTGTAGTACTCGTGGGAGAGATTGCGTCCTCCAAGGAGGGCGATCGCACCGTCGATCACGGCAACTTTGCGGTGGTCCCGCTGCTTGAGATCCTCGAGCGAGGGAACCCCGGTCAGGGGTCGCGAGACGCGCAGCTCCACACCAGGGCGAGCACCAAGCCGCTCGAGCAGCGGATTGTGCGTGCCGTATGAACCCTCGAATCCGTGCAGCGAATCGACAACCACTCGCACAGCTACCCCCCGGGCGCCGGCCGCGGCAAGCGCCGCCTCCACCGGCTCGCCGACGTCGTCATCCAATGCCATGTAGAGCTGCAAATGCACACGCTCCCTGCTTGCGGCGATGGCTTCGAGCAGCCAGCGGCGCGCTTTCGTGTTGTCCATTTCAATCTCGATGCGGTTGCCTGGCAGAAGTTCGGCGCCGGTTGTAGCCTCGAGACGGCGGTCCAGAGACCGAGGGTTTGGCGCCGGAGCATGGAACGTCATCGGCGTCGCACGAATCTCCTCGGCTCTCACGGCTGCGAAGCCAATGGTACTGGGAGTGTGTGGTCCACGGTGGACGATAGCGACGACAGGGAACCCGGCCGCGCGCATTCTTGCCCCAACACGCGCCAGGCGCACCGGATCTACCTCTGCCGGCACATCGAACGCCGCTCCTTCATCCAGCACGGCACTGGCGTCAGCCACCTGTGGCGAAAGCCCAACCTTGCGCAAACGCACACGGATCGAATCGCAGCTCCGCGTCGGACGCATGCGGACAGCCAGCAGGTCGAATGTCTTCTGATCTCTGAGCCCAGCGAGCAATCCGAGGTCGCGATCAGCAAGCTCAGCGTCGAACAGAACAAGCGGGCTCGTACACGGGCGGATCACTGTGACCCGTTGCTCGATGGCCGCCAGCGGATCGGGGTCCGTGCGTCCCCCGATGCGAAATACTCCAAGTGATGCGCCGGCGAGGACGGGAGGGAGTTCTGCCACACCATAGCTCGTTGTGACTACAGCAACGGTCCGGCCAGCGGACACGAATGCTACCTCCTCATCGGGGATGGGGTCGTAGCGACCGATCCCGCCGGCGAAATGAATGCTTGTGCGCATGAAGCCGCCGTCATCGACAAGATCCGCCACATCGATCGTTCGCCGGAAACTCGGAGGAAGAGCGCGAAGTGGGGGCAGGATGAGGATCGGTGCTGGCCAGGAGTGAGGTTCCAGCAATACGGACGGAAAACGAGGCAACACCAACAGGTCAATGGTCCCTTTCCGCGCCGCGGCCGGCGTCACCAGATCCACCTCCACCTCGATGCCTGCGATGCTGAGAGCAGCCTCCCGGTCGCGCATCTGCGATTCGAGCATGACAACGGTCGCGTGCAGGGTGCTATCGCCGTGATCTCGAAGAAATGCAGCGACCGCCGCACGGGCGCGGGAGCCAATCGCCTCGCATCGGATGTTCCTGATTGGACGATCACTCAGTGGTGCTCCTGCACTCCACAACACCGGGAGGGAAGCCCGCTTGCGCACCTCCGCGAGGACAGCGATCATGCGCAAAGGGAGCAATCCCGAGGCGACGACAAGATCGATCGCCGATCTGGCTGCGACCTCCTCCAGATTTTCGGCGTCGAGATCGGCCGCCAGGTTGACTTCCACATTCGTCGCCGCGCCAGTCGTCCACTTCCGAAGAGCATCGATCGATGCGGTTGCCGCCTCGTTGAGATCTCCCGGGTCTTCACTCGAAAACCAGGCGAATTTCCTCTCCGACGTATGAGCGACCACCAGCAGCAGTTCGGCCGCCGGCGCCACCCTCCGGACCATGCCGACCGCTAAACTTGCATCGCTTCCGAGCTCGGAAATGAGAAGGACACGCCGATATTTCATGGACAATCGCCCTCACTTTACACAGAACCAGCTCGCTCTGAAATCATCATCGGGCGCAGCGCACCGTTGATAGGGTCGAGCACATAAGCCTCGACCGTGACAATCGCTCCATCGTCGTCGATCTCGTAAAGATTGAAGCCGGCCCGGATCGAGGGATCAGGATGATCCAGCGCCGCCCCGCTCGCGCAGACCGCGTCGAGCACGCCGGACGTCGTCCGGATCTTGGCTCGCACACGAACGTGCAAATGACCGAAGAGGACCAATCCGCGCGATAGCGGAGCGAGCGAGCTGCGCACCGACGCGGCATCTACCAATCCGTCCCGAAGCTGTGCAACTCGCATGCGCCGGTCGATCGGAGGATGATGAATCAGTATCACCGGCGTCCGCCGCGCCACTTCGGGATGCGCGAGAATCTTTTTCAGTGCCTCGAGTTGCACAACGCCGACATTGCCGGAGGAAACGAAAGGCGGCCGCGGCACAGCGCTCGACAGGCCAATGATCGCCGCCGGTCCGCGTAACTTCACGCACGGATACGGGCCAGCCGGCAGCTGAACGGCATATTCCGGCAGATCGCTGACAAGCAACTTGCCGAAATATTGTGGAAAACGGCGATCGCGTTGGATCGAGGCCAAGTATATATCGTGATTGCCGGGGACGACACTAACTTCCGCAGTGCGGTTTATGGAATCGATCAGCCTTCGCGCCTCGTCGTACTCACTCTCCAGGCCGAGGTTCGTGATATCGCCGGTAACCACGACATGATCGGCGCATGCGGCTGCCGCTCTCAGCACGGCGAGCAAGTACTCACGGCGATACACGCGCCCGCGACGCAGCACCAGGTTGGCATAACCGGTGACACGTTTGTTGAAGAGAATCTTGCGCCAATCGACCGCCGTTGGCGACAGGATATGCGGATCCGAGAGGTGAGCAATGCGAAACATTCATCCTCCACTGTTCATTCCGGATCTAGTCATTTGTCGACCTCCCTCCGCGTCTGAAGAAAGATGTCAAGAGCCAGGACCCCATAACAGCCGCAATGAGCAAGCCAGCCAGACCAATGATCGGCATGTCGTGCCACTTCGGGGGCGTGTTCGAGAGAACGATGATAGATGAACCGATGATCAACGAGGCCAGCACGATCGCTGAGGCAATGCGGCCACTGATGAGGTCCAATCTGAAGAGCGTACGCTCCAATGCACCGTACTCAATTTCTAATTTCAGTTTTCCTTCTCTGGCTTTCCTGAGGAGTTCTCTCAGTTCACCGGGAATTTCTCTGGCGAAGCGAAACAACTCCCCTCCCGAATCCGCGAGATCGCGGATCATCCCCTGAATCGAGTACCGAGTGAGTTGGATTTTGCGGAACATTGGTTCAGCATGTTCCATAATCTCGAATTCCGGATCCAACGATCTGCCTAAGCCCTCAGCGATCGTGAGCGCCTTCACCGTCAGAAACAGATCAGGTTTCAAACTCATGCCTTGTTTCCTGAGGATCTCCACGACACTCTGAAGCATCTTGCCCATTTCCAGTTCCTTCAGAGGAAGGAAGGCATATCGGTCGATGAATTCCATCAAGTCTCTCTGTAGCTCGTCTTGCCTTGGATCCGCGCTCGCGTCGGTGAGCTTCAGTAGAGCATCCACCGCCTTGTTTTCATCTTTGCGGATAAGCACTTCCACGAAATCTGTGAAGTCTTCGCGCTCCTGCCGACTGATCCGCCCCATTATGCCGAAGTCAATGAAACAGATGACATTATCCGGGAGAATCAGAATGTTTCCCGGATGGGGATCCGCGTGGAAGAAGCCCCAAACGCAAATCTGCTGTAGCATTGAGTCAGCTCCACGCCGCGCCACTTCTTTGAGGTCGTAACCGCCCTCCCCAAGAGCGACGAAGTCTGAAGCCTTTCTGCCGTCAATGAACTCCATAACAAGCATGCGTTTGGTGGTGAGTTCACGAAACACCTTCGGGACGTAAATCGTCCGGTCATCTACGAACTGTCGAGCAAACCGCTCAATGTGAGAAGCCTCCACCCTGTAGTCCATCTCATCTTGCATGGTCCTGGCAAATTCGGCCACGATCTTCGTAGGGCGAACGAATTTCAGTTCTGCCACGTGCTTCTCCACAAGGGTAGCCAGGTGAAGCAGGATTTCCAGGTCGATATTCACCGTCTCTTGGATGTCCGGACGTTGGACCTTGATGGCCACTTCCTCTTCGTTGCCCTTCAAGACAGCCCTATGGACCTGTCCTATGGAGGCGGCAGCAATGGGTTTCTTTTGAAAAGAGTGAAAGAGAACGCCCGGGGATTTTCCCGTTTCGGAGAGGATGATCTCTTTGACTTTCTCATACGGGAAGGCCGGCACCGCATCTTGCAGCTTTGAAAATTCTTCGACGTACTCCAATGGAATGAGATCGGCGCGAGTAGAGAGTATCTGACCCAGCTTGACAAAGGTCGGACCAAGCTCCTCCAAAACCATTCTGACTCTCTCAGGCCTGGAGAGTTTGTCAATGGGCCCCGGCCGTTGTCGCGAAATCTTCTTCCTGACAGATTCGAAATGCTCTCTGATGTTGAGTGCATCAACCAGATCCCCAAACCCGTATTTTATGAGAACATTGAGTATCGCCCTGTAGCGTGTGGCGTGTCGATACGTGCGGCCCACATTGCCGATTTTCCCGGTGCTTACCATTTGTCCATGTTCTCCAAGTTCGCTCACTCGTCAGACTCCACGGTCGGCGGCTCACAGCCCCCGCAGAACCCCCGACCATGGTGTTTGCTCCATGTGGCGCATTCCCCCTAGTGCTCGGGCTTCAAGCCCACGTTCTTTGCTGTCACTGCAATTGCAATTGTGGCCCAGCCATTCATAATCATTTCTACTGCTACAAAAAGGCCGATGACCCAGAACCCTGAGATTGGCCACTGCAAGATAATTACCGCGCCCATCAGGATGGCAATGATGCCGCTCAGGACCGGCCAAATCCAATTCTTGAAGCCGCGCAGATGGATCCCCATGACAGTTCGCAAGACACCGATGCCGATTATCGCTCCTGCGAGCATCAACGTCAAAACCGCGGAAGCCGCTACGGGGTTGCCGATGACCACAATACCCGATACGATATAAAGAATGGCAATGAGCACAGACAGGACGATGCTCTTCCATCCCTTAGCCTTGAATGCGTGGACAATTTGGGCACCCCCGCCGACAAGCAAGAGAACGCCAATACTAAAGACGCTGGCCAACGTCACGAATAGCGTCATACACAGCCCGATCGTGCCAAGGATAAGCAGCAAAATTCCGAGAGCCAATATCCAGCCCCAATTCTTCTTGAGGTCACCGAAGAGATCTTCCGGATTCGCCGCGTCGGTTGACTGTTCACTTTTTGACATGATGAGATCCTCCTTATTGATGGTTGTATGGTGATTGACTGGCACCTGTACCCCAATGCCAGGTTCCTCGGCTATGCGATTTCTATTTCCTTGAGACCATTGAATTCTCACGCAGTATTACCCTGGCTCGTTTTACGTCCTCGGGCCGGACCAACAAACTCACTCCTTCTACCTCCTGCAATGAAGGTAGCATCCCGCCCGCGTCATCCTTCGACAATATCGCGTCGATCCCTGCAGACTTAAGATGCCCACGCGCGATTTCTGCTTCGAACTCATTTTCGAACTCCGCAAGCGATAACATATGCTCGTTCATCATGTGCCTCCTTCGGGCATTTTCAATGTGTTACACGACCTCAGACTTGTCCATAATAGGACTCAGGAAAGTGCAATCTTCTGATGGTAAGCGATCATATCCGAGCGCCCTTCAAACAGACTCGTTGAATTCCTTCTGTACGCCAATGCACGTCGTTACGGCGCCAGGCCAAACTGCCCCGGCCCGAAATGCCATCTCAGCGACGGTGCGCCAATACGGGCGTGCGCACCCAGGAGCACGTTGATCCCGCTGATGAAGACCAGAGCGCTTCAACTCTTGGCGGGTACGGCGAGCACCCACGGCGCGTCATGCGTGTATTCCTCGCTTCTCTCTCTTGTGCGGGGCTATTGCTTTTTCAATCCCTTCCAGCCTGTTCTCGATCTTCTTGAAATCCGCTTGTGTCGGAAGTCCGATATCGTTCATCGTCTTCTGCACCGATACGGCCACTTTCTCTTCCAGCTCGTCCTTCTGCATTTGAGCCTCTTTCAGCAATCGTTCCACCATAGGTGTTCGATCATCCCTGCTCATCTCTCCGCGTTGCACAAGGTCATCGATGATCTCCTCGGCTTCTTTCCTCTTCAGGCTCATGACCCCCAGCCCGAAAAACATTGCTCTTCTGAATGGATCCATGGTTGTGCTCCTTCTGCGCTGTGTGGTTCATTTAGGTACAAGTGATTTGCGTCGCTCCAGTTCCTGCATCTGGCTCGCGACCTTCTCTTCGATAGTCTTCAAACTGTCAATCTTTTTGTCGATGACATGTTCATAGTCGGACTCGTCCCAGTAGCCGCGATCTTCAAAATACCCTTTGAGAAGCCAATGGTGTTTCAGGGCTTCCATGTCCTCGGCGAACCGGCCCGCTCCAACTTTCGCTTGCTCAGTTGCCCCCACCGTGTTGCGCACCGCGAGAAGCAGACTATCATAGAGTGTCCTCTCGGCGAGCATGGCTCCGAGGCTGCCATTTCCCTCGTTGAGCCTGGCAAACATGGTATTTGCATTCGCAACGAGACTGTCCGTTCTGTGGACGACATTGCCCACGGAAACGGCCAGCGTTCCAACAATCCCGAGCGTCTCGGCCATCCCCGAGTCACCTTGACTGCTCATGTGATCCAGGTGCCGGTAGATATCTTCGTTCACAATGAGTTTTCCCAACGTCCCATGCCCCTTGTTGACAGCGGTCAGAGTCTTCGTCAGTTCGTTCGAGGCTCGCCGAATATTCTCGAGTATCTCTTCAGTGTTCTCCAGGACTTCGGAGAGACGCGTGGCTTCTTTGCTCTGAATGAAGTCACCGTCCTCGATTTGTTCTCCGGCCCGGGATCCCACCGTCACATCCACGTAATAACTGCCGACAAGTCCCTCGGGCATGATGGACGCGTACGAGTCCTTCTTGATGAAGCTCCTTGCGCTTGCATTCAGTTTCAGGTCCAGGCGCACTCTGTTATCCTGAGGCGAAACCTCGACCTTGTCAACCACACCGATATCCACTCCGGCCAGGCGAACGGCAGAGCCTGAACGTACCCCCTCCACCGAGTTGAAGAACGCACTCACGTGAAACGTTGGGTGGAACAGACCTTCCTGACTCCCAACAAGAAAGACCGCGGCAAGGAGGGCACCGATGCCAAGAATCGCAAGCAGTCCTACGCGGAACGAAGATGGTGAAGTAGTCATAGTTGCGCCCTCACTCACTGTCAATGAACCTTTGCACAGATTCGTCTTTTGATTTTCCCATTGCCTCGAGTGTTCCTTCAAAGGATATCACCCCCTCGTTCAACATAGCCACCCTGTCAGCGATGGCACGCATGCAGCCGATGTCGTGGGTAACGGCAATTGAGGTCATCTCATATTGCTCTTCGAGACTCTGGATCAGGTGGCTGATTTCGCGGCCTGTGATGGGGTCGAGGCCCGTCGTAGGCTCATCGTACAGCATGATTTCCGGCCGGGTAATCAAGGCTCTGGCGAGGCCAACACGCTTCTTCATGCCGCCCGAGAGTTGAGATGGCATCTGGTCGATCGCATCTTCCAGGCCGACCAGCCGCAGTTGCTTCTCGATTCTTTCTCCCATCTCATCGTCGCTCAGCAACTCGCGTCGTCGCAGCGAAAACTCAAGATTGCCACGGACGGACATCGAATCATACAGGGCTGCCCCCTGAAACAGGTACCCCATGCGGCTGCGTACTGCGTATAATTGGCTGCGACCCATGCCGATGATCTCTTTCCCGTCAATGCGGATGCTCCCTGCATCCGGGGAGATCAACCCGATGATGCACTTCAGCAGTACGCTTTTGCCCACTCCGCTTCTCCCCAAAATAACCATGGTCCTCCCCCGCTCAACGGTCAGGTTAATCCCCCGGAGAACGGGTACGCCGTCAAAAGAGGTGCACAGATTCTGAATCTCAATCAGTTCCATATCAGGACGATCAGTTTTGCCAAAATCATGTCTGAAAACAGGAGGAGTAACGATGCGGTAACCACCGCATTCGTCGACGCATGCCCGACACCTTCGGTCCCGCCGGAAACTGTATAACCATGATGGGAGCCGATGACTCCAATGATGAATCCAAAAGCAAGCGTCTTCAGAATGGCAGGGACCACGTCACGGAGCCAGAGCGAATATACGGCCCAGTGGAAGTACAGAGTCCAGGACATATGCATTTCTGTGACCGCAGGGACGAACGCGCCGAGAATTGCCAGCACATTGAAGATGCCCGTGAGCAAGGGGAGAATCAGCGTGCACGCAAGGACCCGGGTTACCACGAGAAACCGGAACGAATCTATTCCAGAAACTTCCATAGCATCGATCTGCTCTGTGACACGCATCGATCCGAGCTCCGCGCTGATGCCCGAACCGACTCTTCCTGCTACCATGAGAGCGGATAAGATGGGACCTAGTTCACGGACGACCGAGATCGACACCATCGCAGGGACATACAATTCAGCCCCGAAGCGTGCGAGGACAGGGCGGGATTGGATCGCAAGAATCAACCCCACGATGAGTCCGGTTGTGCCAACAAGCGGAAGGGACTTTGCACCAAGTTCGTCGATGTGTCTGAGTGTCTCTTTCGTTTCGAACGGAGGGCGAAAGAAACCCAGGAGACACCGTAGCGCAAAGGTTGTCATGCTCCCGACATATCTTGTGAACCGAACGCATGTGTCTTTCATGAGTGAAGTCCGACGAATGGGTCAGCCCTCTTTCTTCCGTTTGGTGAGTTCGTCCTGCAACCTCTTGATTTCTTCATAGCAACGAATCTTCTCCAACGGGTGCTTCAAAGAATGCACTTCGATCCTGAGCCGGTCGATGGCACGCTGTAATTCTTCTGTCGTCCCTTCAACCCCTTGCTGGGGACGGGTTCTCGAAGTTCTGTCTTCCGTGGTTTCGGATCGTACACTTTTCTTCTCGCTTGACATTGTGTGACTCTCCTGGTGTGCAATCGTCAGATCCTCAAGTCTACTGGCTGTCATCAGACTTGCCTCTCCCAGGCATACCGACGCAGAGGATGGGCCGGTCTTCATGACTTAAGAGCCGGCCAGCTTCCTCGCATCTACAACCGGGGCAGGCGGAAGTCCTGTCACCGCCAGAATCTCCTGTTCGTCGAGCGTCTCTCGTTCCACAAGAGCGGCGGCGAGAGCGTCGAGCTGCTTGCGATGCGCATTCAGCAGCCGCTTTGCTTCTTCATGACTTTCTGCGATAATCCCCATTACCTCGGAATCAATTGTCTTTGCAGTTTCCTCGCTATACCCCGTCTGGTCTGCATATCCTGCTGAGCCGCCAAGATAGGGGTTTCCTCGGGACGCAAGTTGCACCAGTCCGATCCTCTCACTCATTCCCCAACGCGTCACCATTTCCCGGGCGAGCTGCGTGGCTTGCTCGATATCGGATTCCGCCCCAGTGGTTTTTACGCCGTAGACGATCTCTTCGGCCGAGCGTCCTCCCAGCATGCCGACGATCCGTGCTCGCAGATATGGTTCAGGGTAGTTGTACCGGTCGCTGTCAGGACGCTGATATGTCACACCAAGCGCCATGCCACGCGGAACGATGGTGACACGCTTGACCGGGTCAGCACCTGCCACGACGAGTCCCAGGATCGCATGTCCCCCCTCATGGTAGGCAATGCGTTCTTTGTCGGTACGGCTCAAGAGGAGCGGTCGCGCTGGGCCGAGGACGACTTTTTCGAGGGCGTCGGTGAAGTCCTTCTCACAAACCTCAGTCTGACGGCGTCGGGCTGCCAGAAGGGCCGCTTCGTTGCTCAGATTCTTCAGATCGGCTCCCGAGAACCCTGGCGTGGAAGCTGCAAGGTCCGTCAAGCGAACATCGGCCGCGAGCGGCATATTCCGGGTATGGACCCTGAGAATCGCCTCGCGCCCCAACTTGTCCGGCAGGTTCACGACGACGCGTCGGTCGAAGCGTCCAGGCCTGAGGAGCGCCTTGTCGAGCACTTCCGGCTGGTTGGTGGCCCCCAACACGATGATCCCCTCCCGGCCTGAAAAGCCGTCCATTTCCGTCAGGATCTGGTTGAGGGTCTGCTCCTGCTCGCTTGAGCCACCGACAGCGAACTGCCCACGGGCGCGACCGATAGCATCCAGCTCATCGATAAAGATGATCGCGGGGGCGTGCTCGCGTGCCTCCTTGAACAGGTCACGAACCCTTGCCGCGCCTACTCCAACAATCATCTCCACGAATTCCGATGCGCTCATCGAGAAGAAGGGAACCCCCGCCTCGCCAGCGACTGCTTTCGCCAACAGCGTCTTCCCCGTGCCCGGCGCGCCCACGAGAAGTACACCCTTCGGTGATGTGCCGCCCAGGAGGGAGTATCTGCTCGGATCCTTAAGAAAATCGACAACCTCTACCAACTCATTCTTGGCCTCGTCAATGCCTGCAACATCATTGAAGGAGACTTTTGTATCCTTCTCCTGATCGTAGCGTCGTGCTCCGCTCTTGCCGATGCCCAGGATCCCTCCTCCCAGTGAACCTCCTTGCTTGGCTGATCGCCGGAAGAGCCAAACATAAAAGCCGATGAACAGCAGACCGGGGCCAAAACTATAGAGAAACGTCACGAAAGAACTGCGCTCCTCGTGGATCGGCTTTGCGCTGATCTCGACGCGGTGGTCGATCAAGAACGCCTCCAGACCAGGGTCCACAAAAGATGGGAGCGTCGTTGTGAAGTTGCTCACGGGTCTTGATGGCTCCCTTATCGCTGCAGCCTTAGCGGAGTCTGATGGGTACATGACCGGAGCCTTGAAGTGTCCCGCAACGGTCTCACCCCTGCCATAAATTGCATCCACATTCCCCTTCCCAACTTCCGTCTTGAAAACAGTGTACGGCACTGTAACAGGCGATTCCGGATTGGGCAAAAGGAGCGACGCCAGGATGTAATTCGTCAAGAGAATGAAGAGGAACCACCCCCAGATCCTGGGAGGCGGGATCTTCGCCCCTGCCGGAGCCTTCTGGGATCCGGTCCTTCCATCAGGATATCTCCCCGACGGGGCCGATGTGAAATCGCTTGTTCCCTCTGTTTGCTTTTCTGCCGAGTCCATAGGACCTCCGTCAATGGTTGCTAAGTCTAAGGGCATGCTCTGTCCCGTGTGGACATTGCTACCGAACACTACACTGGGCGAATTTGGATCGCGAAGAATATCGCGGAGACAATCACAAACACCGCTATCTGGGTTTTGACATTGTCTGGCGATTTCATTTTTCTGAATGTTTCTTCCATGGGACACCCTCAATCAGTTGTGGGTACGCCTAGAGTGGATTCTGCCATCGTGTCCTCGATGCCGCGTCACCAAAGGATGCTCCTGCATGCACGCTGATTCTCCTCGCCTCTCTCGGGTCTTCAGCTTCGGCGATAGGTGTCCTGGCAGTTCGGGCAGCCGGAGCGAAAAAGGTCTTGAGATCGAATTCGACTCTTTCAGGAACACCCCAATCGCTCCAGTACACATTCCTAACTTCGAGGACACGAAGCTCTTCCGGATTCCGTTCGAGGATTGCATAGGAGAAGTTCACTGCCGGGATTCGCGCATACAATGAGTCGAGAAGCTCAGCTTCCATGGGTGTGTCGAGAGAGTATTTGATCTTGCTGAACTCGGCGAACAAGGATGGTGTATTCCTCTCAAAGAGATTGAGCAGGGTTTGCGCGCGGCACACGACGACCATTGTGTTCAGCAGGCTCCCGGTGAGGTACAGGACCTGTGCCATCCGCATATCGGGCTTTTCAATGAACCGATGTACGCGGTAGACCTGCCCCGCGCTCTCCCCGGAGAGTCTCTCCCCTTTCTCAATCCAGCCGTAGCCATCCTCCACGAACGTCGGCTGTACGCCAAGAAGAATGAGAGAGCCGGGATACACTGACGCAATTCTTGTCGCCCTACGAACGCAAGCCATGAATCGGCGCTCTTCGAGAATGAACTGGTCTGAAGGGAAAAGGCATACCACCGCCTCTGGATCACGACGGTTAATCCGCAACAGGGAGTGAAGGATCCCGGGGGCCGTCTCGCGATTGCGCGGCTGCATAAGTACTGTATCCGGAGGTCGGTCAGCCAGCTGCGGTTCTGCATACTTCATATGACGACGACCGACAATGGTCACAAGCTGTTGCCGAGGAATGATCGTCTCCACGCGATCGATCGTGTGCCTCAGCAGTGAACGAGACCCGGTGAACGCACAGAACTGCTTTGGACACGTGAGATGATAGCGAGACCGAACGAAGGGTTGAAGCCGTGTGCCGTCCCCTGCCGCGAGGATGACCCCCCAAGTATGTTGATTGTGATTGTTCATGTTCACGGGCGACCTAGTGCTGTGTGTGACGCGTTTGCAGAGTCCTTGTCACCGAATCCACACTCTGCCGTCACTTCAGGACTCGGCGTCCAGCCTTCGCTGCTTCGATAGGGATTCCTATAATCGTACCCGTAGAGCTTCGCAAGGAACTGCACCATCATTGGCGGCCAGTACTCACTTGTCCTCGGCATGATGCGTCCCAGCTCGTAGCGAAAATCCTCTTCTGCGACATCTCCGAGAAGATCGATAATCACGTACCGATCCCCTTCGTAGGTATGTTCAATGTGGATATTCCGATCGAACGGCCGCACGTCCTCCAGAGGATAGGCGATGAACCAGTGCGGACCACCGTACTGCGGGGCCAGCCAACCAATTTGTGTACCATCCGGGACGCCGGGAGCGTAGCAATACAGCATCGAAGTTACGACTGCTGAAGCCACATGAGCCCGATCCTCTACGGCCCAGACTTTGGGAGCATAGGGATTCAAACCCAGCATGCGAAGTGCGTCGTGAAGAGGTTTCTTGCGCAAGCCTGCGAGGCGAAACATGGCGTCCAACTGTTCAGGTTTCATAATGAGGTCAGGAGTGTTCGTCAATTCAGTGGCGAGACGGTCCATTTCGTTCATCTTCAATTGGATTTGTATCGAGCTGACCTTGCTCAATCTGATCTGTGGTGTCGTGCACAACCTTCCATCCCACCGGTCCGAGATAATGGTTTCGTGCTGAGAGGCTGATCAGGAGCACCATCATGTTCTCGAGCGTCCGACTCATTGCCAGTCCCCCGACGAGGACGGGGTTGAATCCCGCATCCTTGACAAGTTCCACCACTGTCGATACAGCCTCCCGGTCATCTCCGGCGACGAACACATCCACATTCGTACCGGCAACTGTTGGTCTTTCGATCTGTGCGGGGAAGATGGTATTGAACGCCTTCACGATCTTCGAATGCGGAAGGTGTTGCGCGAGCTCTTCAGCGGCGCTCGTCGTGGGAGGGGTCAGGAGTCCGTCACATGTCTTCTTCAGCGGGTTTGTCGTACTGATGACGATCTTGCCGGTGACAACGTCTTTGATCTTGGATGCGACTTCAGCCTGCACTTCATAGGGCACGGTGGGAATAACGATGTCCCCTTCCCAACTCGCCTCTCTAAGCGAAGTTGCGATTTCGACATCCGCCTGTGGGACCCCTATCTTGATTTGTCCAAGGAGAAACGGAAGTCTCTCGGAAGCGAGAAGGAGCCCGTTCTCACTCTCATCGGAGAGCAGTACACGGTACCCTGTCCGTGCAAGGCTTCGTGCAATCCCCGATCCCATCCGTCCCCCAGCCCCCAGGATTGCGATTGTCTTTTTCGTCGCCGTGTCTCTCATTGCTTGATGACTGTTGGTGCTTGATGCGCCAACAAGATACATCAGCGCGAGCCGCGCCGCATTCAAAAATGCTGAGAAATTCCTTGAACCAAGGGTAAGGGAGGTGATGAACTTTTGGTAAGGATAAGGGAAAGCTACTTGCGGTTGGCGAGTTCGCGGCGGATGCGGCTCAAGGATTGGGGCGTGATGCCAAGGTATGAAGCGATCTGGTGCAGAGGAATTCGCTGGAAAAGGTCGGGATACAATCTGAGAAAATTCATATACCTATCCTCGGCGGATGCACTCACGAAGTCTGAAATTCTTCGGAGTGCGTCTTTGAGGTCATTTTCGAGAGTTCGCTTGTAGTACTGATCCCACATCGGATTTGCAGATGACAGCTTCTCGACTGATCCATGATCGAGCAGGAGCAACTCCGAATCTTCAAGCGCATCGATATTGTAGGCCGCCGGCTCACCTGCCTCGAAACTTGCCGTGTCGGTGATCCACCAACCCTCAATCGCGAACCTCTGGATGTGTTCTTTTCCTTGATCGTCAAGCGTGTAAAGACGCAAGCAGCCTTGCGAGACGAACGCGATCCACCTGCAGACGTCTCCTGCCTGCAGGAGATATTGTCTTTTCCTCAACTTCTTGGGGATCATCATGGTCGTGCCGAGATGGAAATCTTCCTCCGACATTTCCACGGACCCAAGGACTTGATTCCGCAGTCTTTCAAACATGGCAGTGGTGAGGAGTTTTCTGGTGGTGGGAGACGGAAAATCTTGGAACTCCTGCAAAAATGCGGATTTCAGATCACATTTCCAAGTCAAACCGCTTGTGTCATTGAAGTTGTTCCAGCACAACATTTTTCTGAAACCCGGTCATTTGTACATCCTGACCGTGCAACCTCCCATTCTCATCGCCGTGAGTTACGGTTGATCCTCGACAATAGTCGGCAGGAACAGGCGCTCCCCAAACAAGCACCATCGAATGTGAAGTCGCCGTTATCACTGTCCCGAGCAGGCTCTCTGCTCCGCCGGCCGGTCCTCATCTCCCAACTGCGGTGAGCGACAGTCGACCCGATGGGCTTCCCCGCGATCGTCCAGAGCAGGGCTTGACTTTGAGGAGGTGGGTCACTATATTAAGTAAGCATTTACTTACAACCAACAACCTGAAAGCGCAAAGCGAACACCCATGGCACCACATCAACGGACAAGACGCTCACTCCGCAGACGAGGTTCCCGCGAGGAGACCATGCAGAAGCTGGTCCATTCCGGGCTCGATGTCTTCTCGCGACATGGCTTTGATGGGGCCTCGACCAAGATGGTCGCAGAGCATGCCGACGTCAATGAAGCTCTGATCAGCCGCTACTTCGGAGGCAAAGAGGGCCTCCTGAGAGCAATCATTCTTCAGTCCGCACGGGATGCCAACACACAGGCGACAGAGTATCCCGCAGGCAACACGGTAGAGCAGGAGATTGTCAACTTTCTCACAGCAGCCATCGACGCATTCGGCCGGAATCCGGCATTCCTCCGACTTCTACTCTCACGAACGATCATCTCCCCTACTCGCCAGCGTTCCCTCATGAAAGAGCTGACACGCGTAGGAGAAATACATCTCATTGGTCGGCTTGCGGAATTTCAGGCGCGGGAAGTGATCTCCTCATCCGTCAATTTACGGGATGTCTCTGAAATCTTGCAGCTCTTCATCGTCGGCATGCTGCTCAAACGACTCTTGTGGGGGTCATCGAGAGTCCACGTGACCCGGACGATTGCACAGATGGCGAACGCAATCGCCCAAACAGTTCTGCAATGAAGAAGGATTGACCGGCCTCGAGGACTATTCTGGAATTGCCATGATGGAAACGCACATCGCGTCGTTGGAACATCGAACGAAATACAAAGAAGTACCCCAGGCGCAAGTTCTGGACAATTGCTTCACAAAGAAGTCGACATTTACAGTGCACACAAAGCCATGGACACACGGAGCTCAATTGTTGCGGATTCCCCTCATCGGGACGAGGTGAATCCGAGAGTTGCAGAACACCTTCGAGCAATTCTCTGGACCTTGATCGGCGTAGGAACGCTCATCCTTGTAGCGTCACCCATCCTCTTCGGCCTTGACCATTACCCGCGGTATGCTGTCGGGGTAGGATTCGGCTATCTGCAATGGATCGCATTGCTCCTCCTCAATGCAAAAGGCAAGACTCGGCTGGCGAGTCGTCTATTTCTCCTTGGAGGGTTTCTTCTTGTGACAGCGATTGTCGTGGTGGACGGGGGAGTCCGTTCTGTCGCTGCAGGGTGGTACGCAATCCTTATCGTCGCCGCAGGCCTCCTTCTTGGGGAAAAGGCTGGCATCGTCACTGCATTGGTGAGCTCGCTCTTGACGCTCGCACTGGCCATCGTCCAGAACTCCTTCTATCTCTCGAACAGTCTCACCGCACCGTTTCCCCTTGAACACTGGTTTGGGATCTTTTGCACTTTCATCGGCATCGCCAGCCTTCAGTACCTTGCGGCGAAAGCCGTCGCCCTTTCAATGCACCGGGCCCAGGAAGAGCTTCGCGAACGCGAACGCGTAGGAGCTGTTTTGCTTAGCCATAAGACGATGCTCTCAAACATCCTGAATTCCATACCTCAATACGTGTTCTGGAAGGATCGCAATAGCACATACATCGGTTGTAACACCGTCTTCGCCCGGGCGGCGGGGCTCGATCGGCCGGACCTAGTGGCGGGAAAAACAGACTTCGATCTTCCCTGGTCGGTGCGCGACCTTGAATCATACCGCGATGATGATCTCCAGGTGATGCGGCAAAACACGCCGCGTCTCCATGTCATCGAACCCCTGCAGCAAGCCGATGGAAGTCGTTTGTGGATCGACACGTCGAAGTTTCCGCTTCTTGATGAGAAAGGAGAAGTCAGTGGGGTCCTCGGCGTCTACGAAGATATCACCGACCGTGTTCGCGCCGACGACGCACTTCGCAAAAGTGAATCGTTCCACAGGGCGCTGGTTGAGAACACCCCCGACATCATTGCTGGATTCGATCAGACGGGGCACTATATTTTCGTGAACAGTGCCGTCCGCCAGGTGAGCCCGACTCCTGCCCCAGAATTCGCGGGAAAACGGTTGGACGAGGTGAGTCTATTCTCGGAAGAAGAAGCAACGCACAGACTTCAGGTAATCCAGAACGTCTACCGATCGCAAATCCCCTTTGAAGGTGAATTCGAGTTCCATAACGCCGGGGAGCAGCTCATCTTTGATTGGCGGGTTTTCCCGGCCATCGATCCCGGGGGAAACGTGATCTCCGTGTTCAGCATCAGCAGGGACGTTACGGGGCGCAAGCGTGCCGAAGAAGCGCTCCGAAAGTCCATGAGCCAGTTGCACGCACTCTCTTCCAGTCTTGAAGCCACACGCGAACAGGAGCGGAAAGCAATTGCGCGTGAAATCCATGATGAACTTGGTCAGATTCTCACCGCAATCAAGATGGGTGTTGAAGGTGCAGATCGGGCGGGAAGACATCGCCGGGGCAACGCACCAGAGAAAACCCGGGAGCTTCCTGAACTCATCGATCGTGCCATCCAGGCAGTGCATAGAATCTCCGCGCAATTGCGTCCGATGGTTCTTGATGAGCTTGGGTTGGTTGCCGCCATCCGATGGCAGGTGAAAGAGTTTCGACGACGAACTGGCGTTTCTTGCAGCCTGTCACTTCCGGATTCGGAGCCGGAGATCTCCGAAGACCGATCCACCGCTCTCTTCAGAATCCTCGGCGAATTGCTAACCAACGTTGCCCGACACGCAAAGGCTTCACACGTGGAAGTGTCCTTGCGCGAAACCCGCGACGAATTTGTTCTCAGTGTGAAGGATGACGGTATCGGTATTTCTGAAAGCGCCATACAGAGCAGCCGATCGTTTGGCCTCAAAGGTATCGAAGAGCGCCTCTACCCGTTCGGGGGGAGACGGACGTTCGTTGTCGGCTCGGGAACGGAGGCCGTTATTCAACTCCCGAAGTCGGGTAGCTAAACAGGCAGGCAACATGATTCGCATACTTATTGTCGATGACCACCCTCTCATTCTGGAGGGACTTCGATCCAGGTTGGAACGTGCGCCCGACATCAAGATCATCGGCGAGGCACGAGATGGTGATGAGGCCCTGACCAGGGCCCGGGCAGACAGGCCTGATATCCTTGTCCTGGATATCTCCCTTCCGGGAAAGAGCGGACTCGAAGTATTGCGACAACTTCACGCTGAATTGCCGATGGTGCGCGTGCTTATACTGAGTACGCATCCCGAGATAGAGTACGTCGATCGCTCCCTCAGCCTCGGCGCATGGGGGTACTTGACAAAGAACGGCCCCTCCGAGGAGCTCCTGGAGGCAATTCGCACTGTGAACCGGGGGCATAAATATGTCGGGTCCGTTCTTGTGCAAAACCTGGCCACTGAGGACAGGGAAACTCGTCATCGATTCCCTCACGAAGCGCTCTCCGACCGTGAATTTCAGATCCTTTGTCTTCTCGGACAGGGGAAAACCCTGACGCAAATTGCAGAAAGTCTCTCGATTAGCACTTCCACAGTGGGCACGCATCGTGCCCGCATCCTCGGCAAAATGAACCTCAACACAACGGCAGAGTTAGTCAAATATGCTGTGGAACACAAGCTCGTAGATTTCTGACACTCCCCCGTGTGTCTCGCCCTTCGTTGTTCTCTCTTCCTCTTCTCTGAATCCGATTCTCCTACGTCATGCTGAGTAGTGGAAAGTTCTACAGCGAATTCCGTCTTCTTTCTATAGGAGAAACGATCCCACTTTCTGATCTTGCGTCAGGTTCTCGAGTGAGAAAGCAATGACAGTGTATTTCGCGTTCGGTTCTCGATCCGCAGGCTTGATCGTCATCCAGGCACTCATAGAACACGCGGCGTCGTTCGACCTTCTTGGGCACTCCCGACGTGCTGCGGAGGCGGTTTCGGTCATAGTCAGGTTGCGACCTGACATTGTTATCCTGGAAGATGTCCTTCTCGATGGTCAGGCAATTGATGTCGTGGAGGACATCGCATCACGCAACTGGAGAGGAACCATCATCATGATCTCAACGCTGACAGGACCGCCACCTCCGCAGGCGTTCAGGGCGAAAGGAATCGATTTTTGGTTCCAGCTTCCTCAGGACAAAGGGGAACTGTGCCTGGCACTCCAGGAACTCTCAGACTTGAAAGATTCAGAATGGTGGACGGGGGGCACGAACTGATTCAGCCGTGGATTTTAGACTCTACATATTACAGGAGTTTCGCAAGAAGGCGAATGAAGATGGAGAAAGGGTTCCTGAAACAGCGAGTTGGGGATCCGAGGAAGATCGCGACTGCGATCATTGTCCTCTTTCTCGCTGTGAGCGTGAGTTGGATGTTTGTACCCGATGAATTGTTTTCGTGGTTTGCGATCTGTGGACAGCTGCATGCCGAAGTGCGAACCATCAGATATTTGTCGTTGATCCTTGTAGTGGGAGCGACCGTGTGTGGCCCAATGCTGGGCTGGGCTTCAGCCTTTGCCTATGAACGATCAGAGCGGAATCGCGCAGAACGGCTCGAGAAGTCCTGGAGAAGAAGGTTCGAAGTGCTGTTCGATAACACGTTAGACGGTGTCCTCCTGATGGACCGGGATGGACAAGTAATTGAAAGCAATCGTTGTGTGAACATGATGTTTCTAAGCGCGCCAGAAGATCATTGCATCGGCGAGAATATCGCCACTGTCTGCCCGTGGGCGGGCAATAGAGAGGGGCCGGGCGGCCGTCACGCCAGAGAATTTACAGGTCAGTTTATGCTCCAGCGCACGAACGGGACACATTTTGTCGCCGATATCTCCTGGATCCCATTCGAAGATGAAGAAGCTCAGGAAATGACACTGGTCTTCGTTCGCGAAATCAGTGAGCGCATACCAGCCGACGGCTCATCGCAAGCCGCAGAGGAGTTCAGCCGCAAGATCATCGCCACATTTCCTGACCTGTTTCTGCGAACAGACCTCGATGGCAACATTCTCTTTGTCAACGATGCCGCTCTCCTGCTTCTTCCCAGAGAGAAGATTCTGGGCAGAAATGTTCTTTCCTTCGTTGCCCCCGAAGAACAGTGCATCGCTCGACGAAATCTGAGCCTCAGACTCGAAGGACCTCTTGGCCCTCACGAGTATACTTTGGTATTGGATGGTGGTATTCGCTTGGATTGCGAAGTCACGGGGGACATCCTCAAGGGGCTCGACTGCACATCCCTGGGCAGAGCGTACATTGTTCATGACGTCAGCGGACGAAAACGGGCCGCCGATCAATCGAGTGAATCTTGCGCGGGAAAGAAGGTTCTTCTAAGGGATGTCCACCATCACATCCTGAACAACTTACAGGTAGTTTCAAGCCTCCTGAATCTTCAGGCTTCACGCGTCAAGGATGCAACACTTCGAGCATGTTTCACTGATAGCCAGAGCCGAATCCGATCGATAGCGCTCGTTCATGAACTCTTGTATAATGACAACTCCTCTGGCTTCATGGACATTCTCACCTATTGTCGTGAGCTCACCGATCACCTTATGAGCATCTACAGAAATGCCAGGGTAGAAATTCAGCCTCAGGGGCCAAGCTTTTCCCTCGGGTTGGATCAAGCGGTCCCTTGCGGCTTAATTCTTTGCGAGTTGATCACCAAGGCAATCAAAACAGTCTATCCCGGCTCCGTCCGGATCGGGATTAGTTCCATCGATGAAGAGGCTTGCATCTCTGTTTCGGATGACTGTGCGGATGGTCTGAGAGACATGGACGGTGCAGATTCCGATTCATTTGGGATGCTTATCGTGGGGAGTCTGACAGACCAGCTCGGGGGAACCTTGACCATGAAATCCGATGTCGGCACTGAGTTCACATTGAGGTTCCCTTTGGCAGGGCACTGTCAGCGGACGCCTTTGAGGACATACTGACAAGGCGCGAACCCGACAGATTGGGGGAGTTGAGGAGAGCTGCAATCGACAAACCCACCGGCCCTGAAGGAGGCGTTGAAATGGCAAGGCGGGGATCAGGGCCGTGGGTTTCGATTTGTGATCGCTGAGGGGTGCCGCCGCCGGGATGTGTTTGTCGCAACAGCGGTATCGTCCTTGTCGGGGGAATCAACAAAAGCTTCCGAGCAGAGTTCAGACAGAACTATAGACAGGTGTCATGATGAAAACTTGGTTTGCAAACCTGAAGATCCGTTCCAAGCTTCTCATTTCATTCAGCATTGTCGCACTCAATGCTGCCGCTGTGGGCCTCATCGGCTATGTCGGGCTGTCCAGACTTGGTGAGAACACTTCAAGTTTGGTCGACGTACGCATTCCAACGTCACGCTCACTACTCGCCCTGAGCGAAGCTCAGCAGGCGGTTTGGGTTGGCGAACGCGGCCTCATCAATCAACAAATGATGCGAACGGATCTTCGGCAAGCGCAGTATGCGTGGATCGATGCGGCATTTGCCCGTGCAGATTCGGCCAATGCCGTGTTGAATGCGCTCCCCATGACGAGGGAGCAGCAAGCACTCTGGGAGCAGGTGAAGTTCTCGTGGCAAACATGGCTCACTGCACACAGAACGATCCGCACTCTCTCCGAAGAGAAGGATCGACTTGTAAGCGCAAAGTTTGCTCTCAGCGATGCGAGAATCGCCGACCTTGACGCGCGGGTTTTCAAGGCCTCTCTCGAATCTCGCCAGAAGGCTCTTGATGTACAAAAAAACCTGAAAACCATGATTCAACTCGACGATCAGATCGCCAAGGACACAGCCCGACAGTCAAAGGCGGTCGAAGCCTCCTCGTCGATCATTGTTGGGATCGCTGTCGTCATTGCCGTTGCACTTGCGATGTTCCTCGGCATCGCCATCACGAGACTCATTTCCCGACCGCTGGGACAGGCGCTCGAAATGATCCGGCATCTCTCGCGAGGATCGCTGGGTATGCGTCTTGCAGTCTCTTCGACCGATGAGGTGGGCCAAATGTCGCAGGCGATGAATAGCCTGGCCGACACACTCAAAGGAATCGCCGGCGCCATGAACAATGTGGCGAGCGGACATCTGACCGTGGCCATCGCGGAGCTGAGCGATGAGGATGAGATCACGCCATCGCTGAGGCGTACGATCGAGGCATTGCAGGGGCTTGTGAAACAAATGCAGTTGCTGACAGATGCAGCTGTTCAGGGGTATTTGTCGATGCGGGGCGACGTTTCAGCATTCGAAGGAGCATATCGAGACATTATCGCGGGGGTAAATGCGACGATGGAGGCGGTTATCGGGCCGTTGACGACTGCTGCACAATACGTGGATGCGATCAGCAAGGGAGAGATCCCGGCGAAGATCACGAGTGAATATCATGGGGATTTCAACACGCTGAAGACCAATCTCAACACCTGCATCGACGCAGTCAATGCGCTCGTTGCAGATACCAAGATGCTGTCATCAGCCGGGATCGAAGGAAAGCTCTCCACTCGCGCGGATGCGACGAAACATCATGGAGACTTCAAGAAGATCGTAGACGGCGTGAATGCAACTCTCGACGCAGTCATCGATCCGTTGAAAGTGTCGTCCGATGTCCTCCAGAAGATCGGCCGGGGAGAAATCCCGCAGAAGACACATATGGGCTACCAGGGCGATTTCGCCAAGATCGAAGAGAGTCTCAACAGCTGTATCGATGGCTTGGAAGGGTTGAAGGAAGGAGCCTATGTCATGAGCCGCCTGGCGGTGAACGATCTCACGCACACCGTCGAAGGGAGCTATGAAGGGATTTTTGGAGAGATTGGACGAGCAGTAAATGAAACACGCGAGCGGCTGTCGCAGGTCGTGTTCATGGTGGAAGAGGTTTCCCGAGGTCACATGACACAGCTGGAAAAGATCCGGGCGATCGGGCGCAGGAGTGAACAGGATGTCGCATTACCCTCGTTCATTAGGCTCTACGAAAACATCGGCCGACTTGCTGGTGAAGTCATCGATCTCTCCACGAAAGCAACCGACGGTGATCTCTCAGCCCGGGCGAAGACCGAGGGACTCGAGGGTGAATTTGAGAAGATGGTGGCTGGCCTCAATCACCTGCTCGATACAATCATCCTCCCAGTCGAGGAGGGGCGGCGTGTACTGGAAAAGGCGGCGGAAGGTGATCTCACGGTGAGAATGATCGGTGAGTACAAAGGTGACCACAGGAGGCTGAAGGACTCTATTAACGGAGTGACCGATTCGCTGGAGAAAGCGTTGAAGGAGGTTGAAGAGGCGGTGAGTGCGGCGGCAAGCGCATCAAATCAGATCAGTTCGAGCACGGAAGAGCTGGCGGCAGGGACGCAGGAGCAGACGAGCCAGGCGGCGGAAGTGGCGGGGGCGGTAGAGGAGATGGCGAAGACGATCCTGGAGAACTCCCGAAATGCCTCTGAGACCGCGAACGTGGCGAGGGAAGCGAAGCAGAATGCGGAGGCGGGTGGACTGGTGGTGGCTGACACTGTGAAGGGGATGCGCCGGATATCGGAAGTGGTCGGTCAGAGCGCGGAAACGGTGAAGGAGCTTGGGAAGAGTTCTGATCAGATCGGGGAGATCATTACCGTCATCGATGATATCGCCGACCAGACGAATCTTCTGGCGCTGAATGCGGCGATTGAAGCTGCGCGGGCGGGGGACAAGGGCCGAGGGTTTGCCGTCGTGGCGGACGAGGTGCGGAAACTCGCCGAGCGGACGACGAAGGCCACAAAGGAAATCGCGGGGATGATCAAGAAGATCCAGCAGGACACGCACGGAGCGGTGTCGTCGATGGAGGTGGGGACGCAGGAGGTGGAGGCGGGGATTGCCCTCGCGGACAAAGCAGGGGTGGCACTAGGCGATATCGTCCGGATCAGCCAGCGGGTGACCGACATGGTGGCACAGATTGCGGCTGCGTCAGAGGAACAATCTTCCGCGAGTGAACAGATCAGCAAGAATGTGGAGGCAATATCAACGGTCACCGCTCAATCTGCCAGCGGCACGCAACAAATCGCTCGTGCGGCGGAGGATTTGAGCAGAATGAGCGAGAATCTGCAGCGCCTTGTGGGGAGGTTCATTCTATCAAAGGGGAATCGAACCGAAACCTTGAAGAGCGAAGAGAAGGGATCTATCGCCGTGCGGTCGAACGGCACACTTGAGAACAGCAAAGGAGCATGAAGTCTGTGAGACGAAGAAACACCGTTGATTGCGGTCGATTTCTAAGAGCTGGCTCGCGCGAAACGCTCGCAGCGCCGGCTGTCCCCTGGAGTACAGACGGGCACCCAAAGTCGAGAATTACAAAAAGGCGAGGTGATGAATAACGATCCAGGAGAGCTCATCCGACAGTTCGATTTTGAATTTCCATCAAGTGTCGTCGGTGAACTCATGGCGAGGCAACTGGCCCTCCACTGCCAGCTATTCGCTCTCAAAGCCTTCTTTGCACAGATCGCAGCGTCCGCGCTGGGAAACGATGAAGAGTATTGGGCCGAGAGATTGAAAGAGCTCCAGGATGAAAAGGAAACCGAACTCCTGGCTGATTTGATCTCACGCTTCGGCCGGCTGCCAAATGTCTCGGAATGATGATCGGCGAGCCTGACACCCCTCGTCCTACACTCATGAGCGCAGGTGAGGGCGCTTACCACCAAAAAATTGAAGTCTCACACTTTTCTTCTGGCGAACGACGGAGGTGCCGCGCGCATAATATACGAAAGTGGCGAGGCGATGGCAACGAGTATCAATCGGCTCCGGCAACGACGCTCTGAATGACGGCTCCCCGCATGCGTTCCATGTCGCGCATCGGTGGCTGACCGAAGAGGCGTTTGTATTCCCGGCTGAATTGGGATGGGCTTTCATAGCCGACCGTAAACGCTACACTCGCCGCATCGGTTCTCTCGACGCTCAGCAACCGACGGGCCTCCTGCAACCGAATCCGTTTCTGGTACTGCAGCGGGCTCATGTTCGTCACCTGGCGAAAATGCATATGGAAGGAGGATGGACTCATGTTCGCCATCCGCGCGAGGTCATTGATTTTCAGTGGCGCTGCGTATTCCTTCAGCATGTGGTCGACGACTTTGCTGATCCTCTGAGACCTGCTCCCGACCACGCCGAGTTGCCGGATCTTTGTACCATATCGCGAATTCATGAGACGAAAATGAATTTCCCGGACGATGGAAGGAGCGAGGACGCTGAGTTCCTCCTTCGTCCCGATTGATCTCATCAATCGCACAAACGCATCCGCAAGGGCCGGCGTAACCTTTTCCACGAAGAATCCGCCCGCAACGTCTTCTTCTCCAAGATCCTCTACGGGTGAATCGTGGAGGATCTGGTAGATAAGCGAGGGCTGCAATTCAAGGGTGAGCCCCACGTATGGCTCTTTCGGTGTCGCTTTGGTGACCTGGAATGTGGCCGGTACGTCCACGCAGCTTACCAGGTAGCTTTCCGGGTTGTATCGGAAAACATTCCTCCCGCTCCAGACCTTCTTTTCCCCCTGAAGAACGAGGCAAACGAGTGTCGCATATCGCCCGACAATTGCCTCGGATGTCCTGTCCCTCCTCACGACGTTGAATCCAGGAAGAGGCGTGGTATATATCCCCTCCCGTTTGCAGTATTGCCGGGCCAGGTCGAGAAGGCTTGTGGTAACGTCTGCGACGGCAGTCCTCATCTCGGTCCCTCCAAAGTGATGTCTTCAAGATAAACACCTTTCGCACAAATCTCCAGCGGCATGGAGGATTAGGCAATCAGTGCGCAGTAATAGGATAGCGGGGTTGCATGGCCTTCACTATATTGCTGTTGCACATTCAGAAGGGAGAACGATGCAGAAGCGTAGACTTGGAAAGAATGATCTTGAGGTGTCGGCTCTTGGCCTTGGTTGCATGCGAATGAGTTTTGGAGACAGGCTTACGGATAGAAGGGAGATGATCACCGTCCTACGGAACGCCGTCGAGCGTGGCATCACCTTCTTCGACACTGCGGAAGTGTACGGACCGTTCACGAATGAAGAGCTCCTCGGTGAAGCCCTGGCCCCGTTTCGGGGCAGCGTCGTCATCGCCACCAAGTTCGGATTCAAACATGAACCGGGGAAGGGGCCGCATCCCGGCTTCGGCATGGACAGTCGACCGGAACAAATCAAGCGGGTCACAGAAGCATCGCTCAAGCGTCTGCGCGTTGATGCGATCGATCTGCTCTATCAACACCGCCCCGACCCGAATGTGCCGATCGAGGACGTGGCGGGTGCCGTGAAAGAACTGATCGAGGAAGGCAAGGTTAAGCACTTCGGACTTTCGGAATCCGACGCCGGCACGATTCGCCGCGCTCATGCGGTTCAACCCGTTACTGCCCTGCAGAGCGAATATTCAATCTGGTGGAGGGCCGTGGAAGAGTCTATCCTGCCGACGTGTGAAGAACTCGGCATCGGCTTCGTCCCATATAGCCCGCTGGGCAGAGGCTATCTGACAGGGAAGGTCGATGAGAACACAACGTTCGATAGTACGGACATCCGCAGCCGCAATCCACGATTCACTCCGGACGCGATCAAGGCAAACCGGGTGGTCGTTGAGCTGCTGGAGAGCATCGGAAAACAGAAACACGCCACTCCAGCACAGATAGCGCTCTCCTGGCTGCTGGCACAAAAGCCCTGGATTGTTCCCATTCCGGGCTCGCGAAGCATCGGTCGCCTGGACGAAAACATTGGAGCGGTTGCGACCGAGTTGACGCCAACCGATCTAAGCGAAATCGCGGAGGCCATGTCACATATCACGGTCATTGGCGACCGCTACTAATGCTGGAGAAATCGAGGATCAACAACAATCGACACAATCAATGATGAACACGAAAACAGCAAAGGCATACGGAACAGACGCGGCGGGAAGGCCGCTCCATCTCATAGACATCAGCCGTCGCGCCCTCACACCTCACGACGTGCAGATCGACATAGCTTATTGCGGCATCTGTCACTCTGACCTCCATTCCGTCAGAAATGAGTGGGGGCACACGTCGTATCCGATCGTCCCCGGACACGAAATTATCGGGAAGGTCGTTCAGGTGGGAAGCCAGGTGACGCGACTGAAGGTCGGTCAGCTTGCCGCAGTCGGATGCATCGTCGACTCGTGCGGCGAATGCGAGTACTGCAAAGCCGGCTTGGAACAGTTTTGCGAAAAGGGCATGACGGTCGTGTTCGGCTCGCCGGACAAATACCTGGGCGGGCACACCTACGGTGGCTTCTCGGAGAGCATCGTTGTGGATGAGCACTACGTGCTTCGTCTGCCCGAGAATCTCGACCCTGCAACTGCCGCCCCTCTGCTTTGTGCCGGGATCACGGTCTATTCGCCCCTCAGGCATTGGCATGCCGGACCGGGGATGACGGTCGGCATCATCGGCATGGGCGGTTTGGGCCACGTGGCGATCAAGATTGCCAAAGCGATGGGCGCCAGTGTCGTTGTCTTCACCACCTCCCTTTCGAAGGCAAAGGATGCCAAACGGCTTGGCGCGGATGATGTTGTGCTATCCACAGATCCTGAGCAAATGCATCGGCACGCCAGGCTGGATATGATCCTGGATACTGTCTCAGCGAGGCATGATGTGAACGCGTATCTCAGCTTGCTGAAAGTTGACGGAGCCCTCGTACTAGTCGGATTGCCGGCAGACCAGATTCCCGTCGGCGCGTTCAACCTCGTGGGCGGCAGGAAGAGTTTTTCTGGCTCGAACATCGGGGGAATTGCGGAGACCCAGGAGATGTTGGACTTCTGTGCCCGGCATTCCATCACCGCCGAGATAGAGCTCATCACGATGGACGAGGTCAACGAAGCGTTCGATCGGCTCCAAAAAGGCGATGTCCATTATCGGTTCGTCATCGATATGGCGTCACTCCAGAACTAGAAATCTGGAATTCCGGCCGTCGCCGAAACACGGACATCAAGAACTACAGAGGCAAAAGTGAATTATGGAGATCAAGCGCATCGGTTCGCAACCCTCCGGGAAGGGGCCGTCAGAGTGGTTCACCGGGACCGTCAGAATTGACCCACTCTTTCAGGCGGAAGCGCCAGGACGCGTCGCCGGGGCAACGGTGACGTTTGAACCCGGTGCACGCACGGCATGGCACACTCATCCGCTGGGCCAGACGCTCATTGTGACGTCCGGTTCCGGCCGCGTTCAACGTTGGGGAGGGCCGGTCGAGGAGATTCGACCGGGAGATGTGGTTTGGTTCCCTGCGGGAGAAAAGCACTGGCATGGTGCTGATCCAGCCACGGCGATGTCACATATCGCCATCCAGGAGCAACTTAACGGGAAGGCGGTCGAGTGGATGGAAAAGGTCACCGACGAACAATACACACAGCTGTCGCGTTGAAGGCCCTGCGCGCGCGACCGGCATATCAGTGACAGCCTGCTTTCTCCGCGGAACAACCGCACATCGGTGCTGGCGGTCGAGACCGCGCTATGCCGAAAGCGCACCTCCAAAGAATTTCCTTCGAAAGTACAATGCCACGTTCACGAGGCCGATAAGAACCGGCACCTCCACCAGTGGTCCAATGACAGTTGCGAACGCTGCAGGAGAATTGATGCCAAACACGGCCACTCCCACGGCAATCGCAAGCTCGAAGTCATTGCTCCCGGCGGTGAACGCAAGCGTCGCACTCTTCTCATACGACGCCCCCAGCCGCTTGGCCATGAAGAAGGTAAGAAAGAACATGAGGCCGAAGTAGACGCTATAGGGGATCGCCACACGGAGAACATCGAGTGGGAGCTCGACGATCTTCTCCCCTTTCAACGAGAACATTACGAGAATCGTGAAGAGCAACGCAATGGGTGTCAACGGCGAAATCTTCGGGATGAATTTGCTGTGATACCACATCTTTCCTTTTGCTCTCACCAGGATCGCCCGTGTCAGGATACCCGCGGCAAAGGGGATTCCGAGATAGACAAACACAGTCTCTGCAACGTTTCCGATCGAGACGTCGACGACGGCTCCTCGCACGCCAAAGAGAGGTGGAAGAAAGGTGATAAAGACGAAGGCATAGAGGGAATAGAAAAGGATCTGGAACAAAGCGTTGAAGGCCACCAACCCCGCAGCCAACTCGGAATCGCCCCCTGCAAGATCGTTCCAAACAAGGACCATCGCGATACATCGTGCGAGTCCGACGAGGATTACGCCGATCATCATGTCAGGCCTGTCGGGGAGAAAGACCGCGGCAAGGACGAACATGATCAACGGTCCGACGATCCAATTTTGCGCGAGCGATAATACGAGGAGGCGAGGATTTTTGAAAACAACAGGAAGTTCTTCATAGCGGACTTTGGCAAGAGGGGGATACATCATCAGGATGAGACCGACGGCGATGGGAATGCTCGTCGTGCCAGCCTGCAACTTCCCCCAGAACTCGACAATGCCAGGGGATAAATATCCCCAGACGACTCCTGCGAGCATAGCAACGAAGATCCACAGTGTGAGATAGCGGTCGAAGCCGCGGAGCCTGGCCGGCGTCCTGCTCATCGTTTCGCCTTCCCGCTTTGGTTGTCGAGCTCCCCCACCCACTGTCGAATCTGTACCTGGATTTCGTCCCGGACTTTGATGGTCTTCTTCAACTTCACCTCTTCCGGGCCTGTGAACGTCGCAGGGTCGTCGAAGCTCCAGTGAAGCCGTTTCGTTATTCCGGGGAACAGAGGGCATCGCTCGCCGCTGGATTCATCACACACCGTGATCACGTAGGAGTACCTTCTCCCTTCCCGGTAGAAATCGAACACATCGTTTGTCCTATTCCGTGAGATGTCGATCCCGATTTCATGCATTGCTTCCACGGCAAGCGGATTTAACGAGCCCGGCTCGATCCCCGCGCTCTCCGCCTCGAACTCCCCTCCGAATTCATGGTTCAACAGTGCCGCCGCCATCTGGCTCCGTGCGCTATTCTGCACGCACACGAACAAAACTCGGGTCTTTGCCATATAGAAATCTCCTCTGGGAATTGAGTGATGCTGTTTGTCCTGACCCGGGAATTGTTTTCCGACGATAAGTAAACCTCAACCTCCATCTAGTACACCATATTGAAAATGAAGCCCACAACAATGATCCCGCACGCGACGACACCGACAAAGATTCCGATCAGAGGCGGCTTCAGGACCTTGCGCAGTATTATCGTCTCCGGCAGAGAAAGGCCGATCACTGACATCATGAATGCGAGAGCGGTCCCCAAGGCAGCCCCTTTCTCGAGCAGCGCGCTGAGGATGGGGACGACGCCTGCGGCGTTCGAATAGAGCGGGACCCCGATGAGGACGGCAACAGGTACGGACCACCAGACAGATTTGCCCATGATGCCGGCAAGGAAGTCTTCCGGAGCGTAACCATGAATCCCTGCGCCTACTCCAATCCCGACAAGAAGGTACGGCCACACTTTGCCCACGATCGTCGAGACTGCCTCATATCCTGAATGGATTCGATCCGCGAAGTGCACCTCTTTCCCTGGGGTCAAGTTGCCGGATGAATGAATCTCGAAGACCCAATCCTCCACGAATCGTCCAACGTTGATCTTCCCGATGACATACCCTGATCCTATGGCGATCGCCAGCCCGGTCCCAACGTACAGCAGTGCGGTCTTCCAGCCAAAAAGTCCAAACAACAACACGACGGCAACCTCGTTGATCATGGGCGCAGCGACGAGGAAGGAGAACGTCGCGCCAAGGGGTACACCGGATTCGACAAATCCGATGAAAAGCGGGACGGCCGAGCACGAGCAGAAGGGGGTCACGATGCCCAGGAGACCTGCAAGCGTGCTTCCGGCGATCGGCGACCGTTTCGCCAGAATGGCACGTGTGCGTTCCGGAGAGAAGAATGATCGTACGATCCCGACCGCGAAGATCACAAGAACAAGGAGAAGCAGGACCTTCGGTGCCTCGAAGAGAAAGAAGCGAACGCTTTCGGTCAGTCGTTCGCCGGTCGTGAGCGCGGCAAGTGAAACGAGACCATCGGCAAGCGGCTGAAGAAGAAGATAGAGGACGACCCAAAGCGGCAGAAGAAGCGCAACGATCCAATCTGGGCGCTGCGCCATGGCGCTCTTCATGCGACCACCTGATGCGAAAGGAGAATCTGCTTGATCTGTTCCACGCTCGGGACCTGCCCGGAAAGCACGACTTTTTCATCGATCACCAACCCGGGGGTTCGCATGATTCCGTAGGAGGCAATCTGCATGTAGTCTTCAACTTTTTCGAGCGCGGCAGCAATGTTGAGCTGGGCAAGCGCCTCGCGTGTGCGATGTTCGAGCGTACGGCAATTAGCGCACCCGGGACCAAGAACCTTGATCGTCATAGTCATTCCTGTCAGCTTGAGAGTTTGCAGATCTTTTGCCGGTTGACGGAGGAAAGCTTTTTCGCATCAGCCCGGACGGTTTCGTCGTTGCCGTACGATTTTCGCATCAGATCCAGAATCGAACGAATGTGCGAACTTCCCGCGGCCGAGTTCAGGCGGAAATTAACCCACTTCCCCTCCTTGGAGTCGAGGATGAGTCCAGCGTCGCGCAGGATCGAGAGATGCTTCGACACCGTAGAGTTGGAGAGTCCCAGCACCTCACGGATCTCGCAAAGGCAGAGTTCCCGTTCTCCCAGTATCTTGACAATCCTGAGGCGATTCGCATCGCCCAGTGCCTTAAATACCCGGACGTCTTCGCGGGTCATGAGTCAATTCCTCATTTCGTCAACTAACGAAATATAAACCACTTCCACTATCAAAAGCAAGTCCCCCGATCATCCGTGTTTCTCCATGCCTTTGTTCAGAAGGTCGGTGTGGGGACGGTCCCCCATTCGCTCCCTGCGGGGGTATTCTGCAGCTTCAGGATTTCGTCAGTATGAAGGTGGACATCGACAAAGACCAGCGGCGTTCGCAGGACATTGATGTCGAAATCATCCGTCGCGGATTGAAGCGCTTCCCCGCCGGACGACACCTTGATGAAGATGACCCTTCGCTGCATCGCTGGCATCGCGTACATCGCCAGCCCATGGTGCATGTGCGACATGTCCATCAGATGCGCATGCCCTCCCGTCAGATGAGAGAATGGATGCAGGATGTATTCTGTGATCATTCCCAGAGTTTTGTGCTGCTCAAACAGCTTCCACTCGTCCCCGGTGTTCGCGATCATCCCTTGCATGACGTAATCGACGGGAATGACGTAGGCCAGAAGGCGATGCTCTGGTGTCGGCTCGATGGAGCCGAGCCGTGCTGCAACAGCGCTGTCCCGAAGAACAGCATGCATAAGCTCTGCAGCCGTTGCAGCATCATCCCCCGCAATTGTAATAACGTCGACCCCTCCAACTTCCATCAGAGGGAGATGGTGTACCGTGTACGACCGGAGCAGGAACCCCGCACCAACAATGACTGCCCCAAGCACA
Organism: Bacteroidota bacterium; assembly: GCA_035506295.1. Classification (GTDB taxonomy): domain Bacteria; phylum Bacteroidota; class Ignavibacteria; order UBA10030; family UBA6906; genus DATJPR01. The sequence continues at coordinate 1,970 of DATJPR010000130.1, read as the reverse complement.
AGAAATACGACGAAGGACATCTTGATGTTCAGCTGACGCTCACGTTCCGTTTCCCGCCGGAACATCTTTTCGATCCGGCGTGGAACAAACATTCCCGTGCGCTCACGGTATTGACGGTACGCGTCGCCATGACGCTTCAGCATTCGACGCTCTTCGTCCAACGCCAGGATGTCGTACAACGTCATCATGAGGGCAAGGAGGACAAGCGTCAATAATCGCGGCCACATGATCGCGAGTCCCAGTGCCGCAAGTGATAGGCCCACATATTGGGGGTGCCGCACGACACGATAGAACCCACCTGTGGCAGTACCCCTTTTGAAGAGTTTCCCCCAATATACCTGCCCCGCGCAAATGAGGAACAGGAATAAGCCAAGAAGGAACAGCGCGGATCCCGCCACACGTATACATGTCAAAAGTGCATCCGGCGGGACAATCATGTGGGGGAGAAAGAACGACGTCAACCAGCGCGTCAGGCCGGACTGGTTGAGTGTGAGAAGAATCGGATTAAAGACGGCATAGAAATAAAACGCAAAAGGGCTGATCATGATCAGGATCTCGAACGCGACGACGAACGAAACCAGGATAACAGCAAGGACTCCACCCTTTGCGATCCTTGGTTGCACAGCATCTCTCATGGAGACTCCTTGTTTGAAAACACATCAAGAGGATCCCTCCGGACCCTGAAGCCTGGTGCGAACGCTACCGGTACATCCCGTTCCGTCGGATGTACTCCTCCACGGGACCCGGGACCAGGTAGCGGATCGATCTTCCTGCCATAACCAGTTTTCGTATTGCCGACGAGGAGATCTCCACGAGTGGTGTGTCGAGCCGCTCGATCTCTCGCGTCAAGGCATTCGTCGGCAATCCGATATTCCAATCGGGCCGCGCCAATGCGACGACTTTTGCGAGTTCGAGAATCCGTTTCGGGCTCTTCCACATTTCAAAATCGTACAAGTTGTCCGTGCCGAGAAGGAGGAACAGCTCATCCTCCGGGTATTGCCTTCGAAGATCCTCGAGCGTGTCGACCATGTAGGATGGAGGCTTCCGCCGGAGCTCCCGTTCGTCGATCACGAAAGCGTCATTCTCACCGAATGCCAGTCGCACCATAGCAAGTCGTGTCTCCGGAGAACTCAGGTCCCGGTCCATCTTGTGCGGCGAAAGCGCCGCGGGGATGATCTTCACATGATCGAGTCTGAGAATCTCACGCGCGGCTTCCACGGGAATAAGATGCCCCATGTGCGGAGGATCGAAGGTGCCGCCGAAAATACCTATCCTCATGGCGTGCGGTTCTTTCTGTTCATGGAACGAGAGGGCCTGTCGTACGAAATCGCAAACAGCCGACGACAATTGCAGCCAGATACACAATCGGCACTGCCAAATAACAAGGAAGATTTGCCACCCGGGCCGTGAGGAATCCCCTCCCACCCTCGTACTTGAATTTGTAGAACAGGACACAGCCCAGCGCAATCGTCCCCGACACCACGACCCCGATCGATTCGGACAACGCCATCGTTATTCCGAGACCCGCCAGCGACAGAAGATAGATCAGCGCAACAATGTGATGCAGTCGCCGCAAGGGCACGCCGGCAACGACCTTCCGCTCGATCATCTCCCGGTAGCGAACAGGATGCTTGCGGTAAAGCAATGGATCAAACACATAACGCCGGGCGTGTCGAAACGCGTCACGGACCTTCGTGAACTGCAGTGGATGAGCGACAATGACATCCTCGGCCAGCTCCACGCGAGCCCCCGCGTCCAGCAGCCGGAATCCCAGGTCCGCATCCTCCCGGAAATACCGATGGGTAACCCTGTCATAAAAGGCGGAGTCATACCCGGATGATTGGATGAATTCTGATCTCCGGATGAACAGATTGCATGGGATGAACGAAGGTATTCCTGCTCGATCAAATCTGCGGATGTTCGACCGGTCATCGGCAGAGATTGTTCTCCCCTCCAACACATCGATCGTT
>DATJPR010000129.1:0-7953 GCA_035506295.1 Bacteroidota bacterium | reverse complement strand
GAGGCCGAGAACTCAGCAAGTGCATCACACGGCACTGACCACTGGCCACTGACCACTGGGCACTGGCCACTGGTCACTGGCCACTGGTCACCCTGTGGCCAGCGCCCACGCTTTCGTGCCTCCGCAATTCTGCGTAACTTGAACGTCAAGCCGTTCGATTCGGCCAAGATCACCCCGCCAAAAAGCTCATCACGATTATCATCAGGCCTGCTCACAATGCATAGTTCGCTTGTCGTGCTCATCGCAACGTTTCTAATCTTCCTCACATCCCATGCGCAAGAATTCGTGTCCGTTTCGTTGCAGGACTCCGCCGCCCACCAGTATGAAAAGTCGGAATGGAATGTGCAGACACACGTCAGGTATAACAATCCGTACGATGCAGCTGAAGTCAGCCTCGACATGATCCTTACCTCGCCCTCGGGCAAGCCGCTCCTCCTTCCCTGCTTTTGCGATACCGTGACCTCAACCGGCACGAGGTGGAAATCGCGGTTCGCCCCACAGGAATCGGGGGTGTACACCTATCTCTTCAGGTTGACGACGCCGAGTGGCGCGACAGAATCCGTCATCGATTCATTCGTCGCGCGTCCGGGACACGGACACGGCTTCCTCCACGCGAACGATTACTGGACGTTCAGGTTTGACGATGGGACACTGTTCAGAGGGATCGGGGAAAACATCGGGTGGGAATCACGGGCGTTCGAAGACCAGAAGTATTCGTACGAATATCTCCTGACCCGGCTTGCCGCCAACAAAGGGAGTTTCTTTCGCACCTGGATGTGCAGCTGGAACCTACCGCTGCAATGGAAGCATGTCAGTGCCACCCGGCGCTACACCGACACGAAAGAGTATTTCAACCCCGGGGGGATCAGGAGGATGGATGAACTGGTCCGTCTCTGTGATAGTCTCGGCCTCCATTTCATGCTGACGCTCGACTGGCACGGAGAGTTTATTCCAAACGAACAGTGGAAGCGCAGCAACTACTACAAGGCCAATGGCGGGCCGGCAGAGACACCGACGGATTTCTTCACGCTCCGCGCCGCTCAGGATATGTACCGGAACAAGCTCCGCTATCTGGTTGCACGGTGGGGGTACAGCACAAGCATTGCGGCCTGGGAGTTCTTCAATGAGATCGACAACGCTGCCTTCACGCGGCAGGACAGTATCCGCATCGCACACTCAGCCGTGACCCAATGGCACATGGAGATGAGCCGATATCTAAAGGACATCGATCCGTATGGACATCTCGTGACAACGAGCATTTCGCACCGGGACATCCAGGGCCTGAACTCGATCGCGTACATCGACTTCAACCAGAAGCACATCTATAAGCACACGGAGAAGATCCCGTCCATCTATCCTTCGTATATCCAGACCTTCGGCAAGCCCTATGTCGTGGGCGAATATGGATACCGGTGGGAGGATGCCGATCCAAAATACGGTGATCTGTTCGATTTTGATTTTCGGAGGGGGCTCTGGTACGGGCTGTTCAGCCCTACGCCGATCCTGCCCATGAGCTGGTGGTGGGAGCTGTTCGATACGCGCAACATGACGCCGTATCTCCAGTCGGTGGCAATCATCAATGAAGAAATGTTGAAGGACGGAGAAGGGTCATTCGTACCTTTCCAGGTCTCGTCCGGGCTCCTGGAAGGTCATGGCGTTCGATGCGGGAATGTCTGGTACGTCTACCTTGTCAATAATACGACGCGCCCCTTAAGGGCAAATGTCAGCTTCTCGATGAACACGCCGGCGCCACTGCAGTCCAGGTTCTTTGACCCTGGGTCCCGCACATTCTCGCCGCTTGACGGAGTGCTCATTTCCGGAGGTCAGTGCACCGTACCCAACGTAGATCTTGAAAGCAGGAAGGAGAGAGTGCTGGTTATCAGCGCGGCCAATGATTAGTTCCTGTCCGCCTTGCCCGTACGTATCGTCCTCACCCGGAAGATCCTTGCCGCACTCGTGCCACGGTCAGCGGCGATGGTCACGGTGATGGGGTTCTTGTCGGTGAGACGCGCAGCCAGTAGCGGATAGGCGACATCAACGAATCTCCCCGTGACACTCCCGTTCCAGACGACGGTCGTCAGCGTGTCGCCATCCACGAGAATATCGAACTTCCGATTCTTGTCGTCGCCGATGTATGTGAAGAGCAACGAATCTGAACCTGCGGTATCCACGTTCATGACGAAGGAAAAAGAACTCCCTCTCCGCGCCTCACGGCTTTTCCGTCCCATCGCCTCATCGACGTACACCTGCTCGCTCGCGGTGAGCTTGTGGTCCCGTTCCGGCTGCATCTCGCCGATCCGGAAGTCGTCGATGGTCCGCAATTCGAGATCGTGTTCGCGTTCTCGCACCTCCTCATATTCCTGCTGACGCGCTGCCCACATTCGTTCCGTGAAGCGGTCGAAGTACACGCTATAATATTGGGAGAAGGTTTCGTAGAGGGGTTTGAGGATGAGATCAGCCGGGCGTGCCACGCCTTTGATGGCAAATGTCAACGGTTCACCAGGCACTTTCTTGACGATCTCGTCCCCCCAGTGTGCGCCGGTGACGATCACCGGCGTGCCATATACAGGGTCCGGCATCGACGATCCCAGCTGCGCCGCAAGGACGATCGGTCCATACAGAAAAGCGACGCGGTCCGGATTGTCCGGCATACTCTCCGCGCGCACTCCCATCCGGAAAACCACACGCACCTTGTCGCCGTTGTTCCACGTCCGCGTGATCACGCGGTATCCCTCCTTCGTCCTGACGGCATTCTGTTGGCTGCCGTTCACTTCCATCCGCATGCCGAGCGCCCATGCCGGCTCGCGCACCAGAAGAGCAAACGTGGCCGGGCTCTCAAGCGAAAACGTGAGTTCCGACGTGTCTCCCGAGGGGAACGTCGTCTCCTGCCGCACGACGATCCCCCGCTCCTTCCAGTCCAGTTCGGAGGGGATAAACAGGTTCACGTAGAGGTTGTTGTCCGCCGATTCGGCGTAGATCGCCGTTGCGTACTTGGCGTGGTTTTCCATCCCCGTGCCGACACAGCAGGTGAACGTGTTGAACTTGTCGCTGAACTCCTTCTTCGCGCCCATCCTCAACGGCAGGAAATAGCACATCATCCCGTCCGTCGGGTTCTGCGAGGCGAGGATGTCATTATAGAGGGCGCGCTCGTAATAGTCCATCGTTTCGCGCAACGGCTGCCGGCAGAACTGGTGCTGTGTGAGCTTGAGGAGATTGTATGTGCAGCACGTCTCGCACGTGTTGTCGCTCAGACGATCGTTGAGCTTCCCCGGTGCCCCGCAGTATTCGTAGTTCCCCACGCCGCCGATGACGTACGCATGCCGGTACACCATGTTCCGCCAGAACAGGTCCGCGATGGTCCCGTCGTGCTGCAAGCCGCTCAGCTCATATTCCCGTGCGACGCCGATCGCTTTGGGGATGTTCGTATTGGCATGGCGTCCGGACATCGGGTCGACGTGCAACGCGACGGAGTCCATTATGCTGTCGTGGAACTTGTAGGAGAGGTCAAGATACTTTCTGTCGCCCGTGATCGCGTAGATGTTTGCCAGCACATCATTCATCCCGCCATATTCGCACTCCAGCATCTTCCGGCGTTGCGCATCAGTGAGCGGGTTGACGATCGTCCCGGTCCAATTCGCCATGCCGACGGCGACCCGGAGCGCCTGTTCATTGCCGCAATACAGGTAGGCGTCAACGAGACCGGCCATGACTTTGTGCACGGTGTACCACGGCGACCAGGCGCCGTTGAGATCGAATCCCGACGAATGGATCTCCCCTCGTGCCACGCGGGCGAACACCGTATCTTCGTTCGGAATTGCGCCGACATAGCCGGACTTTCGCGCCGCCTGACAGCGAGCAAGTTCGGCCGTGATATACTCCACGCGGCGGCGGAACTCGACTTCGCCGGTCGCAGCATACATCATCGAGCACGCAGACAGATAATGCCCGAGCGTGTGGCCCGAAAGCCCCTCACTCTCCCATCCGCCATAGACCTCGCCCTTGGGCTGGAGGCCGGCATTGACGTGAAAACGGTGCAGCAAACGGTCGGGCTCGATTTCGAGCAGGTAGGCGGAATCGCGCCGCATCGCATTCCAGAACGGGCTTCCCTGCAGAAGCCTCACATTGCGAAGGTCGAAAGCATACGCCTTCATCGGGATCGCAGACCCGATGGCGAACCGTGCGTCCGACTTCTCGGGAACGTAGGATTGTGCCTGCGCAAGGCAGGCGCTCAGAAGAAGGAGAATGCTGAGGAGAGAGTGTTTCATAGGTTCAGAACTCAACCCCCTCACTCCCCCTTCTCTTCATAAGAGAAGGGGGACGGGGGGATGAGTTCATCGGATCAGCCATTTGTACAATCCACTCGAATGTTCCTTCGGCAACACCACCTGCAACCTGACGGAATTCGTCTTCACCGGAACGAACGATACACTGCACAGCTTGTCTCCCGCAATCTCATACTCCGTCGTGTTCTTGACGGGGATCCACTGGTCCCCGCTTTTGTACAAAATGCTCCACGATGCGGGCAACCTGCAATCGCCGTCCGGTCGATCATCAAACCAATACACCTGGCTGTTGCTGACGGACACTGGTTCGGCAAAGTCGTATTCCACCCACTCCGTCGTATCGTGCCGGGGCCACCAATCGAAGTCCGTCATGCCCGGATCGTTTGATCGTGAGGGCGAATACAGGTTGTTGACGACCGTGAGGCTCGGCTTCGGATGCAGCGCGCTGATGGCACTCCTGGACGCGAGTGTCGGCAGGGGCACCGGAAGAGTGTACGCGGCCGACCTGCCGAACCAGATGTTCATTTCCGATGATCCGCGATTGGCCCAGGCGTAGTAGGGAATGGCCAGAAACTTCTGGGGCCGCGCCACTGCACCACCGGCCTGCTGTTCGTACGTTCCGGCTGCCTGTCCGGTGATCACTTCGATCCCATCCAACATCGCGGAATTGTATTCCGCCTTCAAGTCCGCATCGTCAGCAAGAACAATATTGAGCACGCGGCCGCCGGGATTGTCGACCCCCTCTGCACAATACACAAGCGGCCCACGTTGGAGCGCGACCCGGCCCTGATCCGCCCGTACCTTCTCGTTTGCCAGCACCCGCCGAATCGGCATGGGTAAGTCTAGCACTACTTCATCTCCGGTCTTCCATTCACGCTCAATCACGGCGTACCCGTTCTCGATCGTCAATGACTGTGCCTCGCCGTTCACGCGGAGGGAAATGTTTTCCGGCGCAGCCTTCTCAAATCGATAAAGGTCGCCAGGGATCGGCCTGTTTTCGGCCCATCCCGGAATGCGGATCATCAGACGGAATTGCTGACGCTCTTCGGGCGCAAGCGTCATCTCGATCTTGCCGCTCCATGGATAGTCGGTCTTCTGGGATACTTGCACGTGCCCGGCGTTCACGATCACATCGGCGGAGCTCTGGATGAAGAGATTCACGTAGAGCCGGTTTCCCTGCTCCGCGTAGACGTACCCGGGAATCGACGGGAGCAGCCTCGTGATGTTGGTCGGACAACATGCGCAGCCGAACCATTCCGAACGGGATTGCTGTCCCATCGACGCCAGCGTATTCGGATAGAAGAAATGATCGCCGGAGAGCGACACGCCTGAGAGCAACGCGTTGTACAGAATGCGTTCCAGGACATCGATGTACTTTGCCTCGCCGTGCAGCAGAAACATGCGATAGTTCCAGAACACATCGGCAATCGACGCACAGGTCTCGCAGTAGGCAGACATGTTCGGGAGATCATAGGGCGGCCCGAAGCCTTCATTGCCGCCCGTGGCCCCCGTCCCGCCGGTCACGTACATTTTGCGATGGACCACGTCGTCCCAGAGTGTATCAAGGGCATGGATGTACTCCTTGAGCCCCATCATCGCTGCAACATCGGCCGCGCCGGAGTACATATATTCGGCACGAACGGCATGACCGACCGCTGAATCCTGCTTCACGAAAGGCTCGTGGTTCTGGGCGTACTCGCCCAGCTCGGGGTTGTGCCCTCTCATGTCAATGAAGAACTTTGCGAGCTTGAGATACCGCTCGTCGCCTGTCACTCTGTAGAGCTTCACCAGACCCATCTCGATCACCTGGTGACCCGGCGCCTTCTCGATCTTGCCCCAGCCGAAGTCGTGATCGACAAGATTGGCGTTCTTCAGCGCGACATCCAGGAGCTTTCTCTTCCCCGTTGCCTGGTAATATGCTGTTGCTGCTTCGTACAGGTGGCCAGCATTATACAGTTCATGGCTCAACTTGTCTTCGTTCTCCCACCGATGGAGCCCCGCCCACGGGTGCGGGTGCGCAGGATCGATCGTGCGGGTCGTATAGAGATATCCGTCCGGTTCCTGCGCCGCGGCGATGATGTCAATGAGACTATCAACGTACTTTTCGAGATGCGGGTCGGGGGTGATCTGCAGCGCGTAGCTCGCCGCTTCGATGTTCTTATAGATATCGGAATCATCGAACGGGTACTGGGTCCGGAATTTCCCCTTCATCAATCCTGCGGCTATCCTGAAATTGTCGATACGACCGGTCTCCTCGGCCTTCTGAAAGGCAATCGGAATCGTGACATCCTTGTCCTTTGCCAATCGCGGAGCCCAGAAACTGTCGTCCAGCTTTACCTTCGTAAAGGGAACCGGCGAGATGGGATAGTCGAGATGTTGTCCGTACGCGACGCCGAAAAGCAGGGCGAAGGACGGGACGAAGAGAAACTTGCGATAGTCCATAGAAACAACGCTCCGAACGAGATTAGCTTTTTTCAATGAAGGACGTGAGGCTCCGGGACTCTTCCCGGGGCTCTCCTGCATATTGCCCAGAGAAGGAGCGCAACAAAAAGCAGCAACGGTATGACCATGATACTTCCCTCCGGACCTGTCGCTCCCCCGCTCCAGAGGATATCCCCCTGAGGATGCGAAGCATAAAGATGACCTTGAACAACCCTTCCGCTGTCTGCCGTCCCCCAAAAATACGATTCTCCCCAATCCCATGCACCGTGAAAGCCGATCGCCCACCAGAGATTCTTCAGATACCACAGGCTGATGCAGAACACAAACCCAACGAGCGCTGCCGAGACGATCCCCACCTTTGATTCTCCCGGATTCATCAGGTGGCTGCACCCAAACAAGATCGAGAGAATCGCCGCACTCCACCAGAAGCCGATCCCCCGGGCCAGCGTTGCCTGCATGTACCCCCGCAGGAAGTATTCCTCATATGCGCCCACCATCAGGAAGACAACTCCCCACTCGAGAGCATATTCCCACACGTCCGGGCCGTGCAGAACCTGACCGTCCAGTGAAAGATACCCGCCCAGCGCAAGGGCTCCCACAAGGAGTGCGAGAGCGGCAAATCCACATATCAGTCCAACCCCAAAGAGCGCGAGACGCCGTGGTCCTTCGAGACCATAGGAGATGAGCGGCTTGTGCTCGATCAAGGCCATAATGATCGAAGCTCCAATGAGTGCGAGCAATCCGGCCAGCTCCCCCGCGGCAGATGACACGGGCGTTGCATCATCCAACGAAAAATGATTCGTCTCGAGAAGGCTCTTCACAGGAAAAAAGAACGCGGCCGTCAGGACGCCGAGAATCACAAAGAAGATGCTGATGCTCCACCCTGCCCTGATTTCCTTCTCCCCTACGAACACCCACCGAATCCTGGAAGGGGGAACCGGGACGAGATTATCATCACCGCTCATGAATGTCTTTCACAAATGTTCCTCTGGCAGAATGTCTTTCGATGAAACAAGTGCGATCCTTCCCTTCGTCGGGTACATGTTCTGCCACAACCACTCGTGATGTTCCATCACTTTGTGAGCCGGGAGGTGAGGGCGATCAGCGGTGGTATGGCAGTCCCGGACGACGACGATATCCATATCTCTCGCCAGGGCGGCATGGACCGTGGCATCGACGCAGAAGTCGGTTGCGCAACCCGTGATATAGATCTGCGTCACTCCAAGGC
>DATJPR010000128.1:0-11207 GCA_035506295.1 Bacteroidota bacterium | reverse complement strand
AATGCAGCCAGAGCGTGGGAGGAGTTGGGATTTGTCAGCATCCCGAGCTGCACGTCCGACATCTTGACGAAGCCCGAGTCTGACCAGGATTCGGAATATGCGAAGAACTCGTGCACGTCGAGCGTGACATGCGGCTTCACGGCATAAAACAGTTCGTGGAGCGCCCCGACCTCCGGCGTGCTCAGGACCAGGTGCGTACGGTTCATGTCCAGGCTGTCGGAAGTCCACCGTTGGTGCAGCTCGGCGCCGTCCGGGTTCATCTGCGGGACGATGTAGAGCTCGAGAGGTCCCTTCAGGTCGTTCAGTGCGCCCGATGCAAGGCGTGCCAACAGGATGGTCATCGCTTCTTTTCCCGACGGCTCATTCCCGTGCTGTTGGGCGAACAGGAGGACCCTGAGGGTGGAATCGCGCGATGGTGTTTGCGGGGACGTATAGCGGACCAGGAATACCGACCGGCCCGAGCGTGTAGTGGCGATCGTTGACACCTTCATGGACGCGCCGCCGAGCGATTGCACGAATGACTTCAGTGATTCATATGATGTCAGTGTCGTGAATCCATCGCGTTCCACGGGAGCGAGAACCGGGCGCTGTTGCGCCTCCATGGCCGATGAAGCCAGGAACACGAGAACCGCCACGGAGACACTTCGCAGCATCGAGCGAATCCTTTCGTCAGAACTGCAATCCCACGCTGAACCGGTGCACGGAAGGGAGTAGCGTGTAGTTCACGAACGCATAGTCGAACGACACCTGCAGGGGAGATGCTCCGGCAACGGCGCCAACGCCGGCCGACCATCGTGCCGTGTCGTCGCCGAACCGATAGCCGCCGCGGAGGAAAAGGCTCTTCATGATCGCGACCTCCGCACCCACGCAGACGAGCTCATCATTGTCATTTGGATGGACGACATCAGTCGCCAGAAGCACGGAGAAATCATCGCTGATATACGGCGACATTGACAGACCCACCTGAAAGTGCAACGGCAGGGGAAATGACTCGGGCGTCAGGTGCGCGGGCAACAGCCGCTCGGTGGCGATCGAGGAATTGACGTCATAGTCGACGCCAAGGTCTCTCCCGTCAAACGTCAGCTCCCCGCCGAAATTCGTGACGCTCATGCCGAGGCGAAGGTCCCTGAACGGGATGTGGTACTGTGTGCCGATATCCACGGCGAATCCTGTCGCGCTTTCATTCCAGATCCGCTGGCTGACGTATTTGCCGGTGATCCCGACGCAGAAATCCTCGGTGAGTTTGCGCGCATAACTGATCCCGAGCATCAGGTCCTGGGCGTCAAAGTACTGCCCCGTCCCCTCGGGCTGTTCTTCGGTCGTCACTTCCGTTTTGTCCATCGACATCATGGTGAACGAAAGGCCGAACGAACCCACCCCACCGAACGATTGGACATACGCCGCGTGACTCAACCTGCTGCCCGCCCACCATTCCGCGTGGGAGACCGTGAGCGCGCCGTTACTCACCCCCACAATGCCCGCCGGGTTCCAGAACACCGCGCTGGCATCGTCTGCATTTGAGGTGAACGCCCCACCAAGCGCCGCCGCCCTGGCGCCGACCGGGATCTTGAGAAATTGTCCCCCGGACGTCCCGAGGTTGGGATTCTGGGCGTTCAACGATCCGGCACCCACGACCACCGCCAGCGCCCATCCGATGATTCGTCGTCTCATGGTCTTCCTCCTACTTGATGACCGCGAACCGACCGAGCTTCTCGGCGGTATCGGTCTTGACCAGATACATGTACATGCCGGCAGCGATCTCCCTGTTGCCGTCGGTGCGCAAGTCCCACGTCTCGGTGCCCGTCGTCCCATCGTGGTAGATCACTTTGAGCTTGTCGCCCGCCATGGTGAAGACGGTGATCGTACAATGTGCAGGAAGATGATTGAACTTGAGCTGGCGAATCGGCTCCCTGCGAAGGATCCCGTATTCGCGTTCGTACTCGGAGCCGACGAGATAGGGATTGGGAACAACCTTGACATCGTTAAGCTCCGGGGTTGCGATCTCGCTGCGCACCTGTGCCCCGTAGGTCGAGAAGGCGAAGGAGTCTGCGTAGGCGATCAGGCTCGACGCAGAGTCGTTGTTGCGGGTAATGGAAAACACGACGCCATCGTCCGTCGCGTAGCGGGTGCCATACCAGAATTGCCGGAGGCTCAGCACCGTTGTTCCGCCGGACCTGGCGGTGATGCCCGGGTAGACGAGGATCGAATCCCCCGTCTGGGGCTTTGCATCCGCGGAAGACGCGGTGTCCGTCAGCAGGAGACGGAGTCCGGATCCGCCCATGATAATGGGGGTGCCGGACGTGTAATTCCCTGAAGCCCTGATGACCTTCCCCATCGTGAGGTTCGTGATCGCGTATGTCGTGGGGGAAAGGAACTTGATCGAATAGGTGCCGGGATCAGTCTTCACACCTTCGACGGTCGACAGATTGATGACCGTCTGAAAGCTCCCCTTCGCGATGCTGAAGGTCGGTACGAAGCCGACGCCATAGCTCTTGCCGCCCGCGTTCGGAAGGTCGAGCTGCGAGACGGTCAGCGTGACGTTCGCCGACCCCGAATGGGTAACGGCCGAAACGCCTGCCGGCGATCTCCCGATCGCACGCGACTCGGGCGTAGCGACACCGATGTTCTTCTCCTCCGACGAATGACCGATGTTGCTTTCAAGGACGGTCTTGTCGCTCGTCAGCGCATATGAGGTGACCGAGTACCAGTAGGTGTAGCCGTTGATGAGGGAGGAGTCAACATAGGAGTTCTGTATTCCGGTGGACTTGTCGAAGGTCGCCATGGGCACCGGGTCACTGCCCGCGGCCGGGTTGATATTCCGATCGATCTGGTCCCAATGCAAGCCGAAGTCGATGCTTTTGTAAAGCCGATACCCCTGAAAATTTGCCACGTGCGTGATCGGATCACGCGACGCTTCCGCCGCGTTGTCCCACGCGATGGTAGCGCGGCCGTCGCCGGATACCACGGTCACCGTGGGAGCCGTCGGCGGTTTTGGCGACGCGAAATTGGCATGATACAGTTGCCAGGCATTGCTGGTGATGAGATCCATCCCCGCCTGATCGCTTGCTGCAACAAACGCCGTGATGAAGTGGAGCGTGTCACCCGGCGCCATCGTGTACGGCCCGGAGCCCATGGAGGACACAAGATCCATCCCGGCCGAGGCAATGGTGTTGGGATCGTCATAGTGGAGATTGGGCGCGTTCGCTCCCGGATGGAAATATGTCTGCCCATACCGGGATGCGTGCAGTGAAGGAGAACTCGAATAGATTCCGTACTGGATGGAATCGATGTCGACGTCGTCGTCATACCGCATGTAATGCATGTCGGTGATGCCAAGCTCGGCGCCGTTGACCGAAGGGGTGTGAAGCATGATGAAGCCAAATCTCCCCGACGGCCCGCCCCATTGCACCGAGGTTCCGTTGTCGAAGTAGACGACACGCTGGAGTGACTTATCAAACATCAGTTTGTCGTTGGCATAGTCGACCGCACTTTCGGAGCCGCCAACGTCGGCGTCGACGTACATGCCGAAATACACGCTGTCGTACGTTTTCGGCGACTTGTTGATCACATCGAACCCATAGACAACCATATCGCGGATGGACTTCGCGCCGAAGGCATAGCCCGTCTGGTTCACCTGAATGCCGAGGATGCCTCTGCTGTTGGTCGAATCGTTGTACACACAGTAGCTGTCCTGGTCGGAGACGAACACCGACGTCCCGTCGGGCGCCTTCACCGGCCATCCTGTGGCGGGCCAGGTGTACGGTTTGTCGCTCATCGCCACCTTGGCGCTGTCGATGTTGTTGTAGCCCGCCGCGGCTTCCCACTCCTCGTCGGTCGTGAACCGCCCCTGGATCATGTTGCCGGGGATCCCGACGTACGGATTCGCGCGGTAGACATATTCGTGCTGGCTCCCGATCGGCCACTCGAACGTCGGGCCCTCGGCCTCTTCGTGAGGATAGAGCTTCCCCCGATTCTCGAACGCCGACCCAAGATTGCTGCGATTGTGGAACCCACCGGCGCGGCTCAGGATGCCGCTGGTCTTTGCGACCGGCACGGCCGCCCGGGATTTCGGCCCTCGTTTCTGCGCGTGAGCGGGGGCGGTAGCCGAGAGTATCCCTGCAATCATGCAGACGATGAATGCGCTTCGCATCATGGCTGTCTCGTGAGTTTTCATAGTGAGTGGCCTCAGAAACGAATGCGCGCGCCGAGGCGCATCCTGCGCGGCGGACCGTAGTTGCTCGGGTCCTGCATGTACTGCAGGGAGTGGCCTCCGTCGTAGGTCACGTCCGGTTCTCCCGTATCGGTCCACACGTAGACCACGTTCTTCGCGTTGGTAAGGTTGAGGATTTCACAAAACAGTTCGAGCGACACCGGCGAGACCTTCCACTCTTTGCTGGCTTCCAGGTCGATCGAAAACGTGCCCGGCATCCTTCCGGAATTCTTCGGGATGTAGTTGCTTCTCCGGGCCGTCGGTGTGTACGGATCTCCGCTCGCGGCTTTCAGCAGAATATCCCAGGTGGTATTCTCGAGCGGGTGTGCGCCGAAGATGTCGGGCCCTTCGTTGTCCGGGATCCCGACGATCACGTTGATATTCAGCATGTGCGTCCGATCCCAATCCAGCGGGTAGAGCAAGGTTGACGTCGTGGTCCCCGGGTAATCCTCCTGCTCGGAGGAGGCACTTCCTTTCGCCACCGAATAGGTGTACGTGAGCATTCCCCCAACGTAGCCGACGCGTCGCATGTTCAGTCGGACTTCGAACGACTTGATGTTTGCGTAGGCCTCGTTGACGTAGATCGTGTATCCGACGTATCGCCCGTTCGCATAGGGGTAAAAGAACTGTGTACCGACGAGCCCGACGACGTCCTTGTACGCGGCGGTGAACGATCCCGAAAGGGCGTCGGTGAACTGGTGGCTGACGCCGACCTCGTAGGCGGTGGTGCGTTCGGGATCCAGATCGGGAGATCCGAACAGGATATCTTTCACTGCGATATCGTATTGAGAATTCTCAAACAGCCGGACGTAGTCGGGGTTCTGGAAAAATCTGCCGTACGAAAAATGAAGCGAGGTGCGGTCGCTGATCGGATGCGCCACACCAAGACGAGGGCTCCATTGCTGCTTCGGACTGGACTGGACGATCGATGAGGGATCGAGCGGGTTTGATCGGTAAGGCGAGCGCTGGTTCGCATAGTCGTACCGGAGCCCCAGGTTCACCACCAGCGCCGACAGCGAAATCTGGTCCTGCAGGTAGGCGGAGCCCTCGACCGGCTTCTTCCGGAAGGCGGTGATGTACGGATTCACTCTCTTCGGATCATACACGTCGAAATAATCGAGCGTGTGCCGCTTGATTTCGAAACCGCCGCGGATTTCGTCCCACGTGTCCGCCTGCCAGGTCGCGTCTCCTTTGGCATCCAGGGTGACCGTGGCGTTCTTCGTCAACTCGATCGGGTCTTCCAGCGCGTAGAATTCGTGGCCGTTGCCGGCGCTGCTGACGTATTGGTATGCGCCGGGCAGGATATACTGCGACGTGTCCTTGTCCACGCCCGAATAGTATGACTGCGAGAAATACGACACACGCAGGTCGTAGAACAGGGTGGGGGAGACCGTGTGGGTGATTCCGAGGATCGCCTGACGGCTATACTCGCGATCGCGGAGGTATTGGTCGGGAATGTAGTCCCATTGATGATTGTACGGCCGGTCCTCGTCGCTGGTGTACCGCCACGTCAAGGTTGTCTTCAGCGGCGCGATGGGCCGCCCCGATATCTTGCCGATCAAGGAGATGGTCTTGTCGGAGCCGAATGGCAGCCAGCTTCCGCTCTTGTCCTGCTCGCCGCTGAGATAGAACGCCAGGTCTTCCCCGACCAGCGGACCGCTCAACGATCCGGTCACACGGTTCTCGTGGTAATTGGAGAAGGGTTTCACGAAGAAGTCGCTGGTCCGTCCCTCCAGAAATCCGGCGAATGACTTGCCTCCCTCCTTGGTCACGATGTTCACGACTCCGCTCATTGCCCCGCCGTATTCCGCGTTGAAGGTCCCACTCATCAGTTGGAGTTCGGAGATGGCTTCGTTGTGGATCGTGGTGCCCCGGGCGCCGAGCACGGGATCCTTCACGTACATGCCGTCAATCAGGTATGCCACCTCGTTGCTGCGGCCGCCGCGAATGTACAGGGTGCTGCCCGATCCCGCCACACCCGCCTGCAGCGCGAGGACGTCGGCGAAATCCTTCGCCGGCAGCTGCGCGATCTGCTCGCTGCTGACAACCGCCACGGAAGCGGTAGCATCCCGCTGGAACGGCGGAGGAACCGCCTGCACGACAATCTCCTCCATATCGACTGCTGATGCAGCGAGCTGGATGTCAATCGTCGTCGTGCGGTCTATTTCCACATGGACGTTCTTGACGACGGTCGGGGTGTAGCCGATCAGGGAGACGCGCAGATCATAATCCCCCGGCGGGACGTTCAGGATGAAATATTTCCCATCGACGCCCGTTGCCGCACCGTGGGACGTCGTGAGGACGGCCACGTTTGCCCCGGCGAGTGGATCGCCCCGGCCTTTCTCGGACACCGTGCCGGTGATCTTCCCTGTGGTCCCGGCGACAAGTGTCCCGCACAGGATCGTTGCGGCCCCCACGAGATGAAGGAGATATCGCATGGCTCGACCTCTACTCTGTGAAGTAGTGCCCCGCTCGGCGAAGAAGCTGTTCTGTCTTTCTGAGATTGTCAGTCGCGCGGCGTCGGTTGCGCAGCGCAACTTCCGTGGTCAGGGCGTTGATCAAAACAGAAACAGCGGAAATGGAGTTGGTGAAGAGAAGGTTCTGACAAACGATCGGCAAGGCCGCCTTGCTGACGAAGCAGATGGGTGCGGTCACACGATCCGTAATGGCCACCACCGGAACCCCCCGGGAGGCAAGAGCCCGCACGGTGTCGACGGTTTCCCGGGAGTAGGGACGGAAGGAAAACGCGATGACCACGTCCGTCGGCCTGACCTGGTGCATTTGTTCGAAGAACGTTTCGTGCTCGTGGGAGAACGATGTGGCGCGCACCGCCACCTGGTTCAACGAGTAGGAGAGCACGCTGGCCAGCAATGAGGAGATCCCCAGGCCGCACGCGTAGACATGGGTCGCCTTGAGGATCAGGTCGGTCACTCTGTCGAAGGCCGCACGATCGATCTGACCGATCGTCTGGGTGATGTTCTTGACGTCCTGTCGCGCAACCGCGGTGAGAGTCTCTTCCGTGCTCTCCCCTGAGAGCAAGGGAAACGGTTCGGCGCCGGAGAGTTCCGATTGCGCTCCCTCGCGGACACGATCCCGGAGCTCCAGGTAACCGGAGAACCCGAGGTTTTGTGCGAGTCGGACGACGGTTGCTTTGCTCGTGCCGCTGATCTCCTGCAGATCGAGCACCGAGAGGAACGGCACCTCCCGGAGCCGCTGGACCAGCACATCAGCAACCTTGCGCTGGTTCTCCGGGAGGTCAGGATAGGCCGATTGGATAAGCCCCTGAAGATCGATCGGGGCATTCCGGGATCGTTTTCCTCTGCGTTCCATGCCTATTACTTGATCAAAGACATCTTGCGGACTGCGGTGAAACTTCCCGCAGTAAGACGATAGAAATACACGCCGCTCGACAGATTTCTCGCGTCAAAAGTGAACGAGTATTTTCCTGCCGGGTATCTGCTGTCAGCGAGGACTGCCACTTCCCGCCCGAGCAGATCGTAGACTACAAGTCGTACCCTGCTGTCTGCTGTCCACTGTCCGCTGATAACTGTTGTCGGATTGAACGGATTCGGATAATTCTGTTCGAGGGCGAACCTCTGGGGTACCCCTGAAGTCGGAAGCTTGACTGCCGTGGGGCCGTTGAACCTCACGATCGCCGCATCGCTCGCCGTTTGCAGGCCGGCCAGACTGGTGCTGTACAGGTAGGCCACGGTGTATGTGACCGAGCTGCCCGGGTCGAGGTCCGTCGTTCCGAAATTCAAATTGAAGAACGATCCGTCCACACCCGCGACAAGCGGTGCATCGAATCCCGGCAGCGCAGTCATGCGCCAGCGGGTCGAATCCGTTGCCGCGTCATTGTTCGCATCGGTCGGGGAATACGTGTCCCAGTCGAGCGCGTGGAAGGAAGACGGATCTTGCGCCATGACTTTGACGCCGACGTACGGATCTTCCCCCACACGGTGGAAGTACGCCATCTTCTTCGTTGCATCGTAGGCGACGGTTTCGCCCCCATAGGTTTCCGACGGCTCGGGGACGCACCCCATGCCGACCGCGAGGTGTGCGCTCGAAGGAGAGGTGTTGGTCAGGGTATAGTCCACAAGCACGAAGGGATCGTTCTTCCATGCATGCAGGACTGCGAGAACCCGGACATCGGGCGGTGGAGGCGGGTTCGTCCAGGAATTGTCGAACAGCGCGACGGCGACCGTGTCAGCCGTGCCGCCGGTGGAGAGCGCAGGGGCCGTCATCATGTAGTTCGCATCTTCTTCGTAGTCGAAGACATGCGTGCTATCGAGCCCGACGAGCATCGATGCCCTGCTGAGCTGGACGGTTCCGTCGGCAGAATACATTTCGACGCTCCCGGCCCTGTTGAGCTTGAAGGAAACGGCTCCCGTTCCTCCGTACGCGTTCTTGATCGAAGACGCGGCGAGGTATGCGGTATAGCGGACGTCCGCCGAATCGCTGATCGCGCGGAGGCCCGCAAGACTTGTGCTGTAGAGGAACGCCACCATGTACGAGACAGAGTTGTTGGAGGCGATGGTCTGGCTCCCGAAATTGAGATTGAAGAACGAGCCATCAACACCCGCCACCAGCGAATGGTCGAATCCCGGAAGCGCCGTCATGCTCCAGCGCGTGGAATCGGTTGCAGCATCGCTGGTCGGGTCGGAAGGGGAATACGTGTCCCAATCCAGCACGTGGAAGGAGGCCGGGTTCTGCCCCAGCACTTTGATCCCGACGTACGGTGCTTCACCCTCTCTATAGAAGTATGCCATCTTGGCGACGCTGTCGTACGCCACCGTTTCGCCACCGTAGGTCTCGGAAGGAGACGGAACGCAGCCCAACCCGATATGCAGGTTGTAGGACGCCGCCGAATAGTTCGTAATGGCGAAGTTAGTGAGCACGAGCGAATCGTCCTTCCACGCGTACACATCCTGAAGCACCCGGACATCAGGCGGCACAGTCGGCGTGGTCCATGAATTATCGTACAACGTTGTTGCGACGGTATCGGCCTGGCCGACGACCGAGAGAATCGTCGAACTGATCAGATAGTTGGCATCCTCCTGATAGTCGAACACGTGCGCGGAATCCAGCGCGACGAGGATCGACGCGCGGTCCACCTGCGTGACGAAGTCCTTGTCGTACAGTGAAAAGCTGCCGGCCCTGTTCAGCTTGAACCTGACGTTGCCCGTCCCGCCGTACACATTTTTCTGCGCGAAGGCAAGTGCAGGGAGCAACAAGACCACGATGAGCAACAGAATCGGGTATCTTGGTTTCATCATTCCTCCTGTCAATGATAGTGAAACAGAAAGGGGGGGATTAGAAGGATCAAGGCAAGAACAAAGAAATAAATCTGGACGGGGAGCATCCACTTGAACCATTTCTCCCAGGAGATCCCCGCCAACCCGAGCACTCCCATCGTGACGCCGGACGTGGGAAGGATGGGGTTGATCCAGCCGTCGCCGAACTGGAACGCCAGGACGGCCGTCTGCCGCGAGATGCCGACAACATCGGCCAGTGGCGCCATAATCGGCATCGTCAGCGCCGCCTGTCCGGAGCCCGAGTGCACAAAGAAATTGATGACGCCGTGCGTGAGGAACATGACCTGCGTGGCAAGGATAGGATGAAGATTGGAGATCAACGACGCCAGCCCGTGAAGGAGCGTATCCATGACTTTGCCGTCATTCGCGACCACCAGCAGGGCTCTCGCACAGCCGATGATGAACGCCACGCCCATCATATCGCGTGCGCCCGCCTTGAAGCTGTCGGTGATCTCATCCGCGGAAAGTCGTCCCAGGATGCCACTCACGATGCCCAACCCCAGAAAGAGGCCGGCGATTTCATCGATGAACCATTTGTACCGGAGGACGCCGAAGACCAGGACACCGAGTGACAGGACGAACACCGCAATCACGAGCCGGTGCGGAACGGAGAATTCCCGCTTTTCCGTCTGCTCCGGCTGAAACGACTCTCGTCGCGTCCGGTCCAGTTCGTAGACGGGACTTCTCGTTGGATCCACGCGGATCTTCGACGCATAGAGCATGACAAAGGTGATGATGGAAGATGTGCTGATGAACCACACCACAATGCGGTATTCCAACCCTGAGTAGAGCGGAAGTTCGGCAATGCCCTGCGCGATGCCCACCGTGAACGGATTCAGTGTCGCACCCGCGAACCCTGCCGCTGCCCCGAGAAACGGGATTGCCGTCCCGACAAGAGAATCATAGCCGAGCGAGATCGCGAGCGGAATGAAGATCAGCACGAATGGCATCGTTTCCTCGGACATCCCGAAGATTGTCCCGCCCAGGGAGAAGAGAAGCATCGTCACCGGGATGAAGTACTTCTTGAGATGCGGCTTGTCCGCAAATGTTGAGGCGACGCGCTGGACGCCGACGGCAATCGCTCCCGTCTTCTGGATGACGGAAAACGCGCCGCCGATCACGAACACGAAAGCGATGATATGCGCAGCCTGGACGAATCCCTTCACCGGCGATGTCAGGATAGCGCCGATCCCCTGCGGCTCATTCGGTGCGGAGGTGAAAGAATCCGCGATCACGAGCGTCTGGCCGTTTTGCGTTACTCTTTTATATTCCCCTCCAGGAACGATCCACGTCGCGGCGGCGACAAGAACCACCACCGAGTAGATCATAATGAGGGTGTTGAAATGGATCGGCCGTTTCATCGCGGTGGTGGGCCGGATTCTTCAGGATGTTCCAGTCGAAATGTTTCACCCGGGGCGACAAGTCGCATGAGAATTCCCCGTGCGGAGAAGTTGCCGTGCATGTCGGGATGGATATCGCGCGCGGCACGCGCATCGAGGACCACGACGGTCCCCTGACCCATCACTTCGGCCGTCCCGTCGGGATTGACCAGAATGGCGGTCGATTCGTCGATCCCGATGGCGGGAAGCTCAGGATGCTCGAGCACAACACAGATCAGGCGGTTCAGCCGCTTCCGCTTCACGAAGTGTTGATCGATAATCACTTTTGTCAGGAATCCGAGC
>DATJPR010000127.1:0-5345 GCA_035506295.1 Bacteroidota bacterium | reverse complement strand
AGTCCCAACGCCGAATCAAGCGTGACGACGCCTTCTGTCAGCGTTCCCGTCTTGTCGGAGCACAGGATGTTCATGCTTCCGAAATTCTCGATGGAAGCCAGCCGTTTGACGATGACTTTCGCGTCCGCCATTCGTCGGGCGCCGTGCGCAAGGTTGACGCTGATGATTGCCGGAAGCAGCTGGGGAGTCAGACCGACGGCAAGCGCAAGAGAAAACAGGAACGAATCCAGGACAGAGCGCTGAAAGAACACGTTGATCGCGAACACCGCGATCACGAGCATCAGGGTCACATGCAGGAGGAGGTACCCGAAACGGCGAACGCCCCTCTCAAACTCCGTTTCACCGGCACGGACAGCGAGCCGCTCCGACACCTTGCCGAATTCCGTCGACTTTCCGGTATTGACCACCAGAGCGATCGCGTCACCGCTCACGACATGCGTCCCCATCCACAAGGAGTTCGTCCGCTGGGCAAGAGGAGTGGACTCCGGCAGGACACCGACAGACTTTTCCACAGGATAAGTTTCACCGGTGAGCGCTGCCTCGTCAAGAAAGAGATCCTTGGATTCGAGGACAAGGCAATCGCCGGGGACAACATCTCCCGCATTCAAGACAACGACATCTCCCGGCACCGTGTCTTCGAGAGGGATATCGACGGAGACGCCGCTTCTTCGAACCGTCGCTTTGATCTGGACCATGGCAAGCAGTTTTTCGACCGCATCAGCCGCGCCATGTTCCTGCCAGAAACCCAGCAAGCCGCTCGCGAGAACGATAACCAGGATGATCGTGGCTTCTGTCGCATCCTGCAGCGCAAACGCGAGTACCGCGGCAAACACGAGGATGAGGATGATCGGGCTCTTGAACTGACCCAGCAAGAGCGTAAACACACTGCTCTTTTTCTTGGGCGTCAGCAAATTCGCACCGTAGCGAGCGCGGCGATCTCCCACCTCCGCGTCGTTCAGTCCCTCGGGCCGACTCCCGGTGCTCTTGAGGGCGTCAGTCGAAGAAAGCGTCCAAAAAGCAAGTGGCTGCATGCTATTGTTGATCTTTCAAGGCAAGGTCCACCGTTCGCAAATGAATCGACACTCGTTCCTCACCCTTTGACCACGGCAGCGGAGGCATCGGCTTCTGGGCGACCGGTGCGGTGAGATCAAAGGAGATCGTTCTCGACGCCAGCCGCTGCATCCCCACGATCCAGAGACTTGCGCTCCCCTTCCAACCGCCCTTCCCCGGCTCGATGGAAATCCTCACATGCCGCATCCCTGGCCGAACGTCAACCAGGTACCACTGGGAAGGGCTGTCCTGTTCGACCGTGTCGACGCGCGCGGAGTCTCCGTCAACGGCAACCCGGACGACAGGATGAATTCTGGTTCCGTCATGCGGCGAAAGAAGTATCGCGAGCTTCGCCCCCGATGCAGAATCTGAAAGCCGGAATGTTGCGTCCATCGCGTTCCGGCCGGCGACGATCTTGGAGACGGATGCCTCCGTGACCATCGGCACGGCTGATCGACCGCTCAGGCGAAGAGACTTCGGGTCTTTGATCGATCCGTTTTCTCTGGCAGATCGAACAACCTGTGGATTCAGCAAAAGACCCGCGCCTTCGGCCGGATGGTACTGCATCGCGATATGCGATCCGCTGACAGAAGGTTCCTCAAACGTCACACCTGCCACGAGAGGGACGGTCGCTTCCTTCAGTGGATACACCTCATACACCGCCGTCTCAAATCCATCAACAGGAATGGTGATGTTGGCCCCTTCCCGGTAGAGCCGCGGAGCGATCCATCGCGTTGGATAGACCCGCTCAAGCACCAGGGACTGAGCGCCCTGCTCAATCCCGAAAGACCTGGAAAGCGACACGTCAATCGTTGCGCGATCGATGAACGGGTTTCTCACTGCAATCACCCCGTGAGTCCTCTTGAAGTGAACATAGCCATACGGCTGCCTCTTCATCGGGTCACCGCCGATCATCGTGGTCGACATCAGGACCGGGAACCGGTCCCGCGCCCAGGTGATCGACTTCGCCAGTGCATTCCACTCCCCTTCCGAGAGGATGTCCGGCGAGATATAGAGCTCGTACATGGAAATTCCCCGGGCGACGTAGAGCAGCGCATCGTCGGTGAATTTGTCCAGAGGTTCTTCCTTCGACCCGAGATACTCGAGCCTTCCTTTGATAATGCCGTGCGTCATGAGATTGGCGATCGGAAACCAGAGGTCCTTCGTTTTGAAATCATCGTGCAGCACGAAGTCCCTGTACGTGATTGCCGCATCGCGCTTGCTGATCGACGGCACGTCCGCGTAACCATAATCCTCCCCGCTCATCCAGATGGTATTTGCATACTTCACCCACCAGGGGCTGAGCCAGGTGCCCGAGGTGATGTTCAGGAACATGGACGGATTCTCTGCGCGGGCCACCCGGCACAGGTCTATCAGCGAGTCGAGGATCGCACGGCGTGAATAGATGTCGATTGGATGCCCGTGATTCGGCTCGCTGCAGGAGAACTGGATGCCGTCCCACTTGAAGTACCCGATCCCGTCTTTGCCGGCAAAATCGCCCACCCGGGTTTTCAGGAGTTCATGATACTTCGCTCCACCAATGCAGAGCTGGTCGCCGACGACCTCGTACCCGTGCTCCTTCATCCAGCCGATTCGTCTGTCTCGAAAGGAATAACCCCCGGTGGGGCCGATCCAAATCCCGAGTGACGTGTGAGTCTGATGCAATTCATCCGCAAGGACCTTCAAACCATTAGGGAACTGGTCTTTACGAGGAACCCAATCACTTTTGTAGACATCCCAGCCGTCGTCCAGAACGAAGGCGTCGAGGGTCATTCCGTGCTTCTCGATCATATTCTCCCGGAGGAGGGTCATCATTCGCCGGGCGCTGGTTTCACTCATGACGTCTTCGGCGGGGACATGGGGGTATTCCGGCGAACGGAGGTCGTACCAGCTGTTGTACAGCGTATACGGCCGCAACGGAGCAACCCTGATGTCGTCAAGATACTTGAAGAACGATTGTCGGACGAGCGCATCCGGCGAAACACCCTCCACGACCCATTCGCTCTCCACCCAATTTCTGCCTATGAGTTCGCCTGCGTCCTCGGAACAGCTGACGCGGTATGCCTTCCCTTCACATGTGAGGTGATTCTCGGATGCAGGATACTCAAGTCCGAAAAACCCTCCCCCTGTCTTCAACAACACTGCGACGGGTTGACCGAATCCGCCGTCTTTGATCACGGTGGTCACGCCGGCGAGCAGGGACCGGACAGGGATCAGGGACCGCAGGAAATGATGGCCGAACGTTGTATCCTCGACGGCGAGCTTTCTTTTGATATAAGTCGCTTTCTCGTCCAGCAAGTACGTCAACGCGACGAGGAAAGTCGATTCCCTCGCCTTCATGAAAATCGTCAGCTCCTTGCTCCCGGATGGCAGATCACGGACAGTGGAACTCACCGGCACGAAGTCCGCCTTCGTGAAGAGAACGGGATTCTCGGCGTTATTCGCCTTCCCGGGCGCCTGCCAATCGGTGTACATGACATCGAGGCCAAAATCGCCGTCTGACTCGACCACCGCGGAATCGATCGAAAGCGTCTGGTGAAGCACGTTGGGACCGCCGACAGCGACCTTCAAGATGACCCGGTCGTTCTGCAGTTCCTGGTAGGCCGTGTCTCGCCGGCTCTCTGCGAACAGACCCTGGCAGAGGAAAACGATGAGGACAACGCTCCATCGCCTGCCCATATTCATCGATGTACCTATGAAGAAGTTTTTCGATCGAAGGAAAAATCAGGAAAGCGTGTTTCCAGAAATTGCTGCACCGCAAGGATGTCCGATGGATGCGTCAGGTCGGGCACATGCTCGGCGAGTGGAATGGCTCGCACGCTTCCGGGGTGCCTCCTCGCCATCATCTGCACCGCGGCGGGGAGTTCTTTCTCCTGACGCACAGGATCAGGAGAAAGTTCTTCGAGACAGGAACGGATGAGCTCATTCGTAAGGCGGAAGATATTCATGCTTACGCCGATTCTCCCGTGAGTTCGGAGCAACCGTACGATCACGTCGGGCGAGGGCTTCTCGATGAGGGCGATGAGATAGCCGTCCGGCGAGATTTCTGTTACAGCGAATTGTTCGATGCGGTCCTGTGAAAACTCCAACGCGGCTCTGTCATAGTCGATCATCCCTCCCGGGTCCGGACACTCGAGCATCGTTTTCAGTGCGAGCCGGGAGTAAAGATTGTCGCTGTTGCAAACGGTGAAGGCGTGCCATTGCGACGCGGCCCGACTGCGCAGCGCATGGAGCAGTGCATCGGCGGTCCCGAGCGGCTTCGTGCGCCCGGCGGGAATGGGCTGAATCGCATAGGAGACGCGCAGGCCGGCGATCTCGTTTCCTTCGTCGGCCGGTCCATAGTGCTCTCTGATGGAACTGTCGTTTTCTCCGGTGACGATGACGATGTCCCGATAGCCTGCTTCGCGCGCGTTGAAAAGAACGTAGTCCAAAAACGGGCGGCGATTCTCACCGATGCCGATCATGGACTTCGCCTTGTCACGGGCGTCGCGTAGCAGGCCCGGTTCTAGCCCGGATGGAGTCGAGACGGCGTTCTTCATTCGGGAGGAGATTCCCCCGGCGAGGATGACGAGGTTGGGTTCCATTAAGCGTCATCCCCTGTGAGTTCAGCCCGCGTTCCCTGGTCTGAAGAGACAATATATGCTTTGCCTTCCGCTTCCTCGATCGCCTGCGCAACAACTTCAGTATTCTCCGGCGCATACGCAAACATGCAGCCGCCTCCTCCGGAGCCGTTGATCTTTCCTCCGTACGCTCCGGCCGCCATTGCCGCGGCGAGCATCGTGTCGATCTTCGGCGTGGATATCTTCAGCACGTCGCGAAGGATCGACTGGTGTTCCGTCAGCAGTGCGCCGATCTTGCGATGGTCGACGGGGTCCTCACGGAGTTCCTGTTTCGCCTGCGCGGTGATATCCCTGTTGCGCACGGTTCCTTCGAGCAGCGTGAGTTGTTGGGGGGTCAATAGATGGCGGAACTGATCGAGCTCTTCGCTGCGCACAGTGTGCAGCGAGAATTGAGGGACCTTCTCCCGCAGAATCCCGGTCGCGGCCAGCACCTGGTTCTTGACGCGCGCAAGTATTCCTTTCGTGTCTTTCGGTTGCCGCGAATCACCGAGGACGAACCTGCCCAGAGTCGCGGGCATTCTCTCGATCTTCATTTCCGGGAAGAACTCAAGGGAGATCACGCCCCCACAGGCCGTCGAGTAATGGTCCATCATTCCTCCCGGCTCGTGAAACTCGACGACCTCGGCCGCATGTGCCAGTCGCGCACAGAGCATCGCATCAAGGTCCCGGTGCTGG
>DATJPR010000126.1:0-16645 GCA_035506295.1 Bacteroidota bacterium | reverse complement strand
AAAAAGAAGTTGTACTCCGCCGGGCACGGCATAGGGACGATACTGCCATCGAGAAAGTGGGCATTCGCGGCAAGCAGCGCTTTCGACCAGAGCACGGACCGATCGACCCATGGATCCCCTGTTCTCAAGACCGGCCGACGTATGCCGGAGGAATCCACAAACCTGCGGTACGCGGCCACATCATCATCCCAACGCAAAGGGAGACGTTGCACGAGGTCGAGCGCTTCTTTCGCCCGGCAACTCGCGATGCCAAGCACGATGACGAGCGAATCTTCGGGACCGACGAGTTTCTCGTACGTGAACGCGGAGCACCCGCGCACACGGGCACCATGGACACGGCCGTGGGGCAATTGCCCGCCCGGCCAGGACGAAGTCCCCGAATCGCTGACCGAGAGAGCCGACGCGTCCATCATCCATCCTTCCGGCCGCTCACCAAAGTTCTCGATGATCACCGCCGCGTCCGCGGTTTCCGGCCGGTCGTATACGGCAACCGCAGCGCTCGTCCCCTCTTCGTAGCTCGCAGTCACCGTGTCGAACCTCGCATAGGTCTGACACGTCCGCAAGGCAGTCTTGAGGTGGGTGTACACATCGAGGCGATGTGCGACAGCGCCATGGTTGACAATCACGAAGCGGACAACGGCCAACGGCTCGTGCATTCCGAACCGGTAGCCCACGGAGTACGACAGACTGTCGTCATTTCGATGGAAGGTAACATCGTCAGGGCGCAGGACGTACTCCCATGCGTCCCGGCCAATCCACCGTGGCGGTCGGCCGTCGATCTGCAGCGCCAGCGCCATCGGGCGTGATGCACCCCGCTTCCAATAGTCCGTGCTCAGATCGATGCTGTTGGCGACAGGAGAGAAGAATGAAATCCGTGCGGGCAGCGGGCGACTCTCATGAAATTCGAAACCGGCATACGGGCCGCCCACTTCAACCTGCCCATAGCCGCGAGTGAACGTGTACGAAAGCGGATCGTCATTTCTCTGCGCATTTACCTGAAGTGGGCAGAGGAACGCGAGCAGTGCGAGGACCGGATATAGCCTGTGGTGCGTCTGCATTGTTTTCAAATATCAGCTCCCTCGTGCACCCTGTCGAATTCGTTGAATGTATGCTCCCGTTTCCCCAAAGGCTACGACGGTCTCCTCCCAGCGACCATGTAGCTCGTAGGCGATGCGCCCGGCGACAGCACGCGGACCTGAAGCGAAGAGCACCACCTCGCTCCCTGCTTCCATCGCGAGGACAAACACACCCTGCACGTCAGAACGAACCGGCAGTTCCTTTCCCACACGAACCGGAAGAGCGCTCGTGACCGGCACGGACGTATAGAGCGTGCCTTCATACAACAGAAGACTCATGTTCTGTCCATGAATGCGAAGATGCTTCACCGCAAGCCATGGCCAATCGGCCGGGACGGCCGGATTGACTTCTATGCCATGAAGCGTACAAGAAAGGCCAAGGAGCCCTTCGATACCAAGCCAGAAATACGTGGGCGGGGCCCACGGGCTCAACGTCATCCCCCGACTGCGAAAATCCTCTCCGTGCAGGCGCTCGGGGAGTTCGCCCGGGACCAGCGCACCGAACTGCTCCGGCTGATCCGCCTCGACAATCTTGTGGATATTGTGCAACGCCTCCGCGACCAGCGACGGGCGCAACGAACGGGCGCCGTACGCAATCCAGGCCGTGAGATTCGGCCAGACTCCGCCGCGGAGTTGATAATCGGCATCCGGATCATAGTTCCATTCGCCGGGCGGGACCGTGCGCGCCCCGTAGTCGGTCCAGAAATCCGGCTGGGTCAATCGTTGGACGATCTTCGTCCGCATTGCATCGTCAGCTACGCCGCAAAGAACGGGGAAAATCAGATCGCCGGTCACATCGTGGTGCTTGACGCCATCGATGTCGATGTTCAAGAGATACACCCCCGTGCGATCCGAGACCAGGTTCGTTCGGATTGCATCGATGAGGCCGGCCGCGGCTCCGGAAAACGTCGCGGCATCCTGTTCAAATCCCAGATCGTTCGCGACTTGCGCGGTGAGCCTGAGTGCATGAGCGCATTCCGCGTTGATTTCGGTCACGGCACCGGAGAGCGTATACCGATCGATGATGTTCCGCCAGCTGCAAATCCCCCGGACGTTCGTCCCGGCGGCGGTACAGAACACCAGTCCGTCCCTGCGCTGCCGGAGAATCCACTCAGCGGCCAGCTTCATGCACGGGTAGACCCGTCGCATGAACTGCTCATCGCCGGTCACCCACCCATGGTGTGCAAGCGCCCAGAGGACCAGCGGGGTGTCATCGTTGATGTTGAGGCCATAGTCGTTCTTCTCGGGCCGCGTTTCATTTGCGTGAAGGAACTCGGTGACTTTCCCTCCTTCGTGGATCGCCCGTGAGCACACGAGATCCAGCATTGCGCGCGAAGAGAGCGGATCCAGGAAATCCATCCCGAGTGTATACCAGGCGAGGTCCCGCATGACCACGATGTCCTGCGGCGGGTCGTTCGTGAAGGCCTCGCCCGCTTTGAACCGGTGCCTCACTCTGTCCATCCCGATCTTCGCCCACCGCAATCCCCGATTCACCACCGGATCGGGCGTCACGACGAACGCGCGGGCGCTCCGCTCGTGCACGGAGCGTATCGACGCGTCGCGTATGCGGGGAACATCGGCAAGCGCATGAAAGGCATCAACTGCTTCCTGCAGTCCATGAGGGGAGAACGTCAGCCGGAATGCCACGGACCGCTCCGTTCCGGAAGCCAACGCGAATTCGTAAACGGCGGTCACCGCCGATTTGTCGATCCTCATGAATGCACAGGGATGATCGGATCCGAAGACCCGGCATTCACGAGGATTTCCCTCCGTCGTTGCAATGCAGAGAGATCCCTCCGCCTTCACGCCGACTACTTTCTCCCGTTCCCACTGGTCCGGCTGTCGCGAGAACTTCGTAGTCGACACTGCAGGAAAGATGACAAGATGTTCCAACGCCACTTTGACCTCGCTCCCGGAACGATTCTCGGCCTTCACCTCGAGGATAGCGGCGCGCTGACGCATGGCATCCTCGTCATTCCCCGAGAGAACCGGCACAAAAAACGTCTTCTCGAGGTGCACCGCGCCTTCGTCGAAGGACGTGGTCTGTGACGCAGCGCGAAATACGGTTTCGGTCGCGCGCGCCTCCGTTCCATCAACCCTGATGCGAAGCGACCATGAGCCCACGTAAAATTGATTATCTGCGGGGGACCAGAGACCGAGGAGATCGGAGCATTCGTCGAGCCTGGCGAAGGCGTGAAGATTTCCCAGACTCGACCCCGTGGTGAGCGCCGCAACGGGGCGGCGGTATTCGAGCGTCTTCATCGTTTCCCTGTCTATCCCTTCAGCCCCGTGGAAGCCATGCTCTCGATGAAGTACCTCTGGAAGAAGGCATAGGCGATCACCACCGGCGCGGCAAGCAATGTCGCGGCGGCGAGGAGATACCCCAGTTGGGATTCCGCCTCACCGCCGGTGGAGAACAACGCCACCATCTGCGGCATCGTCATGAGCGATCGGTCGCGTACCACCATCATCGGCCAGAGCACCTCGTTCCAATTCGTCATGAACGTCAGCAGCGCGACGGTGATGAGGACCGGCCGGGAGAGCGGCCAGACAATACGGAACAGGATCCTCAACTCGGAACACCCGTCGATCCTTGCCGCATCGATCAAGGCCTGGGGGATTGCCGCGAAGAACTGCCGAAAGAGCACGATGCCAAAGGCGCTGATCATCGTCGGCGCGATCAGCGAAAGATACGTGTCCGTCCATCCCAACTTCACCATGAGGATGTACTGGGGGATCAGGACGATCTGAAACGGTATCATCATGGTAAACAGGATGACGAGATAGAGTGCCCGGCGCCCAGGGAACTCGAGACGCGACAGCGCATACCCCACCATCGAACCAAAGACGACGACGGATACGGTCGTGCATCCCGAGACGATAAGGCTGTTGAGAAACGCGCGGAGGATCGGGATCTTCACGAAGACTTTTTCATAATTCACGCCCGTGAACTCCTTCGACCAAAGCCCGAGGCCGTTGATCGCCGCCTCGGGCTTCAACGACGCCGCCAGCATCCAGAGGAAGGGGTAGGCGAACATCAGGGCCCCCGCGAGCAGCACGAGATATGTGCCGAGCCGTTTCATTGGGTAACGTCCCTCTCGATCACCCGGCGCTGGAGGAGCACCACGCCGAAGATCACCAGAGCGTACACAAACCCGAGCGTGGCAGCGTAGCCCATGTGACCGAAGTAGAACGCCTGGTTGTAAATGTAGAGCATCCCCGAAAGGGTACTTTCCATCGGCCCGCCGCCGGTGAGAATATACGGCTCGATGAACAGCGAGAACCCTCCGATGGTCGAAAGAACAACGATCACCATGACCGTGGGATTCAGGAGAGGGAGCGTGATGGAGAAGAACTGTCGGACCGGACGCGCGCCATCGATGCTCGCAGCTTCGTACAGCTCGTGCGGGATGCTTTGCAGCCCGGCGAGGAAGAGCACGATATAGATGCCGACGTTCTTCCAGGTCGCCATCAGCGCAATCGACGGCATGGCAAAATGGACGTCGATGAGCCATGGAACGGGCCCTATGCCGACGGCCGCAAGGAAGCCATTCAGAAGGCCGAAGTCGTAAGAGAACAGTTGCTGCCAGAGAATCGTCACGGCGACGCCCGACACGACGACGGGAAGGAAGTAAATTCCCCTGAAGAATCCCCTTCCCGCGATGTTCTCGTTCAGCAGCAGCGCGAATCCGAGCGCTACGGTGATCTGCAACGGAATATGAATCATCAGGAAGAAGAGCGTATTGACGAGTGACTTGAAGAACAGCGGATCGCGGGACAACCGGATGAAGTTCTTCAGCCCCACCCATTCCATCGGACTGACCAGGTTCCACCGGTGGAACATCAGGAGAAAGGAAAAGATCAACGGGTAGGCGACGAACGCGAGAAAGAAAACAAGGTACGGGAGGGAAAAAAGATAACCGCCCGGACGCGTTCCCTGAAAGAGTTTGACCGGCGTCGCTCGCGTTGTCATTGGTTCCACTCGATGATCATGCGCGCCCTGGCCACGGCATCGGTCATCCCCCTGAGAGGCGTCTTCGTCCCGTAGACGGAGCACATTTCGAACTCCTGAGAGATGCCGTCAAAGATCTCCTTCATGTCGGGTGCCGAATCCATCCCTCGCGTGTACGGGACTTGCTCCGCGAATGTGAGAATCCTGGGATGATCGCGGAAATACTCCCGGAACTCGGGGTTTGTCAGAAGGTCCCCGCGAACGGGAATCTGGTCGGTGAGTTGAAGAAGCATACGATCGTGCGCTTTGCTGAGCATGAAGCTTACGAACTCCCACGCCTCGCGGGGATGCTTCGTCGTCGTGAAGATGCCGATGTTTTTGAAATCTCCGAAGGTATAGACCGGGCCGCTGTTGGTGTCCGGCACGGGGAGTGGAGTCACCGTATACCATAATGACGGCGCAAACTTCTTGATCGCCGCGACCTGCCACGGTCCGGCAATGTGCGAGACCTTTTTTTCCAGGAGAAATGGATCGACGCTCTGATAGAACGATGTTCGTGGATAGTACTGCCGTTCATAGCATCGCTGGAAGAAGGCAAAGACGTCGACCGCCCAGGCGTTGCCAAATGCCACCGAATCCCCCACGAACAGCGGATGTCCCTCGGACGCTGCGAGATAGAACGGATAAAAATCGAACATCCGCTGCCACCAGATCGGACGGATGTCGCGCTCCCCCATCCAGATCTCCATCGTCGGACCGTGATTGAGGTTGCGCTTGACGCTATCGCCGAGCGCGAAGTACTCGCCATAGGTCCTGGGGACGTTCTGGACTCCCGCGGCATGCATCAGCCGCAGGTTGTAGAACATCATCACCGGGTTCGTCTTCCACGGCACCTGATAGAAGTGACCATCGGGTGACCTGAACGCTGCCAGGAGATGCGAGGGAACCCGCGTGCCGACGACGGAGTCGAAGCCCGCAAACGTGTCGAGCGCCATCAGGCCGCCGGAAGCGATATAGTCCCTGAGCGCGATCGGGTTGATGTTGGAACAGATATCGGGAGTTGTTTTCCCGGCGATCGCCGCGAGGAGCACCTCTTCAGTGGACTGACTTACCGGGATGGGCTGCATGCTAACGAGCACGCCCGGATGGAGGCGGTTCCATTCTTTTACAACGGTGTCCGCGAGCTCAACTTCCTGTGCATTGGGCGCCGGCCAATACGTCAGCGTCACCGGACCATTCCCGCCGCCTCCGTTGCTCGTCTGATGCCCGCACCCCACCAGCGCAAGCGATCCACACAGCAGCATCATCAGCCCTTTATTGCCACGTCTGCCAGTCATCATCGATTGTTGGAAAGGCCGGATGGGGAAATGTTCCCCCTTTCTTGGCAACATAGACGTCGATCGCCTTCGGATCATTCGCGCTGTCGACGGGAAGCGACGCCAGAACATCTTCATCAATCGTCACCTGATATTTGCGCCGGAGCTCCACGAGGCGATGGAAGAGTACTGATGTCATCTTCTCCGAGACGAAGTCGCGACGCACCTCGTCTGCCGCACCGCGGAACGTAACGGTATCGCCTTTCGCGTGAGCGTACCGCGCGCGGTGCTCGACAAAATAGACCGAGAGGAGAGAATCCTTGACGGCAATGGACTCCGAGAGCGCCTGTTTCTCGGACGCGTACAAGATCTTGTCCGTCCACCACCCCTTTTGTTCTTTGACGATCGCCAGCTTGTCCAGGTGGCGGCGCTCGGCACGTTCGATCAGCAGACCGTCTCGCACCATCTGCCAGATCAGCCGCTCGAGGGACTCCTGAAATGCGCGGCCCGAAGTTGTGCTGAGCTTCACCAGGGTCGATCGCGCGTTATACCAGGCGAGAAACCGTCCGAGCGTCACGGCACGATCGGACATTGTCACAAGTTTGTCACTTGCGTACGGCGACGGATTGGCCGCCGCGGCAACGGCGATTTCCCTGTCGACCGGCAGCACCGTCAGCATCGATGTTCGCAGGTCCTGCGGCAACCATGCCTGGCCGAGAAAAGCGCACAGAATGGCGAACGTCCGTCTCTCGATTACCGGAGCATGCTCGCGCATGAGCTTGTCCACATAGATGTCCGACAGGCTGTCTGCTTTGTGCTGCGTGAGGACCTCGCTCGCCCTGTGGAGCTGTTGTGCTGCGTCAGATTCCGTCGTGATCGCGTCGAACGAAATATTGTCGAGGGAGAAAATGTACCATCCGTCCGGACCTTCGACGGGGACTGACGTCCGCCCCGGCTTCATCGTATCCACCACGCCGGCAACTCCAGGCCGTGTCGTCATCAGCTTGAACCGCGTCGTCTGCCACGACCGATCATCGGCCTGCGCCGGATTCACGAGCGATGCATGGTACAGAGAGTCAAAGGGCCTCCCGGCAGCGAGGCCGTTCTTTACCTCCTCGATACGATCCCGGGTCGGCGCATAGATCCATCGCAAGGAATAGTGGATGCGCTGGGCGGTGACAGCTTCCTCCATCTCCTGCCGGCTGATGTGGACTTTCCCGAGCACGTCTTGCCGATAGAGTTCCTCCGTCGCAAGATCATGATCGATTTCCGCCACGGATCGAATGACGGAAGGCCGCGCGTTTCCTCCGTGCTCCTGCGCGTCGAGGGCAAGGAGTTTCTCATTGATCATAAACTGAAGAAACCTTCGCTTCGAATCCTTCTCCCGCTTGGGGAACGCCGGACCGAAATCGTATGCCAGGAGGAATTCTTTTCCTGTTATGACCTTCGGTCCCACCCTGGCGACAATCTTCCCCGCATACGAAGAATCCTCCGCAGGCATCAGGAGTGCGTCCCGCCCTCCGGGTCCCCGTCCGAAAAGCATCAAGGGAAACGCCAGAAGAACGAACGCCACGCTCCCGGCGCGTAACACCACCGTCAATGACCCTGAGCCCATGTTACAGGAAGGAGGAGGAAATTGCGTTAGAACGACACACCGAGGGAGATGACCTGGATGTTTTCCAGTCTTCCCATGTCCCTGTACGCGTAGTCGAACGTCACCTTCGTCGAGGAAGATGAAAACATCGCGGACGTGACCCCGAAGCCGAGGCTCAAGCCTCCCTCGGCATCGGTGTCGCGAATCGAGTTGTATCCTCCGCGAAGGTACAGGTAGCCGCGGTAGGAGAGTTCCGCACCGGCGTTCACGGTCTCAATATAATCGCTCGGGTGCAATGCATCAACGGCCACCGTGAGCGAAAAGTCGTCCGATTTCACAGGGACTGCAGACACGCCGATCTGGAACAGCAGCGGGAGATTCCACGAGTCGAACTCGACATCGGTGGGGATTTGATCCGTCGTCCCCTCCTTCGTCGGATCAAGGCGGATGAACTCGCGGGCGTCGCGCCCGGCAAGCCGCAGGGAGGAACCGAAATTCGACATCGAGGCCCCGATGATCATCCCTCCGAACAGGTCGGTTCTGAACGATGTGCCGATATCGATCGCCACTGCATTCGCGGACTCGTGCCAGATCGTTTCCTGGATGTATTTGCCGGTGAAGCCGATGGCGAACCGATCGCTGAGCGATCGCGCATAGGAGACGCCGATGGCGAGGTCCGACGCACTGAAGTATTCACCCGTGCCTTCCGGGAGTTCGACGGTCCGCACTTTCATGTCGCCCATCGACAGCTCGGTGAAACTGAAGCCCAGCGAGCCGAACGACGGTATCGCCAGGACAAGCCCTGCGAAGTCGAGGCTGGTCCCGGCGATCCAGTTCGTATGGGAAACGTGCGCTTCGTTTTGCTGCAGGTGCGCGATGCCCGACGGATTCCAATAGAGACTCGTGGCGTCGTCCGCCAGGCTGACAAAAGCACTGCCGAGGGAGATGCCGCGGGCGCCGACCGGAATTTCCAGGAACCCTGCAGCGGATGTCCCCGACTTGGTCTGTGCCCGCAGCACGACGGGCGCGAGAAGAATTACAAGCAACAATGCGAATCTCGGTTTCATGGCACAATGCTCCCAGAACAGCTTCCTACTTCAAGATGGCGAACCGATCGATTTTGGTGCCGATGCCCGGCGCGTCGACCTGGAAGACGTAGATCCCGAACGCGATATCCATCCCATCGCGCGACGACAGGTTCCACGGTTCCTGCCCGTCGTTGAACGCGCTATTGTGCTCGAGCGTCTGCACAAGATGCCCGCTGATTGTGTAGATGCGGATCGTACATTGTCGGGGCAGGTGGATGAAGTAGATCAGGCGGTCGCCCCGCCCGACGCTCGTCGTTGCGGGTTCCCACGATGCCGCTCCGACGTAAGGATTGGGGACCACAGCAATGTTGTTGAGGTCCGACTTGGCCTTCGTCGGGTCGAACCGCGGCGCCGCAGTCGTAAACGAGAACGACTCGCCGGTGCGGAACGGTTTCGTCGTGACAATGCGGAACACATCGCCGGGCTGCGGCGGCCTCTGCTGTGCCGCGGGGATGGTCGTGTCTTTGAGGAACGACACCGACCACGACTTGTGCGCGGAGGGGAAATCCGTTGCCGCCTGACCCGCGGAGTCGCCGTACACGATAAAGATCGCATCCCCCGCATCGAACGTAGAATCCTGGCCGAGGTTCTGGAAGATGAACTGCACGTGGTCCTGATTCTCCGTGAGATTCTTAATCACCACATTCGACGGCTCGGGGCCAGAGAAACTGGATTTCGGGAATGAGAGGTCCCCCTGCCCGCTGGCTGTCAGCCTGATCTCGAAGTCGGCCGGGTAATTCACCCTCCGCGGCTGGTACGCTGCCGCGTACCGCGAATCGAACCCGACCTGGACAACGTAGTTGCTGTTGCCCTTCTCCCATCCCGTCTTCTGCGTGTTGATGGTCACGTACTGGTCGTTGTTCAGCACCACGTCGAACCCCCGCATCACCTGGGACACGAACTGCGATCCGGTGAGCTTGGTCATCGGAAGCACCGTGTCCCGCGTCGATTGATCGATCACCAGGCAGTACGGATTCGGATTGTCGTGGAACGCGGCCGAGTCAACGAAAGCGACTTTGAAGTTGTGATTGTCGGGGAGCGAATCGAGGTCGATGATGTTCGCGCCCGCGCTGCCGGTCCCGGGACCCGTGCCCGTCACGCCGATCCCTTTCGGAATGATGTAACCCCCTGCCGGGGTACTCGGCGTTACCACTGCGGTGTTGACATCGGCTTTGATGACCTTACCGTTCACGTCAAGCTGGATAATACTCGACGTTTCCGATGGCGGGATACCGAGCGCCTCGCCGGCGATGTTCGTTGTATAGTACCCCTGATCGTAGGCCGTCACCGCGTAGTAGTACTGTTGGCCGTTCTGCACGGTCGAATCCACAAACGCGTGCTGCAACCCGCTGTCGTCGCCGAGGTAGAACATTGCGCCGTTGACGTTGACCGGATGCAGCCCCGTGATCCCGTCGACGAGATCGAACTGGGCGATCGGTTTGCGGAACGTCGGCTTGCCGTAGGCATCGGTGATGATCTGGGTTTCGAGGAAGTTCGCCTCGGTGCTGCGGTAGACTTTGTACCCTTCGAAGTTGTACTTCTGATAAAAGGCGTCGTACGTCTTCTCCGCACGATCGTCCCAGTAGAGTGTCACCCGGCCATCTCCTGCGATGGCTTTGATGATCGGCTTGTCAGGGGGCTTCGCAAACCTGTAGCTCGCATTGTAGATCTGCTGGACGGTGCGCTTTCTGCGGAACAGATCATCGACGTCGAGGCCGAAGATCAGCGCCATCGAGAACCGCTCGGTCTCGCCTGTTTGCTGCACCGTGCCCGTGCTGGCGCTGTAGGTGTTGCGCCCGTTCATGTGGAACATGTAACTCGAGAAATGGTTTGCGAGGTTCACCCCGATCAACGGCGGCTGCTGATCGGGCGGTGCAGGCGCCGAAGAGAGTGCGGCCCAGTTGCGCTCGTCGTTGTTGAGGTCGTACGTGTGCACCGCGGAAAGGATGAATCCCGTGAGGCCGAGCTGATCGGATTCGTCCTTGTCAAGGATGCCGAAATTTGGTTCACCCTGTTCCGGTTTGCCGTCCCCTTCCGAACCATCCGGATCGGGACCAGGGTATCCCGCGTCGAAGGGGCCGAGCCCGTCGGTACCAACATCGTCGTTGAGGGGCTCGCCGGGATCCCATTTCCAGTTGCCGTTCAGGTCGGTGTATGTCCTCCAGTTGCAGTTCTCGTCCGCGTCCCAATGGGGCTTCCAGGAATAACCATAGAAGGTGCGGAACCGCGCAGTATCGGATTGGACGTCACGCAGGAACGGATCCTGGTACGGACTGTTGATGAAGACCTTGGCGTCGTTGTCGCGACGCTCATCCGTCAGCCCGTCCAGGTCGTTGTCGATGTTGTCGTCAGAGATGCCGGGGCTCTCGAGGAACGCATATCCCGCGTACCCGACGGGGCTCCAATTGCCCGGATTGCCGAATGCCACCGTAGACCACGCGTACGAAATGCCGAGCTGCTTGTCGTAGCTCCCGGCATTGTTCGATGAATTGTCGTGGCCGCCGATGCCCCAGTCGACGTATTGCGCAAAGAGCGTCCTGGCGTAGTCCGTCGTCCCCATGTTCGTGATTTCGTAGAGCCAGAAGATCACGTCCTCAGCGAGGACCTGCGACCATTGAAATCCGCGTGCATGAACCTGCATGCCCAGACCGCCGCGGGTCGTGTCCTGGTTGTCCGGATAGAAATGGTTCTTAAGGATGTACTCCCGGTCGGAGTTGTCATCGTAGACGAAGTACGATTCCAGATCCGCATTAAAGACCCCTTTGCCGAAAAAACCGTTCCAGTAACCGTCCCAATCCGTCGTCCGGTCAGGCCAATGCGACGGCCAGGTGCTGGCATCGTTGCTCTGTGCCGGACTGGAAGAAAACTTGCCCGAATATCCCGGGAGTGGCTCCCATCCGTAGGGAATCCCGGTGGCGACATCCTTGCGAATGTATTCGTAGTAATTGGTCTCGAGGGGGTGAATCGTGTTGCCACTGGGATCATGAGCCTCTGCCTGCACGATCATGGCAACGCCGTCGACGTACGTGTGATTGGTCCCTTTCGGCCACACCCCGCTTCGCGTCGGATCATTCTGCCAATCGGCCACCTCTCCGAAATTGTAGTAGACCGTGCCGACAAGGTTTCCGTCCATGAACCCCTTTTTATCCTCGTAGTAGGATCCTTTGTTCTTGTCGACCAATCGCTGCGATACCACGCTCCCGGTGATCAGCAGACAGGAAAGTGCGAGCAGCGTGGACCGTCGCAATATGCCGGAAGAAAACCGCAAGGATCTGATGCGCTGTTCATCCTTTGCGTCAGACATGTCGCTGGAATTTCCGCCAAGAGACATATGATTCCTCCACAACGACAATATCAGAATCCAAATGTAGCGCCGACAACAACCTGCCTTGGCGCGGAATAGTAGTCGGGACGTGTGTAAAACTGCGAAAGGCTGTTGACCCCCAGCGGCGCCTGCGGCGAGCGCGTGAGCTCGAGAGTGTATCCGGCACGCCCGGTGTCCGTGAAGACGTTAATCTCGTTGGCTGCGTCGAACAGGTTGTAGACCTTGGCGAACACGGAGATGGTCGTGTTGCCCACCATGAAATACTTGGTCAGATACAGGTCGACGTCCGTGAACATCGGCATGTTGTCGCTGTTCTCCAGACCCGTTCGTTGGTTGGAGAGCGACGGCGTGTACGGCAGTCCGGAGCCGAGGCGTCCAACAACGCTGGCGATGAAGTCGGACGGCGAGCCGAGAGTGATGGTTGCATTCAACGAATGACGACGGTCCCAGTTCAGCGGGACCAGCACCTTGTTGACTTCAATCGGCGGACTCGATTGGGCTTTGTTGTAGGCGTCGTTCGGATCGGAGGCGTTTCCGTCCGCGAACTGCAGCGTATAGTCGATGTTCGCGCCGAAGCCATTGGTGAAACGCTTGTCCAACGCGATGGTGAAGCCTTTCACCGCACCGTAGTCGAGGTTCACATACTCGCCGAACTTCTTGACGTTGTTCTTGAGGTAGATGGCGATGCCGAGAAGATTGCGGATGTCTTTATAGTATCCGGTCACGGTCACGCCGAGATCCTGCGCGAGCTCCTGCTGCAGGCCAATCTCATACATCGTCGTACGTTGGGGCTCCAGATTCGCGTTGCCGATCGTGGTCCCCACAAACTCCGGGAACGTCCCGATCAAGGGGATCCTGAAATTCGGGTTTTTATACAGGTACTCAAACGCCGGAATTTGAAAGAAATGCCCGTAGGAAAAATGAAGCGCTCCCCGGTCGGTAATCGGATACGAGATCCCGACGCGCGGGCTGAACTGCGACTTTGCGCTTGCCGGGTTGAAGAATTTCCCGGGATAGGGGGGCGAAAGGGAATCGAGCGCGACGATCGAATCGGGGTTTGTCAGGTACTTCCCGTCAGGTTGGAAATAATCGAACCGGAGCCCGATGTTCACGACCATATAGGAGAGCTCGATTTTGTCCTGCGCATACACCGCCAGTTGACGCGGGTGGTTGACATAGTAGTTGAAATCAAAATTGCCCGGGACCGGAAGCGACGGGACATAGTTGGTGGTGGCATCGACGTGGATCTGGTAATCTTTGTAGTTCAGCCGATGGAAATCGCCTTCAAACCCCGCCTTCACCTGATGAATCGGCGTCACCTGCGCGGTGAAATCGACCTTGCCGGTGATGCTCTGTGTATTATGGTTGAAATGCCAGTTCTGTGTCCCGCCGGTCAGGAATGCGTTCGCACCCGCATCCTGCATCCGCTCCGGCTTGACATACCGGGGATCGACGTAGGCGGCCGCTGCACCGGCCGGGTCGGTCGGAGGATCGAGAGGATCGGCATACACGTACTGTTTGTAGTCGCTCTCGAAGAACGATCCTACAAGGTCCATGAACATCGATTCGTTGAAGACGTGGGTGTAACTCCCGCTTCCGAGAAAGCTCCACGTGTGATATGTGTAGTCGCCGTCCGGATTGAGCTGGAACTGCTGATCATAGATCCTGTACTGCTGGTGCTGGTAGAGTCCGCTGAGCACGATCCCCTTCGTCCCGCCGGTGTGAATGGTGATTTTCCCCTGGAGCGTCGATCGGTCCTGATAGTTCATCGGCACAAGCGCGCCATCGCCTGTTGCTCCGATATGCCATTTCGACTGGTCCGTTCCCGGGAAGCTGGAGGAGTCGGAGGGGTTGAAGATGCGCCGGCCGTAGATGTAGCCGTCATCATAGTACCGCCGTCCAGACAAGTAAAACGCAAGGACCCCGTCTGTCAGGGGCACGGGGCCGCTGAGACTCCCCTGCACGTTGTACAATTTGGATGGCGACGCATGATGGAAAAGAATCGATTGCTTCGGAAGATCCGGGAATCCGCCCACGGGAAGATCCCGGGTGATCGTCTTGAACTGGTCCGTTCTCGAGCTGACATAGTCGCCTGTATAGAGTGAAATCTCCCCTTCATACTTGTCGCTTGCGATCTTTGTCACCTGGTTGACGACGCCGGACAGCGCCTCACCATACTCGGCATTAAACGTGCCGCTCAGAACCTGAATCTCGGCAAGGCTGTTGACCTCCGCTTCCATGGCGGAGGTGCCGGAGAAGACGTCGTTCACCGCCACGCCGTCGATCATGTACTTGACCTCATCCGAGCGGCCCCCGCGGAAGTGGCCGTCGACGACGCCCGCCTGCAGGTTGACGACTGCCGCGACATCTTCGACGGGCAACCGGGAGAGCTTCTCGCTGCCGACCGATGCCTCGGTGGAGGTGAGATCGCGCTGGACGATCGGCCGTGTTGCCGTCACGGTCACGTCGGTGATTTCCACCGTGCGCGACTGCAGCTGAAACTCGACGCGCGTGGTCTGGTCGACACTGACCGCCACGTCGCTCACGGACACGGGGGCATAGCCAACCGCCGACGCCCGAAGTTGATATCTGCCCGGGGGAATGTTCAGGATGTAATATTCCCCATCGACGTCCGATGAAGCTCCCATCGTCGTGTTGGCGATAACGATGTTGACCCCGATGAGGGGTTCCTTGGATTGCGCATCGATCACTTTCCCTGCCACTTTCCCCGTGGTGCCCGAAAACACGGAGCAGGGAAGCAGCACGGCCACGACGATCGCGAGCAATGCGCGTGCGGTGGAGCGTGGGTGCATCATACGGTCACCCGACAGAAGAATTTGATTGGATGAAGAGCAATCCGGGACGGGCCGTGCAGGAGGTTCTGCCGACGCGAGCACCGTCCCCCGGCACGTGTCCGGGAGACGGAAGGAGCGTTCAAACCCCGCCTCATCCCTGTCGAGAGAACGCTCCTTGAATCGCGCCCGCTTCGGTGGAGATCATCCTCGCCGGTCGACCCCGGCCGGAGGACTTATTTCAGCAGCAACATCTTCCGGACGATCGCGTGGTCGCCCGCCTGGAGCCGGTAGAGGTACAAACCCGTCCCTACGTTTGCTCCATGATCATCCTTTCCATCCCAGGTCACTTCGTACCGTCCCGCGCCTCGACTGTCATCGACGAGCGAGCGGATCTTCTGCCCCAGGATGTTATAGATCGTCAGCACCACCCGGCTCTCGCGCGGAACCGCGAATTGAATGTTCGTCGTCGGGTTGAAGGGGTTCGGATAGTTCTGCGCGAGCTCGTAGATCTTCGGCAATCCCTGCTGGCCCGCAACCCCGGTCGCCGTCTGCACGACCTGCGCGCTGAGATCGTCAAAATAGATCGTCCCGGTGAAACGTGAGTACACATGGAGACGGACTTCAAGCGCCTTCGCATTCACGCCCGTCGGCACCTGCACGTCCAGCGTGTACGGCGTCCAGTCGAACTGTGTTACGGCCGGGAATGCCCACGTGTAGTCGTTCGACGGGCCGACAGAATTGTAGCCTGCGTTGTTGGCGTCCGTCGTGAACCAGAGCGGCGTCAACCCCACCGACCATGTCCCCGGATACAGCGCCGCGGAATCCGGCACCAGGTTGCTCGCCTTGATCCAGACCTGCAGCCTGATGACGTCTCCTTCCGACGCGGTAAGCGATGCCAGAGTGTTCCCCGGGATCGGTTCCGACCCGTCGATCAGGAACCGTCGTGTTCCGACGAAGGCATCATGGGGTGTGCGCGTGAACGGCAGGTTGAACTTCAACGAGTACATCCCGCTGTGCGCCGCTTCCGACGTCACCATCGTGTTCTCGAACCCGTCGTTTAACAACCCGTCGTTCCCGCCGTTCGGCGGCAACCAGTAGTACCATCCCGACGGCACTCCCACGCCCGTGTTCCAGTCCTGCCCTGCCCATTGCCCGCCACGACCGTACA
Source organism: Bacteroidota bacterium (assembly GCA_035506295.1). Classification (GTDB taxonomy): domain Bacteria; phylum Bacteroidota; class Ignavibacteria; order UBA10030; family UBA6906; genus DATJPR01. Next base: position 331 of record DATJPR010000126.1, on the reverse strand, counting down.
GCATGAAGTCGTCCGCCCACACCGTCCCTGTCGCATTCTTTCCCGCCACGAACTTCACGATCGTCTTCCATGCATCCTTCGGCAGGATCGTCGCTCCTACACCGTTCGTGTCCGCTATCCACTGCCCGCTGCTGGCCGATGTCTGCGGAATCGGCAGCTTCGTCTCCCCGATGAACGCTCCCGCACTGTCCCAGAAATCATACGCGATGTACCACTTCGCATCGTTCGTCGCCGGGTTCGTGTTCACCCCCAGCGTCCGGACGTACGCTCCCAGGAAAATGTCCACGTTCTTGTTGTTCACCGGCGACCAGATATCGCACATGTTGTCCGA
>DATJPR010000125.1:0-13279 GCA_035506295.1 Bacteroidota bacterium | reverse complement strand
GGACCGACTTTTCCGGACTCGCCGGCGAGAGGAGATTCACGGCAAGACCGCTGACCGGCGCCTGGGCTCTGGTCTCATGATGTTCATCCGGAATATCCAGCAGGCCGCCGAAAATAATGCGGGGGGTCCATTGCAGGTCGGGGTAGTCGCGGCGCAGCTCTGTCATTAGCGTATCGATCCCCAGGAGCGCCAGATCGTTCGGCACCTGATCGGCATCCTTCGCGTACGCTCGTGTCATCACCGAAACGTGGCCGGTCGAATAGTGCGCGGTGGACTGGATCATCAGCGACACTGCGCCGTTCAGCCACGCCTGCAGGAACACTGTCAGAAGAACACCCAGGAGGACGATCAGAAACGGAAATAGCGATCGGGATCTATCCCGCAGGAGCCCTTTGAGCAGAAATCGGATCATGAGAACCTCCCCCGCAGCGCATCCGTGGGTTTCAGCCTTGCGATCTTCCGCGTCGGGAGGAAACTGACCACGGTCGTTACCACGCACACGAGTACCGTGGTCCCGACGACGAGGAGGGAGGAATACGAGGGAAAGAGCTTCTCTCCGATCGCGAACCCGAGGGTGTCGGTGGCATTCGGCACGAGGAACCCCTGCGATGCAGTGTACGCAAACAACGGGATGCCGTACAGCGCTGCCACGAGGGCAGCCAGGACGCTATGCAACGCACCCTCAAGCGTGAACAACTCGATCACCCGACCTCTGGTCATGCCGAGCGCCATGAGTGTGCCCATTTCTTTTCTTCGCCGCCAGATAGAGAGCACTTGCGTGTCGAAGATGGCGAGCATGGCGAGAACGAGCAGCAGGAGATAGAGAATGCTCGCGCCCACGCTCTTCATCCGGACAAAGGTGTGAAGATCCTTCAAGAGGTAGTCGAGATCCCTGTAGACCCAACCGCTCGCCTTGTCGACCGGGCGGACTCCCGACTTGAGGACCACGAGCGTCGCCTGGCCGGGAACCTGCGTGAACATCTGAAGACGGTCGAGAGGGATCCAGATCTGCTCATTGTCGATGTCCTGGACATTGGATCGGAACACTCCCACAATCCGCACATCGCGTGCATCGAACGTTCCGTGCACGTCCCTCCATTGCACCGTGATCAAGTCTCCCTGCTTCAATCCCGAACTCTTCGCCATTCTGCTCCCGATGAGCGCCGGGATTCCGCCCGTCGTATCGGCAAGAAGAGACGTCGGGATCGAGAGAGTATGCTGATCGGGATCGATCCCTTTCAGGAGGATGGCACGGAACCTCCCCTGAGGGTAGATGCTTGCCCTGCGGATGAGGATCGCTGTCGCTGAATCGTGTGCGATAAGCGAGCCCAGGGATTGCGGTACGATGCCATGCGCATCTTCGAGCGAGAGCGGATCATACGGATCGTAGGCGCTTTGCCAGTACTGCCCGCCGCCATACAGGGCGGCGATGGTCGCATGTTCGACCTGATCATTCAGCCCGTCGTAGAAGCCCTGCAGAAAAATGATAGCGACGAAGGAGAAAGAAAGGGCGACGACATTGAGCCAGGTGCGAAGACCGGCATTCAGGAGATTCTTGAGCGCCAGGCGCAGTGTCAGCATCGTCAGCCTCCCGAGGATGTCCGGTCGTTGAACCGTTCATCCTTCGCAATGTTTCCATCCACCAGCGTGACCTTCCTTCGCAGATAGCCGATCACTTTCTCGTCGTGCGTCGCGAAGACGAAGGTCGTCTTGAGTTCGTTGTTGAGCTGCACCATCGTGCGCATGATGTGGTGCGAGTTTTCCGCGTCGAGATTGGCCGTCGGCTCGTCCGCAAGGACGATCTCGGGCTTTTTCACGACTGCTCGCGCAATCGCCACGCGCTGACTCTGCCCGCCCGACAATTGGGCCGGACGCGATTCCGCGCGGTCCGCCAATCCCACCCAGGCGAGGGCCTCCTCGACAAGCTGTTTTCTTTTGTTCGCCTCGATCCCCTGCAGGAGCAGCGGGAATTCCACGTTCTCATAAACAGAGTACACAGGGAGCAAATTGAAGGTCTGGAAGATGAACCCGATGTGCGCATTCCGAAGGTGCGCGGCATCCTTGTGCGAGAGCGATTCCACCTTCAGGCCGAGCACTTCCGCGCTTCCTTCCGAGGGAGCGTCGAGCGCTCCCATGATGTTGAGCAGTGTCGTCTTCCCCGAGCCGCTCGGGCCGACCAGCCCCACGAATTCTCCCTTCTGAATGGACACGTTGATGTGATCGAGGGCGTTCAGCTGAGTTTGTCCGAGCGGATAGGTCTTTCTCAGGTTCTCCGCGCGGATGAGTATGGAGTCTTGCATGATTCGACCTGCAAAATGAAGGGTGGATGATCCTGACGACGCTTCCTTTTTCAATGATTGAAGACCACTGTCAGTTGAGCTCCCGTCCCCGCAAATGCACTGGCACCGTTTGTCGGTCGGAACACTTGAAACGACGTCGGGTTCCAGTAGGCAAGCAGGTAGAAGCTCCAGTTGTCGTATTTCCTTTGCCAGGTGGCGATGCGGTACCACGCCCGGTTCGTCCAGTCGCGATAGACGATCGCGGAAAGAACATCGAGAATGCCGAGAGGATAACTGAGCGAGAGCCCGGAAAACTCCTGACCGGAGGCATTCCCGAACGGTTTCCGCGGGAAATCATTCCTGAAGAACTCCGTCGCCGCATAGAGGCCGTTCCCGATTCCGAACGTATAGTCAGCGCCGACGGTCCATTGCCTTTGATACCTGAACCCCGGCAGATCGGTCAGTTCCCGAATCATCGCCGCTTCGAACCAGGCGCCGATCCCAAGATCCCACTTCCCATCGAGGGCAACACGGTCTTCAGGGACACTCTGCGCCAGGGAGACCGGGGTCGACGGCGCGACGAGCGGAGATCGGCCGAGGTCTGCGCGACGATGATGATAGGTGATCCCGAGCTCGCCGGTCCACAGTGGGGTTTGCGCTCTTCCTCCGTATTCGACGCTTCCCTTTTCCGTCGGAGCCGTCTCCCATCCCTTGGGGTCATTGTTGCCATAAAGTCCCCAGAGCCAGACGTTGACGTTGTCCAGAAGATAGTACCGTGCCAGGACGCCGTACACGCCGTCCGTCATTTGCAGCGGGTCGCGCGGATCGATCTGGTCGAACCACATCAGCGGGCGGAACAGGAGCGCGGAGCCGAAGGTGATCTTCTGTAGCCCCACCCGCAACTCGAAGGTCTCCGAAGCGAACCTCGCCCAGGCACGGTAGAGTTTCACCCTTCCGTCATACGCGGAGCTTTTTCCTTCCTGGTACGTCGATGATCCCCACGCGTTGAGGGAAAGATCCATGCTGGCGCTGAAGCCGCTGTCGATCGCGTGTTCCACGAGAAGATCGGGCACATACCGGACGCCGAGTTGCGAGAGCGAGGGATGCTCCGGATTGCCCGTTAACCACGCCGATGCCTGGCCGTGCGGTTCGATGGGCTGCGCGTGGAGCGTGAAGGCGATACCGAACGCACACGCACAGAGAGCAATATGCGGGCAACGAGCGTTCACGTCGGCGCTTTGTCCCATCGGGTCGTCAGCATCCGGACCATGTAGCCGGCCAGGGTGTCTATCGGGGGAAACATCTCTGGAGCGACGGTGTAGTTGGCCACGATCCCGTCGAAGAGGAACATCAGGAGATACGTATCGAATTCGGGGTTGTTGGAGCCCAGTTCCTTCAGGATGCTTTTCAATTGCCTCGTCATGTCATCGGCGTACTGCTTCCATTTCTTCGACCGGACGATGCGCCGGTACGCATCGTCGAGATTCAGCTGCAGCGTCAGTCGCACGGCGAGCGGTTCTGTTTCGATGAGCTTCAGCCATGTCGTCACGAGAGTTTGAAGCTTCTCTTTCGGTGGTCGTGCGTCTCGTTGCAGGAGGAAACTCGGCATGACCTTGTCGATCATCCTCTCGAAGATCGCGAGGAGGATATCCTGTTTTCTTCTGAACTGCGTAAAGATGAGTCCTTTGGAGATACCTGCCTTCCGGGCGATCTGTTCGGTCGTGGTGGCGGAGAACCCATGTTTGGCAAACAGCTCCAGCGACGCCGCGAGGATCGCCTCCCGGGTCCTTGCCCGCATGAGGAGCGAGGTCTTCTTGGAGCGTGGCGACATGAGGAGCCTTCAATCCATTGACTAACCGGTTAGTCAATGATAAAGAGAAAAGGACACGAAGTCAAGCGCCCCGACCGGGACCACGATTCAGGGCGCCATGATCGTCAGCAGCAGCACGGCATCGGAGTTGGCGCGGACATCGTGGAGAATGGCCTTGCGCAGCGTGAACAACCCGTCGCGCCCGAGGCGCACTTCCCCGTGGTCGACGACAAGCGTGACACTCCCGTTCACCACATACATCGACATCGGGCCCTTGACGCTGTGCTCATGCATCGCGTGCCCCCGCTTCAAGGCAACCAGGACCACGCGCATGTGCGGATATTTCGCCAGCGTGATCCCGTCCTCCGTGCCCGACTTCCATTCCGGCTCACTCTTCAACCGGCGCTCCTCCTCCTTCACCCGGAGTGCGAGCACGGGGGCTTCGATCTGACGCTCCATCGCCGATGTCTGTCTCATCTTTTTCTCCTCTCCACCAGTCTGTTCCGTTCGTGTGCCATGGACTTTTCACGTGCTGGACTCTTCCGCGTCACTGACGATCGGCTGCATCCAGCTTCTGCCGTCTTGCGCAATCAGAATTTCGGCGGCCTCCGGGCCCCAGGTTCCTGCCTGATAATTCGGGAAGTCGATGGGTGGCGTCGCCTCCCACGCTTCAAGAACGGGGGTGATGACCGACCACGCCGCCTCGACCTGATCGTCACGCATGAATAACGTCGCGTCTCCGCGGATGACGTCCAAGAGAAGCGTTTCGTACGCCTCCGGCGTGCCGTCACCGAAGGTCTCACGATAGCTGAAACGCATGTCGACGGGACGCAGGCGAATCGCGGGGCCGGGCTGCTTCGCGTGGACACGGATCGCAATACCCTCCTCCGGCTGAATCCTGATGACGAGTCGGTTGGGATGAAGATCGCGCAGCGCGGAGGCCGGAAACGACTGGTGCGGCACCGGTCGGAATTGCACCACGACCTCGGAGAATTTTGCCGACAGGCGTTTCCCGGTGCGGAGATAGAACGGGACATCCTGCCAGCGCCAGTTGTCGACAAAGAGCTTCAACGCCGCAAAGGTTTCCGCGGACGAATCGGCGCCGACGCCGGGCTCCGCGCGATAGCCGACCACACGCTCGCCACGGATCCATCCCCCACCATACTGTCCCCGGGCCGCCGCGTGCTGCACACCCCCCGGTTCGATCGGTCGAATCGCATGCAGGACGTCCACCTTCTTGTTCCGAATTTCGTCGGCTTCAAAGGAGACCATCGGCTCCATGGCGATCAGGCAGAGCAGCTGGAGCAGGTGGTTCTGAATCATGTCCCTGAGCGCGCCCGCGTGCTCGTAGTAGGCGCCACGATGTTCAACACCGATATCCTCGGCGACAGTGATCTGCACATGGTCGATGTACCTGCGGTCCCAGATCGGCTCCAGCAGCGCATTCGAGAACCTGAATGCCAGAATATTCTGGACGGTTTCCTTCCCGAGGTAATGATCGATCCGGTAGATCTGCGACTCGGTGAAATGTGTCGTCAGCGATTTGTTCAATGCTCCCGCGGAGCCGAGGTCGTGGCCGAACGGCTTCTCCACGACAACCCGCGTGCGCTGCCGGTCAACACACAGTCCGGCACTGCCAAGCTGTGCCGCGATGGTTTCGACGAGCGACGGAGGGACCGCGAAGTAGAACACCTGCTGCGCCTTGCCGCTCCATTCCTTCTCGAGAGCGCAGAGCCTGTCCGCAAGATTTTTGAAGGCGCCGGGCGCGTCGAAGTCCGTCTTCATGCATTCCAGGTGTGTAGCGAACGACGCCCACTCGTCGTTCATGACGTTCGCATATCGTGAGAAATGACTGACACCGTCACGGAGGTGGTCTCGAAACTGATCGTTGTTCATCTCCTTCACATCAAGGCCGATGATGGTAAACTTCTCCGGCATCCACTTGTCATGGTACAGGTCGAAAATCGCCGGCACGAGCTTCCGCCAGGCAAGATCCCCTCCGGCCCCGGTGATGACAATCGCCGTCGGTTCATGTGTCGCATATGAATCCATCGATATCCTCAGGAATTCGCGTTTGCATGGATCGTGACGTCCGTATTCATAACCGGGGGGGAATTTAACAAAGTTCCCTAAGACCAGAGGGCGGGAGAGGGGCTGGAGAATGGCGTGCCAACGAGGAGGCGGTTATTCCCCAGGTGCGCGTTGGCCAGCGACGGAGAACATTTCAACGCGCTTTGGGAGGGGAATCAGGACGCGGGAACTCCTTGCGAGCCCTCTTCCCCTGAGGGGTATCTGCGTACTTGCCGGTGAGCAGGTTGTAGTAGCGAGCAGCGTTCGGGTCGTTGTCGGCCTGGAAGGCGATCTGGAACTCACTAAACAGAACCGCCGCCCGGACTGCGCGTTCTGGATGCTTCTTGATCGCAGTCTCCAGATAAGCTTTCTGTCGGGCCCTCGGCCATGTCGCGATTCGCACAGCGACAGACATCGCATTGGCATTGAGGCTCCACACTGTCGACGTCGGCGAAATGCGTTCCAGGGATCTTGTCAATGACGCAGCATCCCGGTGGCGCGCGTTCATGCCTGTACTGAGGTGCGCCAGAGCCAGGACCGATGCGACAAGAGAATCACGCTCTTCATTCTCCTGTCGCAGCAGGCTCGCGACCAGCGAACTCCATTCGACGACGGGCGTGTCAAGGGGCGCCCGTCCCATCGCCATATCCGCCTGTGCTGAGAAGTGGTTGTGTTCGCCGTCCCACCATTCACGGACCGCGGACGCGATCTTCCGGGTCCGTTCGGGCGCATCGACAAACGTAAACTGTGCGTGTGAACCCGACCGATCCAGAAGTCGCGGGTCGACGACGATCCGGCCGATTCCCCCTGCGACCCGAATCCGGGCATTATATGAGCCATCGTTATTCAGGACGAAATCCGCATCCTTGATCCCCTCAACCCCGTCGCCGTCCCGATATCCCCGGATCCGGAACTCGATGCTGTCCTTCTTTGCCGTGATGGCAGCCCTGTAGGCTCCATCACTGTCCCGTTGAAGCGGCACAGCTGCGACGACACTCCAGAGGTTGAAGTCCCCCAATATTGCCAGGCTCGGTTCGTCCGGAAGGTAATGAAAGCACCCGAGCGCAACGTTGATCTTCATTGGCGCACGTGACGGCACATAGAGGGCAATCCGCTGTTCCGCGTACCCCACACCGGTACATCGGAGCAACCAGAACCCTGGATGCGGCACCGAGAGTCGGTACTCTCCGTTCGGTGAGGCCGCGACGATCTGTACGACCGTCCCTTCTTCGGGTGTTAAGAGCGCGGCATGTGCGGCGGGCAACTGTTTTCCGTTCGGCCCCGTAATGGAGCCGCTGCAAGTCGTCTGCGCCGGGAGAGAAAGCCGAGAGCCGAACACGATGATGCAGAGAAGAACAAGCCGACGGAAATGCATTGCGAAAACTCCTCAGTGACACAAGCGGGACCAACGGTTGACTATCAATGAATCGGAGGGACAATCGATTCCTCGATACCCAAGGAACGAATTGCCGCTACAGGATCGGCAATATTTTCCGGAGATGAAAGCGCTGTCTGTGTCCCCCACGATTCCTCCCAAAGACGGAGACGCTCCTGGATGGCCGGCATCGGTGTGCCCTGCCGCAAAAGGGAGAAGAAGAGCCGCCAGCGACCGGCATAGAAGTCACGTACCATGCCGCCCCAGAGCTTCGCGGCATAGTCGTGCAAATCAGGGCCTCCCCACACCGTGATCTGCCGTCGCGCGTTTCGTTCAAACAGATCCCTCTCTTCTTTCGAAGTCCCCTGTTTCCTCGCCGTCGAAATCCAACGCTCCAATCTCTGGTCCGGCCTCACGTTGACAACCGCATCAAGCCGGTGCATGAGGATATCTGCAATGTTTGCCAGCGAATCCCGCCGCACGGTGTCGGCCGCGATATGAGCATGGCAGGCCAGAGCAAGAAGTGTGTCGATCTTGTTGCCAACAGCATAGACCGCAACATCGATCAGGTCATTTCGATAGAGCAAGGATGTTGCATAGCGTCCGGCGTCGTCGATCATGAGCCCCAGCGCGGTATCGACGCGTGGGTCTTTGAACGTCTCACCCCACGGAGAAAGCGAGGGTCGGTGTTGAAACGCGAACAACACATGATGACCGTTCGTCCGGGAATACACCGCTTCGTCGAGCAGACTCCACGCTCGCTCCACCACCGGCGTGACTGAACCGTAGCGCGCCACACAATAGTCATGGATCCACGCGTCCAACTTCACTGGCTCCGACCTCCACCCCATGTCGGTCAGGAGTTCGTAGATGACTTCATTGTTCTCGATCCCCTCGGGTGCCAGGCCGTATCCTACAAGATTGCCCCTGGCCGGATCATGCAGCGCAATGGGCGGATCCGTCGCCACAAAAGCAAGCCTGCCACGGAGAGGGTTGTTCCCGCCAAAATTGTGTATGATGCTGTAGACCCACTCCTTGCCGTAGAAGCCCTTGTGGACCTTCCATCCATGGAATTGCTCGTTGGCGAGATCCAGGATTATCATGCGATCATTCGGAACGCGACTGAGCAGCGCGCGCGTCGATGCGGAGTCCCAGAACGATGACGCATTGCTGAACAGCCATCCCTGCATCACCCAGACCCCCGTGGAATCTCCCCGGCGAATAGACTGATAGACCGCGTTGCCGTATCCTGCCAGCTCATCGTACCGGTGTTCAACGCTGACCGGCACATCCAGTTCGTTGAACGAATCTGCCAGGTAGTATGAGCAAGGTCCGAAGGTGCGTCGGTACTCCTTGATGAAGCGTTCGCCGATCTCCTGAAACAACGCTGAGCCGGGCGTTAGTGCGAACGTCCTATCCGAATCGGGAAGGCTACTCCAGTGTCGATGCTCCGAGATCGATTCTGCGGGGAAGTGGCGGCGGAAAGACTCCGGAACAAAGCCCGAGAAGGCAGGCACGACGGGCGTCATGCCGAGCTCCCGCAGCCGCCCGAGGATCTTTTTCTGCAGAGCTTCCTGGCTATCGATCCACGATTGCGGAAGGGGCCCCTCGTGCCGATCGATGTTTCCCATCCAATGCCACGGCAAGAACGCGGGCCCAACGAAAAACGTCTGCAGGCTATCGCGAGGAATGCCGAATGACTCCCAGACTCTCTCCCAGACTCCCATCTGCCCGACAAGGGCGAGGGGCATATTGATGCCGTGCAGCGCCATCCAATCGATTTCCCGCTCCCACCGCGGCCAGTCCCACCAAACCGTCGAGTATCCAAAGGTGCACACGTTGAAGTATTGCCGAAAGCGGAACGGGGTGCTCACAACCACCCGAGGACAATCAGGGAGCCGTCGCGGAAGATCGATCCGGCTGCCGCTCCACGCGACCATGCCGAGACCCATGGAGCGCAGGTAGTGGTATACGCCGCGGACGAGGGCGACTGCGCTGTTGCCATGCACAGAAACCAGGCCGTCATGCGCCTCGACGGAGAAGGTCTCCAACGAATCACGCGAAGGCGTCAGGGCAAGTGTAAATGATGCACTGCGCGGGCCGATGACGCGCTCGATAACATGCCGCGCGGCGACGACGGCGTTCCCGCTTTGAGATGTCCTCGGAGAAGCCGGCCGAACAACAACCAACACCACCAGGATCAGTGCACCGAGACGTCCCATCATTGGTCTGATCATATTTTCACGAACCATTTCATTTTCCACATGAAGAAACCAATGATCGACATGAGCAGGACCACGGCGACGGCATACGCCAGTGAAGCATTATACGGAGAGAAGAACGGTGTGAAGCACGTCTGCATGAGATATTGCTTGAGGGAGATCAGCAACACTCCACCCGCGCCGGCGCTCACCGAGACCCGCACGGCATCCACAAACGATTCGTACATCGAAGACACGGCGTAGATGAAGATTGCATTCATTCCGAAGACGAGGAACAACGTCGTGTACCGCTTGAAGGATTTCACGTCAATGAGGAAGTACGATGTGGCAAATACCAGATGGGCCCAGCCGGTCGTCATGAGCACATACGACGGAGTCCAGAGCCTCTTGTTGATGGGGATCCACATTTCCAGAAACAGCGAGGCGACAAGGAGAATGCACCCCGTGACGAAGAACCAGGACGTCTTCTCTTCATTCCCGGATTTCGAGTGCCGTAGATAGTCACCTGCAAGAATACCGAACAAGAATGAAGCAATTGCAGGGATGGTGCTGATGATCCCTTCGGGGTCCCACGGTCGCGTTCTCGCGTAGACGTGTGGACCGATGACAAGCTGATCGACGTATGCGGCAAAATTTTTCCCTCGTTCCCACATCCCTGCGCCGATGCCCGGCACAGGGATCCATTCCATCATAGCGAAGTATGCGAGAAACAATCCCAGAATGACCCACCAGAACCGGCGTGAAGGCATGAACAGATACAGGAGCGACCCGATGAAGTAGCATATCGCGATGCGCTGGAGGACCCCGGGAATTCTCCACGTCGCCAGGGTGAATCCGGTGTCGCCAAAGAGTCCGAACGGAAATCCGTTCAGAAACACCCCAACGGCAAAAATGAGGATGGAACGGCGCACCACCTGCATGAGCAAACTGGTTGTCGATGCGCCGCGGGCCCGGCGAGCAGCCATCGCGTATGTCGTGGACATGCCTGAAATCCACAGGAAGAACGGGAAGATCCAATCCGTGAAGGTGCAACCGTTCCAGTAGGAGTGTGCAAGCTGCGTGTAGACATGGTCACCGTCGCCGCCGTTGTTCACCAGAACCATCGCGGCCATCGTAAATCCTCGAAAGACATCGAGCGACATGAGTCGCTGCGAAACCTTCGGAGATGAAACAAGTGCACTCATCTTTGCGCTCCCGGGTCAACTTAGTAGACGGCGACGACGGCGTACAGCAGGCCAAGCACAACGAACACGACACCGATGGCAAAAAGGAATCCGAGGAAGTCCTGCCGGGTCCAGCGATAGAGCTCCCATTGCGTGTCCGGGAAGAGGAGGAACCTCTTCGTCTGCTCAGGATTTGCGAGTGCGATGCGGAGATCTTCCGCATCGGCCTCCGGTCCGAGCCCGCGCACTTTCGTCCGCATTTTCAGAAAGAAGCGTTCGATTGACGCGCTTTGCTCATGCGGAGTGAGCCAGGAAACAAGCATCACCGTGAGGAAGGAGAACACGAGCGGCAGCAGCATCACCATCGTCTGGCTGATCGCGTACGGCTGACGTTCGAGGTGGAAGCCGAGCCATTGAGCGACGACAAGCTCCGGATACAGATAGCCCCTCGCCTCCAGCGTCCCGAGCGATCCAACCACAGGTTGCCTGGACCAGAAGATCGCTTTCGAGGGAAGCTGGTACTCCTTGCTGAACGATTCGCCGACGTGCAACGGTGCGGGACACGTGCCGACCGCTGCATGCAACGAATCCTGCGCCTTCCACTTTGCGATCTCACCGTTTCGCACATTGACGTCGGTTTCGCTTGCGACATATGTCCGGGTTACCGGCCCGGGTTGAGTCTCGATCAGAAGGCTCTTGTCGCGCGTCAATGCCGGGATCGCCATCGGCAAAAGCACCGGGATGACGTAGAACACAGCCAGCGTCGCGACGATCGATGCCCAGGCACCCCACCGGTTTGCCCGCCGCCATTTCAGACCGAGCCAGAATGCTCCGGCGAAAATCACGAAGAATGTCCAGATGAACTTCAACAGCTCAAAAATACTGGAGAACGTGAGCGTGATGATCGCTCCTCCGATCAAGAACAACGCCCCCATCAGTCTGCCGATCCAGATATAGTGCGCTTCGCTTTTCCCGGGGACGAGCGGACGGTAGATGTTGCGCATGAGCAGGCCCGAAACGGTCAGCATCAAAGCGCTCCCCGCAGACATGAGGGCGGCCATCATGGACGAAATCATCAGACCGATCAGACCGAACCCGACGGAGCCAAGCAGATCGTGCGTGGCATAGCCCCAGATCAAATCGGAGTTGCGCACTTTGCCCGTGTAGAGCAGCACTGCGGCCAGACCGACGACGCCCCAGAGAATCGTGCAGAACCGCTTCATGAACACGCCTGTCACGAAGCCTACTCGCGCAGTGTGTTCGTCCTTGGCGGCGGCGTTCGCCACCATTTGATTCGGCTGGGTCACAACCGTGACACCAGCAACCAGCGAGGCGGCAAGGATGAAATACCAGGTGAAATCGATCAGTGTCGGTGATCCGAAAATCTCGAAGAACGATGCCGGCAACTTTTGATGAAGGACGCCCGGGGCGGAAAAAATATTCCCGTCGGCATACAGGTGAGATATTCGCGACCAGGCAAAGGGAATCAGCACAAGGGAAAGGGCGATGATGAACACCCCTTGAAGAAGATCCGTATAAAACGCCGCCGTCAACCCTCCTGTTGCCGCATACACGAGAACGATGATGCACACCACCCATACCACCATCGACGCATCGATATAGGAAAAGACATCTTGCGGCTGCAGGAGGCGAAGCTCGTTCAGGCGCGCCTTTTCGGTGGACGTCAGCGCATCGTAGTCTCGATCTTCCAATGCACTCGCCTCTTGCGCCAGACCATACTCCCGCTTCTCGGCGTCCGTATATTCCGCCGTGGGTTTCGGTGTAATCGCCATGATGGTCCGGCTCATCGCCGTGAATCCCACCGAAAGTAGTCCCATCATTCCTATCGCCGCAACGATCGCATAGGTCGCCGCCATCCGGCGCGAACCGTACCGCTCTTCGTAGAAATCTCCCATCGTCATCATCCTCATCCTCCGGATCCAGGGGGAGGTGATCCAGAAGACCGGGGTGAAAAACACCATCAGCAGCGCGCTCCAGATTCCTGCTGCGCCGTTGTGGAACGTGGTGGTGGCAACGCCCACGGGACCGTCCGCCGATGTGGCTGAACCGAAGCTTGCGAACGTCTGGAGGAGCTTGCCGAAGCTTCTTCCACCGAGGAGATAGTCCTCCTGGTTCTTGATCCGCAAGAACGCCCATCCGCCCACGGCAATCAGTGCCGCGAAGTAGACCACGATGACGATAATGTCTGCGATGCTGAGTCCGAACATGGCACCTTGCTACATCAAAGATACGCTTGTGCAATTCTCCAATTGCATGGGTTCTACGTCGGGGAAGGCGCTCTCCCCTGCAAAGTCCACCACCGTCAGGCCGTTCACACGCAGCGCGTGGAGGGCAGCGCC
>DATJPR010000124.1:0-22557 GCA_035506295.1 Bacteroidota bacterium | reverse complement strand
GCCACTGCCCAGGTGGCACTTGTTGCCGAGGGTGCAAAGAACTGTGTCCGTTCAGCTGCCGGCGCAGGAACTCCGGCGCGCACAATCACGCCGTGATCCGTAGTGCTGACGATGTCCGGAAGATGATCCCCGTCGATGTCTTCCATCGACACGCCTTCCGGAGGCGAAGGGCACTCAATCACGGCGCTGTTGATGAAATCGCCCAGCGCATTGCCGTCATAGACGAGGATCCGGCGGGCGGCGGGGATGGTGATCGCAAGTCGGACACGTCGTTGAGGCGTCACCGGTCCGAGAGCGAGCGCGCCGGGCTCCCCGGGCAACGTGACCTGGAGCTGTTCGGAAAATACCATCCGCGAAATGCCGGTGAACACATCCAGTTTGTTGGAAAGCCAGTCGAGAAGAAACACATCATTGACCCCGTCGCCGTCGAGGTCAGTGACCCGGAGGTCGCAGACGGAGATATCGGGGAAGAGCACCGGGCCACGCACGAAGATCCCCGGGCGCCGGTTCAGGAGCGTCGCCACGCCCGCTGTGGTCCTCCCGAAAAACAAGAGGTCGGGCCTTCCGTCACTATTGATATCACCGACACCGACATGCTGGGTTTGCGGCACCTGGTAGGAGGTCTCTGCGAATCCTTCGGCCGAACGCCGGATGATGTGAAGATCCCCGGCCGCCCCGTTCATGGTAATATACTCATGCCGGCCGTCTCCCTCGAGGTCGGCCGTGAGAAGAGTCTCTTGACCGGATGGAATGCTGCAGGAGTCCACCGGCACAATCGCGCCGGCGCTGTCGATGTGGTAGAACAGGAGGAAAGGCGCTGACGATGGGAGCACGGCAATTTCCGCCGGGCCGGCAGGAGACGGGGGAAGGACGGCGAGAGCACGAACTTCAAGACTCATCGGGCGGTCGCTTCTGTGACCGAAGAAGTACATCGACCGTTGGGACCAGGCCTGCACGCTCCAGAGGGCATTCAGTGCGAACAAGCCGGCCACAATGCGTTGACCGGCCTGACTCCCGTAGCTCAGGGGGTCTGACTCCTTCGACGCTCCAGATTCGCCCATGCGCTTCCCTACCTCCTGGGGCGGTGTTGGAGGCGAAGCTCCCTTCGACGGAGAGCCTCCTCAAACCGTCTGCGTTCTTCGTCACTTTCCGGCACGGCCTGCGGAACGGGGACGGGTTTCCCCTGCTCATCGATTGCGACGAACGTCAAATAGGCACTGTTCGTGCGCCGCGGTTGATCGCCCGGCTTCCCGAGCCCCAGGACGAGGACTCCCACTTCCATCGACGTCGTAAACACCCGGTTCACCGACGCGTGAAGTTCGACAATCTCGCCAAGCTTGACGGGGCGGTGAAAATTGATTTCATCCACCGATGCTGTCACGCAAACATGACCGGCCAGGCGCTGGGCCGCGATCGCGGCAACGATGTCGATCCAGTGCATCAACGTGCCGCCGAGCAGATTGCCGAGCTGGTTCGTGTCGTTCGGCAGCACAATCTGCGTCGTCGTGACCTGCGTGTCTTTTACGGTGCGTGTCGACGGCTTGCTCATCGCTCAGAGTTGCGGGGGTTCCGGAAGAGGGCGTTGTACCGGCGTGGCCCCGCTTTCGACGTTGTTCCCGAGTTGGATTTCCCGTTCCGCGGTCTTGGCCTGCGTCTCGAACCGGTTCCGCAGCACGCTGTTCGGATTCTTGGCCAGGAACCGGTCGATCTCTTCTTTCGCTTCCCGGTAGTGATGTCGGGACATCAGCAAATCGATCTTCCCTTCATAGGCCAGCGGCGCGTATTCCGTGTCGTGATACTTTTCGATCACTTCGTCGTAGCTCATCAACGCCGCCTTGTAATACTCCATCACCGAGTAGAGCCGCGCAGTGTCGTATTGCTTTTTGGCGAGTCTGATCGTCAGTTCCTTGATCTTTGCGTCCGCGTCAGGCACATTCTGATTCTGCGGATAGTACTCAACAAAGCTCTGGAATTCGTCGATCGCCTTCCGTGTGTATTCCTGATCGAGAGAGGAACGCGGCGAGAGATTGTAGTAGCAGAGGCCGAGCTTGTATTGTGCGTCGCCCACACGCGGACTCGCGGGATAGTTCCGCCTCAAGACCTGGTACTCGAACGCTGCAAGAAGATATTCGCCTCGATCGAACCGGCATTCCGCAAGATAGTACTGCGCCTCAGGCGCAACGGAGCTCCCCTGATTCTGCAGGGTGATCACGGTGAACTCATTGATCGCTTCAAGGTAGTCGCGATCGTCATAGAGCGCTTTCGCGTGCTTGAACCGGTCGTCGGCGGTGAGTTCCTTGACCGCTTCCGACGAACCGCAGCCGGCGAGCAACACGGGGATGACCAACGACACGAACATCAGGACGATGGACGACAACTTCAGACGGACACTCATGATCTTCTCTTCGCGAAAACAGGATTCCTGATTGAACCGACCCGTTTCATGACGGTCTGGTATTCCGGCCCGGGAGCAAGAAACCAGGGTTGATAATCCGCACGGAGCGGAAGTGTGCGCACGGCGATTTCGATGGCCCCGCCGCCTCTTCGGGAAAACTCCAGGGACAACGCGAAACTCCGTTGCGTCCAATATTCGAAAGGTTGCTTGAAAACGCAATTGCCGAGTGACGGCGCAATCACTCCCCCATGCCAGGTTTCGACAGCGTACGGGACATGTGGGTGATGCCCCAACACGATATCCGCCCCCGCATCGACAGCTTCGTGGGCGAATTGGACGATCTCCGGCGCCGGGGACTTTCCATATTCCGTCCCGCCATGGATGCTGACGATCACCACATCAACGCTATCCCGGAGCATCCGAATCCTCGGGAAGATCGCTCCCGTGTCCTCCGCTGCCACCCACCGCGACCAGGAGCTGTTGCGCGCCCCGTTCATCAGGGCCGTGCACGCAAAGAGCGCGAACCGAATCCCCCCCGACGTGAACGTTGCCGGACGGTACACACCCGAGGAATCAGCCGAACTCCCTGCATGCGCGATGCCTGCTTCATCCAGAAACGCGCACGTCTGTTGCACCGACCCCGATCCAAAATCCAACGCGTGATTGTTCGCGGTCGAGACCAACGTTATGCCACCTTCCCGCAGCGACGCCGCACCGGCAGGCGGACCGGTGAACACGACGTTGGAGGCCGGGTCCTCCGTCTTCCCATGCTGGTCGGAGAGGTTCGATTCGAGATTCGCAAAGACCACATCGTACCGTCTCAACGTGTCTCGAATCTTTCGCCAGGGATAGAGCGTGTCTCCCCTGAGGATTACCTGCCCGACATGTCTGCCCAGGTTCACATCGCCGAGACAGAGCATTCTGACTGACGACGTGTCCCCTTCGGTGCGCGCAACCACGCCTCCGTCTGCGGGCAAGACAACGCAGAGGCATAACGCAACAATAGTGAGGAATATTCCTTTGCGGCCAGCGTCCACCCGACCTCAGCTTCTCACGTGGAACAGGAGCAGCACCGAGACGGCTACCGCGCCGATCATGATCAGCGGTTCCGCAAATGTCGAGAAGAATCCTTCCTGCGGGAGCTGCCCCTTTGTTTCCGGAATCGTCGCATCCTCGAGACGCGGGATCACTGACACCTCGACGGTGTCTCGCGAGGTCGTCGCATATTCCGTATTGCAGAGAATCCGCCCGCTCCGTCGTTCGGACACCAGCGCGCGAAGCTGAAGGTTCACGACCCGATCCACAACCCTGTCGCCGAACATCGATTCCCTCCGGCTATTCTCGTACGTCACACTCATGGCTGATATTGTGCATTCGGCTGAGAGATCTCCATCACGAATGACTGGTTTCCGACCGGTGGTCGAGAGCCCTTCCGTGAATGGACCCTGAAGAATCCACGCCTGATCGCTCGGGCGAAGGACAATATCCAGAGAACTGGAGTCTTCTGCATGAAGACTCTCTCCGAGTTTTTTCCCGAGATCCCGAGCGAGCAGTTGAAGAGTCGAGAGGTTCGTACGAGGCAATTCTCCGCAAAGCACTCTTTCACCGACGAAGAGCGAGCCAAGAGCCGCGACGACGATTACCGCCACGGCTCGTCCCCATCGCGTGGCTCTCCACGCGTGTTTCATGAAGTGGAGTTTCACTTGTTCCTCACCCCAACAGCCGGTAGTGAGAGGATGCCATTCGCCCCCAAAGGAGTGCCGATCATGCAGTTTTCGGCGCGGTCTCTGAGGCAGGTCGCTCCTTTTTCCGGTACATGATCCCGATCGGCACGATCACGCAATACCCTGCAACGAGGAGAATTGGGGCGAGAACCAGAGGGAGAAATCCTTCAACTGAGCCTTCCAACATTGCCAGGTACCCTGCCACAATAACCAGGATCCCAATCCCGATTATGCGGAAGTTCTCTTTCCCAAGAGGAAGGACATCCTCCTTGGAGACCCGGTGGCGCTGGAGTTCCTTCTTTCGGATGGGTTTTGCCATAACCTGCTACTCCTTAACAAAACGACGATCTACCATGTCCCTAATAAAAAGCCCAGCGCTGGGGGGAACGCCGGGCTCGACCTATGAATTTACAACAGCCAGGGGATAAACTGTCGTAAAGGTCGCCCTTAAAGATAGCGATTCGGAAATGAATGTCAAGTGTTTTTTCCTCATCACCCATCTCTTTTCTGCAGTGGTCGGGCACGCGATGCCCACCCCACCGCCGCTAAAATTAGCCGCTTCTTCATTGCTGCTGGAGGATGCCATCAGCGATCCGAAGAACCCGATCCGCCTGCCTGGCAAGTGATTCATTGTGTGTCACAATAATAAACGTCTGACCTGTCCGCTTGTTGTATTCCCAGATAACATTGTGCAAAATCTCAGCATTTGCGCTGTCAAGGTTGCCCGTAGGCTCGTCCGCGAGCACGATTCCGGGCTGATTCATAAGCGCCCGGGCGACGGCCACCCTCTGCGCCTCCCCTCCCGACATCTTGGGGGGCTTCTGCTCGGCCCGGTCCTCCAGTCCCACCTCCTTCAGCAGCTCGAGTGCCCTTCCCCTAATCGACCAGAGGGATTTCCCCTGTATGAGAGCGGGCATCGCTACGTTTTCGAGTGCGGTAAACTCCGGCAGAAGATGGTGGAACTGAAAAACAAAGCCTATCCGATCGTTTCTTAAATGAGCCAGCTGGTCATCTCCCATGCTCGAAAGATCGTTTCCTTCGAACGCGATCTCACCAGATGTGGGCCGGTCAAGCGTGCCGAGGATGTGGAGGAGTGTGCTTTTTCCCGCGCCCGAAGCTCCGACGATTGCGATCACCTCGCCAGGCATGACATCGAGCGAAACTCCCCGCAGGACGACAAGTTTGTTTGACCGGTCTTTTCCGATCTGGAATGTTTTTGTGACGCTTTTGGCGGACAGGATCGGTCGGACGGCACCTGTAGATTTCGCCGGGGGCCTGCTTACTCCCATCGGATTGCCTCAACTGGTTGAAGAGCAGCGGCACGAAAGGCGGGATAGAGAGAAGCCAATGTGCTGAGAACAAGTGACGCGAACGATACCGAGAAGAAATCCATGAGACGAAACTCCACAGGAATGGCAGGAATAATGTATACCGAAGTGTCGAGTGGAAACAGACTGTACTTGATTTGTAAGAAGCACACGACGTACCCGATCAGTAATCCTGCCATGGTCCCGATGGAGCCCACCAACACACCCTCCACCATGAACACCCGGATAATGCTTGCCCTGGTCGATCCGAGGGCTTTGAGAACGCCGATATCCCGCCGCTTCTCGATGACCCCCATCGTCAGCGAGCCAAGGACGTTAAACGATGCAACGCCGACGATGAGGCAGAGAATGATGTATGCACTCCATCGCTCCACCTTCATGACGGAGTACAGACTCTTGTGGATGTCGTACCACGTCGACACGCTCAGCGAGGCAGGCACAAACTTGAGGAGGGACTCCTTCACCTGCTCAGCCTCCGAGAACTGGTGAAGCCGGATATCGATGCCGGTCACCCGTTCATTGAGATCGAACAGGCGCTGGGCTGTCGCGAGAGAAACGTATGCATAGTGCGCGTCGTAATCTTTGTTCCGTGAATCATAGATTCCCACCACCGTGCATCGCTGGCTCAACGGCTGTCCGAACTGCGTGAGCATCGCATCCACGCCCACGGGACTCACGATCGTGATCTCGCTCCCGACGATGGCGCCAAGACGATCGGCGAGCGCCAGTCCGAGCACGATGCCGCTCCGGCCCGGCACATCGTTGAAACGGAATTTTCCCAGGACGACGCTTCGTGCCACACCGGACACCTCGCCGATGGCAGAATCCGACACGCCACGAATTTCGACGACCCGGTTCACCGACGACGTCATCAGCAATCCCTTGCCGCTCGCCACCGGCGCCGCTGCCTCCACCCTGGGGTCGGAGAGAATACGCCGTATGATATCGGGGCTGATCGTCATGCCGCTGCCCTGCTTCGCCTCGACCCGGATATGCGGGTCGAAGGAAACGAGAACGCTTGTCACCACGCCGTTGAACCCGTTGAAGACCGAGAGCACGATGATGAGCGCGGCAACGCCCACCGTGATCCCGATGACAGACACCATCATGATGATCGTGATGAATCGGAGCTGGCGCTTCGACCTGATGTACCGTTGCGCTATGAAGCGTTCGTATCGCATCACGAGAACCGGATGGCCGTTACGGGATTCAGTCTCGCGGCGAGCCGCGCCGGGAGCAATGCCGACAGCATGCAAAGGCCGATCGTGAGTGCCGAGACAAGAATGAACTGTTCAGGCCGGAGCAGTATCGGCACCGTGGTCATGAAATAGACGTCACTCGGAAGGGAGAAGAAATGGAATTCCATCTGGGCCAGGCAGAGCAGGAGCGCAAATGCGTTGCCCAGAATCGTGCCGATGAAGGCAATGGTCAGCCCCTGCCTGAGGAAGATCCAGGTGATCCCCCACCGCGTGGCCCCCATCGACCGCAGAACGCCGATCTCCCGGGTCTTGTCGAGGACCATCATCAGGACCGTCCCGATGATGTTCACGGTCGCGACGATGATGATCAGTCCGAGGATAATCGGGATGGGCTTTTTCTGCAGTTCAATCCAGCTGAAGAGGTTGCGGTAGGTCTGATAGACCGTGCGTCCATAATACGGGTAGCCGAGCATGTCCTGGACTTTGTCGGCGACCTCGTCCGCCTGGGACGGATCGGCGAGGAGAAGATCGAAGCCGGAAACCGCGGTGCCGAGTTGAAAGAGTTCCTCTGAACTCTGGAGATCGGTGAACGCGTAGGCGTCGTCGTACTCCGACATCCCGCTCTCGTAGATTCCGCTCACGGTGAATTGCATGACGCGCGTCCGCCCCTCGCTGATAGACTGTCCGATCCCGAAGATCGTCGCGCGGCCGCCGATGCCGAGACCGAGCCGCGCCGCGAGTTTCTTCCCGAGAACGATCTTTGGAGGACCGCCGGGTTCCCGGACGAGATCATAGGAACCCTCGACGATGTAGCGCCGCGTGGTCGAATTGTCGTTCTCCGGATCCAGACCTTTGAGCAGGACGCCGTCCACCCCTTCCCTGCTCCGGATGAGGGCTTCCCGCTGCACAAAAGGAGAAATGGATCGGACCTCCGGGATGGAATCAAGGACAACGCGGTCAGTGTACGATGGGTTGTACAGGGGCTTGTTTTGAAACGCAAGGATCTGGACGTGGCTGCTGAAACCCACCACCTTCTCCGTGATCTCGCGTTCGAAGCCGCCGAGAACGGAAAGCGCGATGATCAGGGCCGCCGTCCCGAGAGCGACACCGAGGATCGCGATCGCGGCAATGAAGGAAAAGAACCCTGCGTTGCGACGGGAGCGGAGATAGCGCCGAGCGATAAACGTCGAGTACGTCATGTCCTACGAGGGCCGTCTCCCGCCGAACTCCAGAAGATATCCTTTGATGAACTGGTCAAGGTCGCCGTCCATTACCGCCTGAACGTTGCTCGTTTCGATGTCGGTCCGGTGATCCTTCACCAGATTGTACGGCTGAAACACATACGACCGGATCTGGCTCCCCCACTCTATTTTCTTCTTCGTGCTCTCGATCGCACTCAGCCGGGCCTCCTCTTCCTCCTTCTTCTTCTGATAGAGTTGCGACTTCAGCATCTTGATGGCCCGTTCCCGGTTCTGGAACTGCGATCGCTCCTGCTGGCACGCCACGATGATTCCCGACGGGATATGCGTGATCCGCACGGCAGTCTCGACCTTATTGACGTTCTGTCCGCCTTTGCCGCCGGAGCGGTAGGTGTCGATCTTCAGGTCTGCGGGATTGACTTCGATCTCGACGTCATCTTCCACTTCAGGATACACAAACACGGAGGCGAACGAAGTATGCCGCCGCGCATTTGCATCGAAGGGAGAGATCCGCACAAGCCGGTGGACGCCATTCTCCGCTTTCAGGTATCCATAGGCATATTTCCCGGTGACCTCGACGGTCGCGCTCTTGATCCCGGCACCGTCGCCGTCCAACCTGTCGGCGAGAGAAACCTTGTATCCCTTCTGCTCGCACCAGCGCATATACATGCGAAGAAGCATCTCCCCCCAATCCTGCGCTTCCGTTCCACCCGCACCTGCATGGATCGTCAGCAACGCATTCCGCTCGTCGTCCTCCCCGCTGAGCATGTTCCGGAATTCAAGATCGCTCAGCCCTTTGTCGATGGCGCCGATTTCTTTCTCGATCTCCGCCGCAAACGAGGCGTCGTTCGATTCCTCCGCAAGCTCTACAAGCCCCTTTGCATCGGTCAACTCCTTCTGCAGGGAATTCCATGCGTCCACCCATTCCCGCTGGGAGCTGATCTGCTGCATGACCTTCTGCGCGCCGAGGTTGTCGTTCCAGAAGTCGGATGCCTCGGTCCTGCGCTGAAGGTCAGCGATCTCGGTTTCCCTCGCGTCGACGTCAAAGATACCCCCGAAGGGCAGTCAAACGGCTTTCCAGTTTCGCTATGGTATCTTTCAGCTCTTCAACCATGGTCAACACTGTCCTTGATTATCGAGAGTAGTTTTCTACGACGCGATGGAGCGATCAACGGGGAGTCTCAGCCCTTCCAGGTCTCCCTGATCGACGTCGATCTTCATGCGGAGCATGGCGCTTCCGAGGGTCTTCCCCTGCGCATCCAGCTTGAGGGACACTGTTCCGCCGCCGCCGAGCGCGTTATGAAGGAGAAAATTGACCGCCCAAAGACTGGGGAGCTCGAACCGTTCGACCCTTCCCATGACGATTTCACCGAAGAATTCCTTGACGCGCTCCGGTGTAAGGTACTTGCGCAGAATCGGGTACCACGATTCATCGAAAGCGATCACTCCAACATTCGCGGTGTCCCCTTTATCCCCCGAACGTGCGTGAGCGATATGACGAATCTCAATCAACACGGACCGCCTCTTGTTCAGTTTCGCCGACAACAAGAACCTGCAAGCGCGGCTCGACGGCTGTTTTGGGAATAAGCGCCGGCCAGTATGCCACGACTTCGCTCGGTTTGGGCCTGCCTCCGGCAAACCCTGTCACAGAAGGAGGACCGGTAAGGATCAATGGGGCGATCTCTTTCCCAAACCTCTCTACAGACCGATAGTCCTTTCCACGAACGCCGATCCTGAGGACGACCTCATTCGGATCTTCGATCCGGACCGAAAGTGGACCGTGGCAGGCGTCATATCCCTGGAATTCCGTCCGTACTTCATCGAACTCGAGACCAAGATCGCGAAGTCTTGTCCGGAGTATCGCATCGGCAGCCCGTGCCTTTGCCAAGGCATCAGGCCACGCGTAGGTCAGCGTCCCGAAAGCCGTGTAACCGTCCGAATAGGCGATGGATACTTTGTAGTATTCCGTCGACGGTCTTCCAGTTATCTCCTTTACTTCAATGCGATTAGCACCAAGCTCATGAAGTTGGATTGATGTGAAGTCCGCGACACAATCGGGCGTGATGTACATCTTCGGGTCGCCAATTTCATACAGCAACTGCTCGGACACCGTTTCCCGCGATACCCGCCCCCCCGTACCATCATGTTTCGTCACGACAAACGTGCCGTCTGCATGGGCTTCGACGATGGGAAACCCAATGTGCGCAAGGTCAGGAATTGAACGCCAATCGCCGCCGAAGTTGCCCCCGCTGGCCTGTCCACCACACTCCAGGATATGCCCTGCCACAGTCCCTGCGGCCATCTTGTTCCAGTCGTTCGGCCGCCAGCCGAACTCGGCAATCATGGGGGCAAGGGTCAGGCCGGTATCGGTCGTGCGGCCCGTAACGACAACCGCCGCTCCCTGTTCCAGCGCCCGGGCAATGGGCATCGCACCGAAATACACATTGGCACTGATGACCCGTTCCCGCACGGAAGAGAGAGGTGCACCAGTCTCCATATGTGCCAACTCAATACCATCGCCCAGGAGGTCATCGAGCTTACCAAGAATATCGTCGCCCGTCACTACCCCGACTCGCACTCCGTTTCCCCCACGCCGTCCCGCAGCGTCCATGATTGCTCTCGCACAACCTTCAGGGTTGACGCCTCCACCATTCGTGACCACCCGGACATCCCCGTGAAGGATTTCGGGAAGGATCTCTTCCACCAGGGGAACAAAATCACGGGCGTAGCCCAGCGATGGATCCTTCCTCCGTTGCTTCTGGAGGATCGACATCGTCACTTCGGCGAGATAGTCGAGGACCAGGTAATCGATCGGGCCTTTCCGGACCTGATCAACGGGCGCCGTCAGCAGATCGCCCCAGAATCCTTGCCCGCTCGCAATGCGTATGCTCGATTTCACGGCTCTCGCCATCACCGGTCCGCCTGTACCGAAGAAAGAGGAGTGCTCAAACGATCCTCAGATGGAGCTCCCTCAGCTGTTTATCATCCACATCGCTCGGGGCTTCGTCCATCAGCGACACCGCGCTTGCGGTCTTGGGAAACGCGATGACTTCGCGGATCGACTTGCTTTGCGTCAGCAGCATTGCGATACGGTCGAAGCCGAAGGCGATGCCACCGTGGGGAGGCGCGCCGAAGCGGAACGCTTCAAGAAGGTAACCGAATTTCCGCTTTGCCTCTTCCGCTTCGATGCCGAGTAAGCCGAACACTTCTGACTGAAGATCAGATTCGTGGATGCGGATGCTGCCACCCGCGATCTCGTTCCCATTCAGCACGAGGTCATAGGCGCGCGCACGCACCTTCCCGGGATCGGATTCCAGGAGAGGCACATCATCGGGAAGCGGCGAGGTGAACGGGTGATGCATCGCGACGTAACGCTTCTCCTCAGCGCTCCATTCGAACATGGGGAATTCCGTGACCCACAGAAGGTTGAACTTCTCTTCCTCGAGAAGCTCGAGCCGGCGGGCCATCTCGAGTCTGAGCGTGCCGAGAATCGGATACGCCTTCGCCCACATGTCCGCCACGAACAGCATGAGGTCTCCCTGACGGGCGCCCATCTTCTCGGCCAGGGATTCGACAAGCGGCTTGCCGAGAAATTTCTCGATTGCCGTCTCCAGCCCTTCGTCCGTCCATTTGATGTATGCAAGTCCTCCGGCACCAAGGCTTCTCGTGAAGTCGACAAGATTGTCCATCTGGTTCCGTGTGAAAGCAGCGCCTCCGGGGACGACGAAGCCGGATACGACTCCGCCCTTCTTCACCGTGTCTGCAAACACTTTGAACCCGCAGTCCTTCACGACCGCGTTCAGGCATTGGATCTTGAGGCCGAACCGGGTATCAGGTTTATCGCTTCCGTACGACTCCATCGCTTCTTTGTACGTGAGCCGCGGGAAAGGAAGATGAATATCGACGCCTTTGATCTCCTTGAACATCTGCTGGATGAGACCTTCCGTCAACCGTTGAATGTCGGATTCATCGATAAACGACATCTCCACGTCAATCTGGGTGAATTCGGGCTGTCGGTCGGCGCGCAAATCCTCATCCCGGAAACACTTCACAATCTGCACATACCGGTCGAGGCCGGAGACCATCAGGATCTGTTTGTAGGTCTGAGGGGATTGCGGAAGGGCATAGAATTTTCCACGATGGATCCGGCTCGGGACGAGATAGTCCCGGGCGCCTTCCGGGGTGCTTTTCATAAGCACCGGCGTCTCGACCTCGATGAACTGCCGCTCGTCGAAATACCGGTGGACAATGTGGTACATCCGGTGGCGCGTCAGGAGATTCTTCTGCAGAATCGGCCTTCGCAGATCGAGGTAGCGATACTTCAGCCGCGTATCTTCCCCGGTTTCAATTTCGTCTTCGATCGGGAACGGTGGCGTCTCGGATTTGTTCAGGATGGTCAACGATGAGGCCATCACATCGATTTCACCGGTCTCGAGGGCGGAATTCGCCGTTCCTTCCGGACGCAGCTCCACCTTCCCCGAGACGCTGATGACGAATTCGTTGCGGAGCATCTTGGCAAGCTCATGCGATGTCGCTTCGTTTTGCGGGTTGAAGACGACCTGGGTCCGGCCGTACCGGTCCCGCAGATCGATGAAGATCACGCCGCCGAGATCACGCCGCGTGTCAACCCAGCCGTTGAGTGTCACGGCTTTCCCGATATCCTCAACACGAAGTTCGCCGCAGGTATGCGTGCGCTTTGCAAAGGTCGCCAAAGAGTGGTCTCCGAGGTGAGAGTTGGTGGTCTCCTGTTAAGCAAGGAAAGATATGAAAAAGCCGCTTGAGTTCAAATCCAACGCCGACCCTGCCGCTCCCTCCCTTTGCTTGAATGGGCGACTTCCATTGCTTAAGTTAGGTAACATTAAGGATCGAACAACTCAGGAATCGTGAGCGTCATGAACCATCTGCTCTCCGCGAAGTATTCCTTCGCCTTCGCCTGTGCGACGCTTTTTCTCGTCGCAGGCTGCACGCCATCAGAAACCGAACGGTCCCAGGAGCCCGGTCCTCGCGTCGTCCTGCCGAACGGTTGGTCGCTCTCTCCTGTCGGAGAGCATCTGCCTCTCGGCGAGCTTCCGCTGAACCTCGTCTTCTCGGCCGACGGACGAACGGCATTTGTCACGAACAACGGAACAGGTCAGCAGTCGCTCTCCGTGATCGACGTCGACGGTTGGAAGGTCCGCACCACCATCCCTCTCACCCGTTCCTGGCTCGGACTTGCGCTCACGCCCGACGGGAAGACCCTCCTGGTCTCAGGGGGGAACAGCAATGCGATCTTCCGCTATGACTTCGACGGAACCAGCCTCAGATTCAGGGATTCCGTTGTCCTCGCCGAGCCCTGGCCCAAGGGGCGGGTCTGGGCATCCGGGCTTGCCGTGACTCCCGATGGAAAAGATGCGTTTGTCGTCGCCCGCGAGAACAAGACCATGTACCGGGTGAATCTTCAATTTGGCGTCGTCGATGACGAGATCCCTCTGACCGGGATACCGTACACGTGCTTGATGTCGGGGAACGGTTCGCGGTTGTATGTTTCGCTTTGGGGAAGCGCAGCAGTGGCAGTCATCGATGCCTCGTTGCTTGCGTCGACCGACACCATCGCCACGGATGATCACCCCTGCGACATGGTCGAGAGCCGCGACGGCACCTACCTCTATGTCGCCTGCGCAAACGCCAACACCGTCGACGTTATCGATCTCCGTACCGACAAGGTGATCGAACGGCTGAACTCTGCGCTGTTCCCCAACGCGCCGGAAGGAAGCACGCCGAATTCGGTGGCCCTCTCCCCCGACGGCCGAACGCTGCTTGTCGCGAACGCCGACAACAATTGCCTCGCGGTGTTCGATGTGCGGCACCCGGGACAGAGCAGATCGCTCGGGTTCATCCCGACGGGCTGGTACCCGACCTGTGTCCGCTTCCACCCGAACACGGGCGACGTCTTTGTGACGAGTGCGAAGGGGTTCTCGTCCCGTCCCAACCCGCACGGACCGCAACCAATCGAAAAGCATGAATCGTCGGAATACATCGGAAGCATGTTCAAAGGAATCCTCACAAGGTTACCCTTGCCGACCGGAGAACTCCTCTCCGAAGACACGCGGGCGGTCTACTTGAATTCTCCGTTCCATAAGACCAACCCGCCCCCCGAAAGCGCCTCCTCTCTCTGGGCCTCACCGGGCCACCCGTCGCCGATTCAACATGTCTTTTACGTGATCAAGGAGAACCGGACCTACGATCAGGTTTTCGGCGATCTGCACGAAGGGAACGGCGACCCGAAGCTTTGCCTCTTCCCCGACAGCGTGATGCCGAACCACCACGCGCTCGTGAAAGAGTTCACGCTCTATGACAATCTCTTCTGCGATGCCGAGGTGAGCGCCGACGGCCATCAATGGTCGATGGGTGCCTATGCCACCGACTACACGGAGAAGAGCTGGCCGACGTCGTACGGGGGGCGCGGTGGCGAGTACGAATTTGAGGGGGGATTTCCTGTGGTGTACCCTTCGGCAGGTTACATCTGGGACGATTGCGCGCGCAACAACGTCAGCTACCGGACCTATGGGGAGTTCGTTGAGAACCCGGCACGCGAAGGCGATTCAGCGCGGGGGTTGACGCCCTCGCTTGTCGGCCACGTTGCACCCTTCTACTGGGGATGGGACCTGGCTTATTCCGACGTCAAGCGCATCGATGCCTGGGAAAAAGAGTTCTCCGAGTATGAGCGAACGGGAGACCTCCCGCAATTCCAGATCATCAAACTTCCGAATGATCATACCGAAGGGACTGCCGCCGGGGCGCTTACGCCTCGAGCGTACGAAGCCCAGAACGACCTCGCGCTCGGCATGCTTGTCGAACGTATTTCGCACAGCCCGTACTGGAAAAGCTCCGCGATTTTCGTGATCGAGGACGATGCCCAGAATGGCCCCGATCATGTGGACGCGCATCGAACGGTGGGACTCATGATTTCTCCCTACACCCGACGGCACTATGTCGACAATACGCCGTATAGCACCAGCGGGATGGTGCGCACGATGGAGCTCCTTCTCGGCCTTCCGCCGATGTCGCAGTTTGACGCATCGGCGACGCCGATGGCGGCAAGCCTGACATCACAGCCGGACTTCACGCCGTACACGAAGCGACAATCGAAAATACGTCTCGACGAAAGGAACCCGCGTGGCGCCCTCGGACAGGTGGAAAGCAACTCGATGGATTTCAGCCGGGAGGACGTCGCACCGGAGGCGGCATTGAATCAGGTCGTGTGGTCATCCGTGCGCGGTGCAGGCATTCCGATGCCCTCCCCGGTCAGGGCCGCCTTCGTCCGCGATCGCGCCCGAGACGACGACGCGTCGCCTATGGATGAGGATGAGAAAGAGAATCGATAGTCACCGCTTGCCGCCCGGCCTGTCGGTCGAGAGCGTTGTAGTCGAGCTCTGACCCGAGCACGCTGTGCGGAATCAAGAAGACCAGGAACGTGACGATCGCTGCGCCAAGCGCCCATGCCTTCGCGCTTTTCCCTCTGCGGATGGCATACAGGGCGGCCAGCCAGCAGAGCAGCGCGAAGATCGTCTTGTTGTCGGTAAGATCATGGCCGAACGGCCAGCCCGTCCAGTATGCGTCGAACGCATATTTCTGCACGATTGGTCCCATGATAATTCCGCCGAGGGTCAGCAATCCGATCGTGCTGAGGATGAGCGGGGGGAACCTCGGCGTGGCGTTGAAGATCTCCAGGCCGGCTCGAGTGGAGAGCAACATTCCGGAGAACATCGCGAGCACGTGCACGATCAGAATCGCGGCCGGGACTTCGTCTTTGTAGCGCAGGACAACACCCCCCTCGTTCGGCAGAACCGTCTCCGTCCCCGCTGAAGTCAGGATAACCCGGTACTCCAGTTTCCCCGCGGCAGGTTGCCGGGGAAGTCGTGCAGCGAGCACGCCCCCCTTTTCCGTCATCGCAACCACCGTCCAGGCGTCATTGGTCTTGTACCGCTTCCATTCGAGCCTCCCGTGGACCGCCGTGTCGGGGACGGCGACCTCCACCGGGGCATCCCCTCCCGTTTCAAAGCTCCGCAGCAACCGGTAATGTACCGTCGTTGATCCGATCTCTGCGGATCCGCTCGAAGGATACGTCGGGCCGGTCATGCGCTGATAGATCGCCGAAGCCAACGTGATGATGAATGCAAGTACCCAGAGCATTGATCCGCGCTTCATGGAGCTTTCCTTCTGTCAGGGAGTGGCGCCCAATATACAAAAAAAAGCGCCCACACGCATTTGCTCGTGGGCGCTGGATTGCAGTGCGTAGGCAACCGTTACGGGATGAAATATGTCCTGACGACCTGCGTGGTTACGCCGTTGTACGAGATCGTGATAATCGCTCTGACGGTGGTCCCGGACGCGGGCAATCCGGTGCTGGGCCACGTGATGGTCACTTGCGTGGCGTTCGAGAGCGCTCCGCTGATTAGTTGGTAAACCTGTGCCAGTTGACTTGCGCTCGGGGCGTAGTAGTACAACCCGCCTGTCGAGTCGGCGATCGCCACCAGGTCCTCTTCTTGGAAGCTGTTCAGGCCCGGAGGGACTGAGTGATCGGCGGAATCGATGAGTCCGACCGTGTACACGGGGATCCCGTTCGCCGAGGCAAGGGTGAAAAGATCTGCCCGCGACACGCTGGAGTTGTTTTCTCCACCGTCAGTGAACGCCACAACCGCGCGGGCATAGGTTGAAGCGGAGAGCGCACTTGCGTCCTGTAAGCCCTTGTAGATGGATTGGTACAGAGCCGTCAAATCACGGTCGTACGAGGCGCTGTCAGCGGCAAGGAGGAGTCCGGTCTTCGAGCTGGAGAACGGATAGACGAAGTCGACGTCGCTGCCGAACTTGATGACCTCGGCGGCATCGCCGGCGCTCATTGCGTTGACGAACGCTTTGACCCCTTTTTGCATGTCCAGGATGCGGTTGTATTGCATCGCAACCGTGTCATACGAGCCCATGAACATGCTGCCGCTGTAGTCCATGGTCATCGCGACGGCGACCTTCTTGCCGCTTTGCGATGTCGATTGCACAGACACCACCCCGGTCAAGGAATCGGCAGTGACCTTGGCAATCCCGGTCCCGAAGTACAGCTTCGCCGAAAAATTCGTCGCTGCCAGACCGGTCACGGGAGCGCCGGTCTGATCCGTCACAAAGACGGTCCCCTGGACCTGCGTGCGTGACAGTGGAGAAAGGGTTCCGTTGGCATTCAGTGATGAGACCGAACCTTCAGGGCCGATCGGTGAGCTGTCGCTTTTCTTGCACCCCGGGAGCAACAGGAGGGCAACGACAAACGTGAACAGACAGATGGTAAGGAGAGAACTCTTGCGCATGATGCCTCCGTACTGAGAGCGCCTGTAGTGGGGATTTCATTGTCCGCTCACGCCGAGACCAAAGTCCCCCTTCATGCGAGGAGTGCGTATCGCACACATGGGATTGGTGTTCCCGAAAGGAGCGCGGCGAGTCGCAATGGAGAAGGAGCGATATGAACCCTGTCAAATCGCGAAAACAAAGAGCTGGACGTCGGGTCGAAGATACATATCGCGCCAGTGGTCGGCAATAAGCTGGTAAACGTATATTCGCTTTCTCATGGGTTCCGGTTGATGCCTTGCTAGGGAAAAGAGTTCTTCGTAGATTCCAGACGCAAATCTCGGCCCCGGCATCGTCCCCGCCGGCATGCTTCATTGACAAGCCTTTCCCCGTTCCATCGCTGCACCATCCTGGAGGTTCATCTTCCATGAGCATCAGCCAGCTCGCCCGCTCCATTGCCGAATCCCCGACCCTTGCTCTCAACGAGCAGGCCCGGCTTCTCCGCGAAAAAGGGGAAGCAGTGATTCACCTGGGCATCGGAGAACCCAAGAACAAGGCCCCGATTAACGCCATCCTGAGTTCCGCCGCCAAACTCACCGCCGGAGACATCAAATACACTCCCACGGACGGTATCCCTTCTCTGAAACGGGCGATCATCAGATACACCGAAGAGAACTATGACCGGGTCCCCGAACCGGAGCAGATTCTCGTTGCGGCAGGCGCGAAGCAGGCGATTTTCAACGTCCTCTTCTCCCTCCTCAATCCCCAGGATGAGGTCATTCTCCTCGCTCCGTATTGGGTGAGCTATCCGGAAATGATTAAGATGGTCTACGGCGTCCCGGTGGTGGTACGACCGGAGGACGGGAGCTTCTTCCCCCGGATGAAAGAGATTGAACAGGCCGTGAGCTCGTACACGAAGGCAATTATCGTGAACAGCCCGAACAACCCCTCGGGCGTGATCTATCCCGATTCATTGATCGCCGAGCTCGTCGAGTTCTGCGAGAAGAAGGGGATCTACATGATCACGGATGACATTTATCACAAGCTTGTCTTCGAGGGGAAGAGCGCCACGCCTGCATACAAGTTCACGAAGAAAGATATCGAATCGACACGGGTCATCTCCATCAACGGAATTTCCAAACTGTACGGCATGACGGGATTTCGCATCGGTTGGTCGATCGCCAACAAAGCGATCACCGGCGTGATGCTGAATGTTCAGGCGCAGACGACCTCGTGCACATCACTGCTTCTGCAGGCCGCAGCCGAGGGGGCGATGACGGGAATTCAGAGCACCGTGGAAGCTCTCCGGCTGACGCTCGAAAACAACCGGAGAGTGATGGTCAACGAATTGACTTCGTTCGACGGGGTCAAGCTGATCAAACCGGATGCAA
This sequence comes from Bacteroidota bacterium, assembly GCA_035506295.1. Lineage (GTDB taxonomy): Bacteria > Bacteroidota > Ignavibacteria > UBA10030 > UBA6906 > DATJPR01. The sequence goes on along the minus strand of DATJPR010000124.1, from coordinate 4,012 downwards.
CGTATTACTGTCTCCCCGATTTCAGCGCCTACAACAAGAACTCGGTCGAGCTCTCGAAGTTCCTGCTGAAGAAGGCTCTCGTGGTGACGGTGCCCGGCAAAGAGTTCGGGATGGAGGGCCATCTCCGTTTGAGCTATGCAACGACGGTGAAAGATGTTACCCAGGGGGTTGAACGCATCAAATGGGCACTCGACCCCAATTCGCCCAACGAAATCTATATCGGTGATCGCAAACTGGTACGGGACTGGCTATGAACAACATTCTCGACATTAAGACTCCGACTCAGGCTGAAGCATCCGCCCGGAAAAGTGACTTCGGGCTCGAAAACCACGGCCTCACCCAGCTTGCGACCGTTTACTGGAACCTCCCGACCGAGGCCCTGTACGAGGAAATCAGTTTCCGCCGGGAAGCGCGCATCACCCGTGATGGACCGATCGTGGCCTTCACGGGCAAGCACACCGCCCGATCCGCCGCGGACAAGTTCGTTGTCCAGGAGCCGACGTCGCAAGAGCATGTGTGGTGGGGCGAATACAACCGACCGTTCAGCGCCGAGAAGTTCAACGAGCTCTTCAGCAGGCTCGCGGGCTTTCTCCAGGGGCGGGATGTGTTTGTGCAGGATTGTTTCGCCGGCGCCGATCCCGAATTCCGGATGCCCATCCGCATCATCACGGAGCTGGCCTGGCACAGTCACTTCGCTCGAAACATGTTCCTCCTCCCGGCCACGAACGAAGAGTATCGCCGGCACGTACCCGATTTCACCGTCATCTGTGTCCCGTCGTTCAAAGGCATACCGCAGATCGACGGTACTCCGACGAACACCTTCATCGTCCTGAACTTCTCGCAGCGGCTCTGCATCATCGGCAACACCGCCTACGCCGGCGAGATCAAGAAATCGGTCTTCACGATCCTGAACTACCTTCTCCCTCTTGAAGGCGTCATGCCGATGCATTGCTCGGCGAACATCGGCGCGGATGGCGACTCGGCGATATTCTTCGGCCTCTCCGGGACAGGCAAGACGACATTGAGCGCCGATCCCCACCGCAAGCTCATCGGCGACGATGAACACGGCTGGAGCGACAACGGGGTGTTTAATTTTGAGGGGGGATGCTACGCGAAGGTCATCAACCTGTCATCGACCGCCGAGCCGCAGATCTATGCCTGCACGAAACGGTTCGGGACGATTCTTGAAAACGTCCCGTTCGATCCGGTGACCCGCGCGATCGATCTTGACGATGCCTCGGTCACGGAGAACACACGGGCATCGTATCCGCTGGAGTTCATCGACAACGCGGTGCCGGAAAAATCCGGCGGGCACCCGAAGAACATCATTCTTCTGACCTGCGATGCCTCGGGAGTGATGCCGCCGATCGCAAAACTCACTCCCGATCAGACGCTGTATCAATTTATTTCCGGTTACACGTCGAAGATCGCCGGGACGGAAGTCGGGCTGGGGAAGGAGCCGGAGATGACGTTCAGCACCTGTTTCGGCGCTCCGTTCATGGTCCATCATCCGTCGTTCTATGCGGATCTCCTCAAGAGGAAGATCCTCCGGCACAACGTCCACTGCTGGCTGGTGAATACCGGATGGATCGGCGGGGCCTACGGCGTCGGGAAGCGCATCAGCATCCGCCATACGCGCGCCCTCCTGAACGCCGCCCTGAGCGGATCCCTGCTCAAGGTCCCCTATGCTGTCGATCCGGTGTTCGGGTTCGCCGTCCCCCAGGAATGCGCCGATGTTCCAGCGGGCGTGTTGAACCCTGCCTCGTCCTGGCCGGATGCCGAGGCGTACACGAAAAAGTACCGCGAGCTCGCCGCGAGGTTCATCGAGAACTTCAAGAAGTACGAGGCGGGATGTCCGCAAGAAGTCCGGCAGGCAGGTCCCAAGCGAGGCTAGAGCGAGGAGATCCATCCGGGGCTCCCCCACCAGGAGCCCGCGGATGGAGCGTGGATCAGCTCCCCTTGGGAGCCACGAATTCCATATTGAGCGTAATAGTCACCTTGTCCCCCGCAATCAGTCCGCCCGTCTCGATCGCTCTGTTCCATTTCACGCCGTAATCGAAACGGTTGATCGACGTCGTCGCTGTAAATCCTGCACGCTGGTTTCCCATCGGATCCTTGATCACGCCGTTCAGTTTCGTATCCAGGATCACGGGCTTTGTGACATCGCGGATCGTCAGATCACCGTACACCTTGTAGCTGTCATCCCCCGTTTTTTCCACCCTGGTGCTCTTGAACGTGATCGCCGGATACTTCTCCGCATTCAGAAAGTCGTCCGAGCGAAGATGGTTGTCCCTCATGGTGTTGTCCGTGCTGACGCTGGCGGTCTTGATGTTCGCGCTGAAGACGGCGTCAGTGAAATCCGGCTTGCTCGAGGAGAGTGTCGCATCAAATTCCTTGAAGATGCCCGTGACTTCGGAGATGACCATGTGCTTCACGCCAAACTCGACTTTGCTGTGCGCGGGATCCATCCTCCAGGCGGTTCCCTGGCCGAGGGCCGCTGACGAAACGAGAACGAGAGCACTCATGACAGCAACTGCGAACTTCATGTATCGACCTCCGTGGAATTGTAGAGAGAGATTCCAGAAACATCATCCGTACTCTTCAGCTGACCAAATCACCTCGCGACGCGCCGTATCCTTCGCCGTTGCTCTTTCCGTTCGCCGGGGCCAGACTTCGCCGCCGCAGTTCCCAACTTTTTGAGAAGCATCGCGAGGCGTTCTTGTTCTTCGGGAGTGATCCCCGATACGCTGTCGGCGATCACCTCGGCATGCTGGGCGAAGATGCGATCAAAGAGCTTTTTCCCTTTGGGAGTCAACCGCACGAAGACCTGACGCCGGTCCTCGAGACAACGCGAACGTTCGACGATCCCCTCTTTCTCGAGGTTGTCGACGACCACCGTCATGTTTCCACCGCTGACCAGCTGCTTCCGGCTGAGCTCCGTAAACGTCAGTTCCCCCTTGTGCCCGAGGCATTCGAGGACGCCGAACTGGGGCAGGGTCAGCCCCAGGGAACGCACATGCTCCTCCGCCGTGTGCTGAATGGTCGTGAACGACCGTGCAAGTTTGACCCAGAGATCAAGCGACCGTGAAAGACGCGCGCCGTACTGGTCGCAGGCTCGTTGATTCATTTGAGTTTCAATTATTGAAGTTCATACAAAGAACACATGAACACCTCCGTGGGTTCCCTTCCCCCAGGCGGGCCCGCAAAAACCATGTGGATTCTTGCTGTTGATCGACGTATCTTTGGCTATACCATCCGCCGTTCGATGCGAAGAGGGTCCTGCCATGCCAATCGAATATTGCCCCCGCTGCCGCGTCGTTCGCACTGTGAACACCACCGAAACACGGGAACGTCGCATTGCGGATGACGGCAGATGCTATGAAGTCGCCGTTCGTACGGTTCACTGCTCGGGATGTCAGACATTCCTCCGTCGCGAAGAAGTCCCTGTCCCGCACCAGTCGAAAGATGCCCTCTCCGCATGAAATCGGCCCGCCGGTTTGTCATCTCCCTCTATGTCTGGGTCACGGTGTGCATTCTCATCCTTGTGTGGTTCTTTGTCCTCCTGTTCATGCGTCTGATTGACCGGGACCCTGTCCGGTACCGCACCGGCTATGCCTTCCGTCGGCTGGGAGTTGCGATGACGCGCGTGAACCCTTTCTGGCGCATAGGAATCGACGGAGTATCCGTCGAGAATCCTCGCAGGCCGTACGTCGTAGTGAGCAACCATCAATCGATGGCGGATATCCCCATCCTGTCGCGGCTGCCGTGGGAGATGAAGTGGGTGGCCAAGCGTGAGTTGTTTTCACTTCCGTTCGTGGGATGGATGCTGCGCCTGGCGGGAGACATTCCCATCGACCGGAAGGACCGCGGATCAGGAGCACGGGCGCTCATCGCCGCCGAGAAGGTCCTCGAGAACAAATGTTCGGTGATGCTGTTTCCGGAGGGGACGCGTTCGGTGGACGGGCGAGTTCGGCAGTTCGCGGAAGGAGCATTCTATCTGGCGATCAAAGCG